>NZ_JAJOMZ010000004.1:656666-985000 GCF_024699965.1 Flavobacterium sp. J372
GGGTAAGTGCGCCTAAGCCTGTTACTACAACTCTTCTTAATTTCATAGGTAAACTTTTAAAGTTTGCTGTTTATAAAAATACCCATGCGTCTCTTGTACAAATTGTAAGAAAACCATGGGCATCAGTGATATTTTTTATGAAGCCTTACGTAAAGACACTTCATTTTTTGTAAAAGCGAACAGCTTAAATGGCAACAAATAATAACATCCATGCACATTAGCGATACATGGATGCCGTATTATTTATTATTTTTTTGCTTCCTCGATGTAAGAGATAGCCTGGCCTACAGTAGAAATATTTTCTGCCTGATCGTCCGGTATCTGGATATCGAACTCTTTTTCAAATTCCATGATAAGCTCAACAGTGTCCAGTGAATCAGCCCCTAAATCATTAGTGAAGCTTGCCTCTGTTACCACTTCGTTCTCGTCAACACCCAATTTATCAACGATGATAGCTTTTACTCTTGATGCAATGTCTGACATAATCTATTAATTTTAGAATTTAAATTGAATGGCAAAAATAAAAAACTTTATTTTAAAACAACATTTCTGCCAAAAAATGTGAGTACTAAAGTAGAAAATTAATTTTACAATACGCTTAATTCGCCGTTATTTTGTACGTAAAATAATATTTCAGGCAATCATTGCAAAACAAGTGGCACATGAAGAAAATAGTGATTTTTGCATCGGGCGGGGGCAGTAATGCCGAGGCTATCATGAAGCATTTTAGCGGCAGGGAAAATATCAGGGTTTCGGGTGTTTTTACAAATAATCCAAACGCCGGTGTGCTTCAAAAGGCAGAAAAGTATGGTGTGCCTACTATAGTATTTAACCGTGAGGAGCTGAATGGCGATATTGTATTGCATAAATTAGATACTATAAAACCTGATCTTATAGTGCTGGCGGGCTTCCTGTGGAAATTCCCTGAGCATATAGTACAGCAATATCCCGATAAGATCATTAACATACACCCGGCGCTATTGCCTAATTACGGAGGCAAAGGCATGTATGGGTTGCATGTGCACACGGCGGTACATAATAATAAAGAGACTGAAAGCGGCATAACCATACATTTTGTAAATGAGCATTATGATGAAGGCAACATAATCTTCCAGGCAAGCGTGGCTTTGGATGATTGCGCCACTCCGCAGGATATTGCCGCTAAAGTGCTGCAGCTTGAGCATAAATATTTCCCGGCTGTTATTGAGGATTTGTTGAAGAAAGAATTTTAGATTTTTAGAATTTTCAACAACAAGACTATCATAGCACAATATCTAATAATCTAACAATCGAAATGCATACAGTCCACATATATACTGACGGCGCAGCTAAGGGAAACCCCGGCCCGGGCGGCTATGGCGTTGTAATGGAAGCTGTGGGCACCGGCTACCGTAAGGAGTTTTACGAAGGCTTCCGCCTTACCACCAATAACCGTATGGAACTGCTGGCTGTGATAGTAGGGCTGGAGAAACTGACTAAACCTAACACATCGGTACTTGTGGTGAGCGATAGTAAATATGTAGTGGACTCGGTAACCAAAGGCTGGGTTTTTGGTTGGGAAAAGAAAGGTTTCGCCGGGAAGAAAAACCCTGACCTGTGGATGCGCTTTTTAAAAATTTACCGAAAGCATAAGGTTGATTTTAAATGGATAAAGGGCCATAACAGCCATCCCCAAAACGAGAGATGCGACCAACTTGCGGTAATGGCATCAACCCTGCCGCAGCTTAATGTTGATGCCTGGTATGAACAGGAAGGGCAGAAAATTGATTTTTAGACTTCTTCGATTCTGGATTATTTCGGGAAATTGTAGTACAGCCAAATTGTAAATGATGTAACTGCTACAAATGCGACTGCTGAACCAAAGCAAATACCCCATCCTAAATCTTTAAGCCATGATTTCTTAGTGCGCAATAGGATAGCTCCAATAATTGTCCCGAAAACCATAGTTCCGAAAAGATAATACACACTGATCCAGCAATTTTAGCGGTAATACCAAAAAAAGATGAATGGCTATTGTCGTTAATGAATAAACAGCTCTCATAGGTCAAATGTAACAGGTGTGAAGCGAATACTAAAATCTTTATTTTGGCCAAGTGTAATATAGCCATATAAAAGCTATCACCATTAATGCCAAAATACCCGCCGAGGCATAAAAAATTACGGTTCCTGTTTTCTTAATTATAGTGTCTGTTTGTTGTGTGTGCATTGTATAGCCGAGCGCAAAGCATAACAAAGGAATTCCGTACATGAATTCAATGCTATATAGCGACATGATATTGAAGATAACTATTAAAATTATCAAACTGAATATTAATAATTTACTTTTCATAAAACTGTAGTTGTCTCAAATATAAATAAAAACACCTGTCAGGTTTTAAAATATGACAGGTGATATTAATATAGTCTTGCAGGCGAAAAATCTAAAATTCTAATTATCTCCCTTCAAACGCTTCTTCAAGCACCGCAATATCAATCTTAACCATGTTGTGCAGGGCATTCATTACCCTGCCGGCTTTCTCTTTATCAGGATTGCTTATCATATCATCAAGTATTGGTGGTACTACCTGCCATGACACCCCATATTTATCTTTGCACCATCCGCACTGCTGCGCTTTCGGGTCGCCCGTTAAGGCAATTTTTTCCCAATAATAGTCAATTTCTTCCTGGTCGTTGCAGTTGATAATGAATGAAATAGCTTCATTTGGCTTGAATATAGGTCCGCCATTCAGCAAAACAAATTTATGTTCAAGCACTTCAATTTCAATCGTAAGTAATGTGCCTTCAGGCATGCCATGAATTTCAAAGCCTTCTTTACCGTAGTACATTTTACGTCCGATTCTGCCATTTTTAAAAACAGATAGGTAAAAGTTGGCAGCTTCTTCGGCATTCCTGTCAAACCAAAGGCATGTTTCAATCTTTCGGAGTGTAAGCGGAGATTTCATATATCAATTTATTTATTAGCCAAAGTTATGGCATATTGTTTTTGGGAACAGGTTGTGAAAGAGCCAATTATAGTGGTAAATCAGGACAAATTATAACTTCATCTCTAATTTGCCTTTTGCAATTTAAACTGTATCTTTGCCGCTTTAAAATTCAATCCTGTTTATGAATAAATTACTGATAGTTGGCACAGTAGCTTTTGATGCGATAGAAACGCCCTTTGGCAAAACCGACAAAATACTTGGCGGCGCCGGCACATACATTGGGCTTTCGGCCTCATTTTTCAACCTTCAGTCGGCGATAGTATCAGTAGTGGGTGAAGATTTTCCTCAGGAGTATATCGACCTTCTTAAGAACAAAAACATAGACGTAACAGGACTTGAAGTGGTGCCGGGCGGTAAGACGTTCTTCTGGAGCGGGCGTTACCACAACGATCTTAACAGCCGCGACACGCTTGATACACAGCTGAATGTACTGGCCGACTTTAACCCAATCGTGCCTGAAAATTTTAAGGATGCCGATGTAGTGATGCTGGGCAACCTGCACCCGAACATTCAGATAGGAGTACTTGACCAGATGAGCAAAAAGCCTAAGCTTGTGGTGCTTGATACCATGAACTTCTGGATGGATTGCGCTTTGGCAGAGTTATTGCAAGTGATGAAGCGCGTAGACGTTATCACGATAAATGATGAAGAGGCACGCCAGCTGTCAGGTGAATATTCGCTTGTAAAAGCTGCGGCTAAAATACATACCATGGGGCCTAAATATGTTGTGATAAAGAAAGGTGAGCACGGCGCGCTGCTTTTCCACAACAAAGAGGTGTTCTTTGCACCGGCGCTTCCGCTGGAAGAGGTTTTTGACCCGACAGGTGCAGGCGATACCTTTGCAGGCGGCTTTACAGGCTACATTACGCAGAGTGAAGACGTATCATTTGAAAACATGAAGAACGCAATTATATACGGCAGCAACATGGCGTCGTTCTGCGTAGAGCAGTTTGGCACGCAGCGTATGGAGAAGCTGGAAAAAAGGGAGGTACAGGAACGCCTTCAGCAGTTTAAAGCGCTCACTCAGTTTGAGATTGCGCTCGAAAATTAAAACAACTAAGCCTCCTTGCGGGGCTTTTTTTATAACTACAAAACAACAACAACTACTATGAGCGACGCATTAAAACACGAATGTGGCATTGCGCTTTTAAGGCTTTTGAAGCCTCTTGAATACTACAAAGAGAAGTACGGCTCGGCTTTCTACGGCATACAGAAAATGTACCTGCTTATGGAAAAGCAGCACAACCGCGGGCAGGATGGGGCAGGCTTCGCGAGCATTAAGATGGATGTAAAGCCCGGCCAGCGTTACATAAGCCGTGTGCGCAGCAACCAGCAGCAGCCCATACAGGATATCTTTGCTCAGATAAATGAGCGCGTGAACGAGGAGATGGCGCTTCATCCCGAATATAATGACAACGTTGCCCTGCAAAAAGAACACATACCATATATAGGTGAGTTATTCCTGGGGCATGTGCGCTACGGTACTTTCGGGAAGAACAGCATAGAGAGCGTACACCCCTTCCTGCGCCAGAACAACTGGATGCACCGTAACCTTATCGTTGCCGGTAACTTCAACATGACCAATGTGCAGCAGCTTTTCCAGAACCTGGTAGAGCTGGGCCAGCACCCGAAAGAACTTGCCGATACCGTAACTATCATGGAAAACATAGGGCATTTTCTTGATGATGAGGTGACCGACCTATACCAAGACTGTAAAAACGAGGGATACTCTAAGGAAGAAGCTTCGCCTGTAATTGCTGAAAGGCTGAACATACCGAGAATACTTAAACGTGCATCAAAACAATGGGATGGCGGCTATGCCATGGCGGGTTTGCTTGGGCACGGTGATGCCTTTGTATTTCGTGACCCGGCGGGGATAAGGCCGGCGTTTTATTACCAGGATGATGAGATTGCCGTTGTAGCCAGCGAGAGGCCTGTGATTCAAACCGTGTTCAACGTGCCTTTTGAGGAAGTGAAAGAGCTCGAGCCGGGCCATGCTATAATCATTAAGAAAAGTGGCAATGTTGCGATTGAGCAGATAAAAGAAGCGTTGCCTAAAAAAGCATGTTCGTTTGAGCGTATTTATTTTTCCCGGGGGAGTGATGCTGAGATATACCGCGAACGTAAAGAACTGGGGAGATTGATATTACCAGATGTGCTGAAAGCTATTAATAGTGATACGGACAATACGGTGTTCTCATACATACCTAATACAGCAGAAACATCTTTTTACGGAATGGTTGAGGCGGCAAACGATTTCCTGAACCAGCGGAAGAATGATTATATCATTGCCAACCGCAATACGCTTACTGCCGAAACTCTTCATGAACTTCTTGAGGTGAAAATACGGACGGAGAAAGTCGCCATTAAAGATGCCAAGCTGCGCACATTCATTACTGAAGACAGCAGCCGTGATGATCTTGTGGCCCACGTGTATGATGTTACTTATGGTGTGATAAAACCGGAAGATAACCTTGTGATTATTGACGACAGTATTGTGCGCGGGACAACCCTGAAAAAGAGCATCATCAGGATGATGGACAGGCTGAACCCAAAACGCATCGTTATCGTGTCATCGGCCCCACAGATTCGCTACCCTGACTGTTATGGTATTGATATGGCCAAGCTTGAAGGGCTTGTAGCATTCCGCGCGGCACAGGAGCTTTTGGAAGAGCGCGGCTTGCACCATATCATCGAAGAAACTTATAAGAAATGCAAGGCGCAGGAAAACCTGCCTGATACTGATGTAATAAACTATGTGAAAGAGTTTTATGCGCCGTTTACTGATGAAGAGATAAGCGACAAGATTGCTGAAATGCTTACCGAAGATGACATTAAGGCTGAAGTGAAAATCATATTTCAAAGTGTGGATAACCTGCACAAGGCCTGCCCTAAAAATCTGGGAGACTGGTACTTTACCGGAGATTACCCAACACCGGGAGGCAATAGGGTAGTAAACCGTGCTTTTATCAATTTTTATGAAGGAAATGACGCCAGGGCGTATTAATTGTGCAGTTAATCGATTTTTTTAGAGATTTTGACCGATATATTTGCAGGATAAATATTATCAATATACTTTTACACCTGAAAATAGCATTAGTAAATTAAATTTTACGGTATTTTTGGGGGCAAGAAAGCGGAAAGACAACTTTCCGCTTTTTTATTTTATAGCTATTTGTTAGATAAAGCATCTACTGTTTTACCATCTTTTTTACAGTCACATTCCCTTTGTGAGCTATATGCACAATGTAAAGCCCAGAGGCAAGGGCAGAGGTGTTGATTTTTGATTCGCGGCTTTCTAACAATTTCTTTCCTGTTATGTCATAAAAAGAGACTACAGCACCATCAGCATTGTTTATCTCAACAAAATCATTAAAAGGGTTGGGCACGGCTTTAATTTCTTTGACCGAAATATCACTATTACCAAGCACAATTCCTGAGCATAGCCCTGAAGGTGCAGAAGTAACGTCAAGCTGCCCGTTCTCTACACTCCAAAACTCAAACGTACAGCCTGAATTGTTATCGTCATCACCCATGGTGAAATAATTGGCACCGTTTGATGTACCCGGAACTTTTACTACATATAACGGCTTATGCCCAAAATTTGCGCTCCAGGTAAAAGGAACGTCGAAAGTGATTGGGGGCGCCATGCTGCCGTGGCAATTGTGAGTTACAAAATAGGCAAAGTCTGTTGCGGGGTTTGCACCGTATACCTTTACAGTTCCGCTGGGTTCAATGCACATCGCAGTATTTTCATTACAGCCATATGCAGGTATTTTCAGGCCAAGCGTACCCCACAGCTTTGCCATAACAGCAACCAGCCTCCCTCGCCTGTCAGGGCTATTAAAACTGCTCTCGGTATAGAGCATGGAATATTGACCATAAGGCAGTAGAAAATCAGTAAAAGATACGGTCATATTAGTATGTAGCGGATTATTGAGCGCATCGGCAGAGGTTATATGCCCATATTGGCCGGTGTAATACACACTGCCCAAAACGCTCATCCCCGCTCCGATACCGGCAACAGGGGCAGATTTAACGTTTATATGGTTATTAATGGCATCTTCAACAGGCGTGTTCCTGAAATATGTAATGAAATCCCATGCATTCCCTTCGCCCAGGATAAGCAGTTCAGCATTATTAATTTTGTCAATTATATATTGTGAGGTGCCTGCTTCGGCTGATGTAGGGATGATGGTTTCAACAGAGTTTACAGTTACGCCGGTATTATAAAGATAGCTATAGTTATTAAAGGCTGTGCACAGCACAACTACATCACCGCCATTGGCTTTATTCAGTATCCAGTTTACAGCCCCGCCGGGCATGGTGCCGCCACCCATAAAACATTTTGCATTTGTAGGTACTGCGGTGCTATTTGTGGCATTTCCTGTAAAATAATTTTGATAGCCCTGCGCAAAACAGGTAAGCGGTAAAATAAGAGATAGTAATAGTTTTCTCATAGTCAGGTGATTGGTTTATGTAAATGTAGAAAAAAACTATAACCGGCAAATAAAAAAAGCGGAAACCTTATGGCCTCCGCTCTTTTATGAATTAATAATTATAAATATTATTTCTCGTTGGCATACCTGCGTGCCACTTCTTCCCAGTTTACCACATTCCAGAAAGCTTCAATGTAATCAGGCCTCCTGTTCTGGTAGTTAAGGTAATAGGCATGTTCCCACACATCAAGGCCAAGTATCGGCGTACCTCCGCAGCCAACTTCCGGCATTAGCGGGTTATCCTGGTTAGCCGTTGCACAAATTTCAAGTTTACCGCCCGGGTGTACACAAAGCCATGCCCAGCCTGAGCCGAACTGCGTTGCAGCAGCTTTGGCAAATTTTGCCTTGAACTCATCAAAAGAGCCGAAAGCTTTTTCAATGGCAGCTTCAAGCTCACCGGTTGGCTCACCGCCGCCTTTTGGCGAAAGTATTGTCCAGAAAAGGTTATGGTTATAGTAGCCGCCGCCGTTGTTGCGCAGTGGCTTGTTGCTCATATCAAGATTGATAAGAATATTGTCTATTGTCTTGCCTTCAAGGTCTGTGCCTTCAATAGCAGCGTTAAGGTTTGTAGTATAAGCGTTATGGTGCTTGGTATGGTGAATTTCCATTGTTTTAGCATCAATGTGAGGCTCAAGGGCATCATACGCGTAAGGTAATTTCGGTAGTTCAAATGCCATAATATGGGTTGGTTTAAAAGGTTTATAAAAAATTAGGATACCAAATTTAAGGATAACGGTTCAGATAAAAAATAAGTTTTCAGGAAATTATTGTGATACAATTGAAAGCTGAGGGGATAGCATCGCAGGTTTCCTATATTTGTAGTATGGCAAAAGCAGCATTCTCCATCTACAACGCATCGGCAGGCTCAGGCAAGACTTTTACGCTGGTAAAAGAATACCTGAAGATTGTGCTGCAGGCCAAAACCGATGATGCTTACCGCAAGATACTCGCCATAACTTTTACCAACAAAGCGGTAGAAGAGATGAAGGGCAGGATAGTAGCCAGCCTGAGTGATTTTGCCAAAGATGAGGTGCCGCCGCGGGCAGATGCGCTCATGCAGGTGCTCCACGAAGAGACAGGGCTGTCACTTGCTACGATAAAAGACAAGTCGCGCGCCATCATCAAAAACATCATACACAACTATGCCGCATTTGATATATCTACAATAGATAAATTTACACACAAGGTAATACGCGCCTTTGCGCATGACCTGAACCTGCCGGTAACTTTTGACGTATCGCTGGAGAGTGAAAACCTTTTGCAGGAAGCGGTTGATGCCATCATTGCCAAGGCGGGGGAAAACGATGTGCTGACATCATTGCTGGTTGATTTCTCACTCTCGAAAACAGATGACGACAAAAGCTGGGACATCACTTATGAACTGTTTGAGACGGGAAAGCTGCTCATCAATGAAAACCACAGGAATGAGCTGACTCAGTTTCACGATAAGAATATAGAAGAGTTTCTTTTCATAAAAGAAAAGCTGCGGCAGGCGGTGAGCGCTTTGGAACATGAATGCATTGCGCTTGGCAACCGGTTGAATGAAATGCTGGAAAGCAACGGCATCGACCCCAAGTCATTCTCGGCAGGGCATTTCCCGAACCATATCGGCTACATCATAAATAATGAACTCAAGTCGAGTCATAAAAAATACAAGCTTCCCGAAGATATAAAGGTCAATAAAACAGCAAGGGACAGGGACATCATCGAAAGCCTGACTCCGGAGCTATTATCGGTGCTGGCGAAGGTGTATGCCAATTACGAGAAGAAGAATTTCTACTCGGCATTCCTAAAGAATATTACGCCGCTGTCATTACTCAACTCTATAAGCCAGGAGCTGGAGCGTATACAGAAAGAGCAAAACCTGCTTTCAATATCTGAGTTCAATGCCATCATCCACAAAGAGATACAAAGCCAGCCTGCGCCGTTTATTTATGAAAGGCTGGGTGAAAAATATAGGCACTTTTTTATCGATGAGTTTCAGGACACTTCAGCGATGCAATGGAATAACCTGATTCCGCTTATTGACAACGCCCTTGCAGGACAGGATATGGCAGGCGATGCCGGTACGCTCATGATTGTAGGTGACCCGAAGCAGTCCATCTATCGCTGGCGCGGCGGAAAAGCAGAGCAGTTCATAGCCTTAGCGAAAGATGAGAACCCTTTTAGCAACCCTGACAAGCAAATGGTGCAGCTGGGGAAGAACTTCCGCAGTTACAGCGAGGTAATTGGCTTCAATAATAGCTTTTTTGAGTTTTTAGCGGATGAGTTTACTAACGAAGATTATAAGGAACTTTACAGTACTTACAGTCGCCAGGAGACCAATGCGAAAGAAGGCGGGTATGTAAATATTACCTTCCTGCCGGAAATATTGGCCGATGACGAGGAAGCCGCGGAAAAAGACGAGCGCTACCTTGAAGCAACGCTCGCCACGATAATGGATATCCGCGCTAAGGGGTTTGCCTATAAAGATATCGTACTACTCACACGGAAAAGGCAGCCGGGGGTATTGCTGGCAAACTACCTAACGGAGCATGAGATACCGATACTCTCCAGCGAAACACTGCTTATAGAAAATGCTACTGAAGTAAAGCTTATCATTAGCCTGCTGCGGTACCTGAAGAGCAATGAGAATATTGAGGCTAAGGCACAGTTTCTTTATTTTGCCGGTAAGAGCCGCACACAGGATATCCACAGCTTTATAAAGGCCGGAATGCAGGGTGGCGAAGCAGAACTTGAAGCTTATTTAAAAGGTCATGGTATCGCTATATCTTTCGGTGCGTGCAGGAAGAAGTCGTTGTATGAGGCCGTTGAGACTATCATAGGCGCATTCATAAAAGAAAGCAGCAACCAAAGCTATGTGCAGTATTTCCTCGACCTGGTGCTTGAACGCGATGTACGGGTGCAAAGCGGCATTGCCGACTTTCTGGACTATTGGGATAATAACGGCTCTAAGTTTAGCATACCTTCACCTGAAGGCGATGACGCCGTGCGTATAATGACCATTCACAAAAGCAAGGGCCTGGAGTTTCCGGTTGTTATTTTCCCGTTTGCGGAGGAAGACTACGCCCGCGCTCCGCGAAGCAAAATGTGGCTGGATATTGATGATGAAACCCTCGGCCTGCAGAAAGCGTTGATCGACAGTAAAAAAGAAGTGAGCGAATATGGCGAAAATGCCGCGGCTTTGTATGAAGCGAAATCGCAGGAAGAGCTGCTGGACAATATAAATGTGCTGTATGTAGCGCTTACAAGAGCTGAAGAGCAGCTGTACATCATCACCAACCGTAATTTTACATCTCGTGGCGAGCTTACGAACAATATGTCATCCTACTTCATTAAATTCCTCCAGAATAAGGGATTGTTTGATAACACAAAGAATACCTATGAATTTGGGGATGGCGCGAAACTTTCTAAAGGTGAGAAGCACCAAAATAACCAAAGGCTTATTGAAGTAGTATCCCAACGCCTTAACATGGAGGCTGTAAAGATTGCCAGGCGTGAATCACTTATGTGGGATACGCAACGCGGCAGGGCCATAGAGTTTGGTAATGTGATGCACGAGATATTTGCGTTCATTGAAAATGAGCATGACATACCAAAGGCAATAATGAAAGCTACGGAAAGCGGCCTTATAACCATAGCGCAGCAGGATGAAGTGGCAGAAACATTACGACAAGTGGTAAGCCATCCGCAGTTGCGGGAGTATTTTGCTGAGGGCGTTACGGTTTTTAACGAGCGCAACATCATCAGCCATGGCATGCCGAATATAAAACCGGACAGGGTGGCCGTAAAAGACGGAAAGGCATGGCTGCTTGACTATAAAACCGGCGCGCATTCGGCACGGTACGAAAAGCAGCTTAATGATTATGCCTTAGCTTTGCAGGGTATGGGGTTTGAGATAAGGGGTAAGTCATTAATATATATAGGAGAAACTATTGAGGTCGTAAATATAAACTAACAACAAACTAAAAATATGTACGGAAAAATTAAAGAGCATTTAGCATCAGAGCTGGAGCAAATAAAAGAAAACGGCCTTTATAAAAAGGAACGCGTTATCGCTTCGCCGCAAGGAGCTGAGATAACACTGGATAACGGTCAGAAAGTACTGAACTTCTGCGCCAACAATTACCTTGGGCTGTCAAGCCACCCGGAAGTGGTGCAGGCCGCTAAAGATGCGCTGGATACCCACGGCTTCGGTATGTCAAGTGTGCGCTTTATTTGCGGCACGCAGGACATCCACAAACAACTGGAGCAAAAAATAGCCGATTTCTACGGCACGGAAGATACTATATTATATGCCGCGGCCTTTGATGCCAACGGTGGTGTGTTTGAGCCATTGCTGGGTGAAGAAGACTGCATAATCAGTGATAGCCTTAACCATGCGTCTATTATAGATGGTGTGCGTCTTTGCAAGGCTGCCCGCTACCGCTATGAAAACAACAACATGCAGGAGCTTGAAGAGCAGCTTATAAAAGCTACCGAAGCCGGGCACAGGTTCAAGCTTATCGTGACAGACGGTGTTTTCTCTATGGACGGCATCGTGGCATCACTTGACAAAATATGCGACCTGGCCGACAAGTATGATGCCATGGTAATGGTTGACGAGTGCCACGCCGCAGGCTTTATAGGCGCTACCGGTAAAGGCACACTCGAGGCAAAAGGTGTTATGGGCAGGGTAGACATCATTACCGGCACGCTGGGCAAAGCGCTGGGCGGTGCAATGGGTGGCTATACTACAGCCAAAAAAGAAATCATAGAGATACTAAGGCAGCGTTCAAGGCCATACCTGTTTTCAAACTCACTTGCTCCATCTATAGTTGGTGCATCACTTAAGGTATTCGAACTTCTTGAAAAAGATACTGCACTTCGCGATAAGCTGGAGTGGAACACCAACTATTTTAAAGAAGGCATGAAAAAAGCAGGCTTTGACATTATTGACGGCGACTCTGCCATCGTACCTGTAATGCTGTATGATGCACAGCTTTCACAAACCATGGCCGATGAATTGCTGAAAAAAGGCATCTATGTGATAGGCTTCTTTTTCCCGGTGGTGCCAAAGGGCAAAGCGAGGATACGCGTACAGCTCTCGGCAGCACATACACAGGAGCATCTTGACAAAGCCATTGCGGCTTTTACAGAGGTTGGCACCAATTTAACGGTAATTTAACTACATTTTATAAATCTGCGTAGGATAATTTTTAATAAATCGTTTTGCTGTTAGATTTTAACAACCTAAATTTGCTCTGTATAACCTATATGTAATTAAAACAAAAAAGTATGAGACATCTTAACAAATTATTTGTTGCTGTCCTGCTGGCAATGGGGCTGAATGCCCAGGCTCAGGATGAAAACAATCCATGGGCTATCTCGTTCGGTGCCAATGCGGTAGATACGAGAATTGGCCAGGCATCAACGTTTAGTGACATGTTCAGCAACTATTTCAATGCACGTGACAACTGGAACATCATCCCTTCAGTATCTTACCTTACTGTGTCAAGGCACGTAGGAGACAACTTCTCTTTCGGTGTTACAGGATCAGTAAACAGGATTGATAAGCTGGTTACTCGCCAGTCTGGTACTCCTGATTACATAGTTACAAATCCGGGTGACCTTACGTATTATGGCGTAGATGGTATCATCAGGTACAGCTTCCTTAACCTTATCGGTACAAAATGGTTTGACCCTTACCTACATGTAGGTGGTGGTTATACCTGGATTGATGAGCAAGGTAACGGTACAGTAAACGGTGGCCTTGGTATCAACTTCTGGATTACAGAGAATGTGGGTATTACACTACAATCTACATACAAGCATACATTTGAAGATGAAATGGATGCTAACGTGCCTAGGCACCTACAGCACTTTGCAGGTCTTACTTTCAAATTCGGAGGTAAAGACACAGACAAAGACGGTATCTTCGACAAAGACGATCTTTGCCCTGAAGTACCAGGCCTTAAGCAATTCCAGGGATGTCCTGACACAGATGGTGACGGAATCCAGGATAGCCAGGATGAATGTCCTGAAGTTGCAGGTCTTGCTGAATTCAACGGATGTCCTGATACAGACGGTGACGGTATAGCTGATAAAAATGACGCTTGTCCTGAAGTTGCAGGGTCCTAAAGAACTACAAGGATGCCCTGACAAAGACGGTGACGGTGTTGCTGATAAAGATGACAGGTGTCCGGATGTAGCCGGTCCACGTGAAAACAACGGTTGCCCATGGCCAGATACAGACAACGATGGTGTACTTGACAAAGATGACCTTTGCCCTAACGTACCTGGTACTGCTGCAAACCGCGGATGTCCTGAAGTTACTGAAGAAGTAATGAAGCGTCTTAACGAGTATGCAAGGACTATCCTGTTCAACAGTGGTAAAGCTACTTTCAAAGATGAAACACTTCCTGTACTTGAAAACATGAACAGGATATTCAAAGAGTACCCTCAGGCAAGGTTCAGCATTGAAGGCCACACTGACAGTGACGGTAGCAATGCACTTAACCAGACACTATCTGAAAACAGGGCTGCTGCTGTGAAAAACTACCTGATTGAAAACGGTATCGCTGCTGACAGGCTAATGTCTACAGGTTTCGGTGAAACTAAGCCAATCGCTTCTAACAAAACTGCTAAAGGCAAAGCCCAAAACAGAAGGGTTGAAGTGAAACTTATCAAAGAATAAGGTTACCCTTAAATAAATTGAAAGAACGCTCCGGATTATCCGGGGCGTTTTTTTATTTTTATACCATGCCTTTCCCAACTTTTTTAGACAAGCTCACCACCCAGATACTGGCACACCATCGCTCACACATCAGCGATATTATCATAGTTTTACCTAATAAGCGTGCACGTATTTTTTTGTTGGAAGCGCTGAAAAAGCAGCTTACAGGTACGGTTTTCGCACCTGAAATTGTAAGCATTGAAGATTTTGTTCAGGACATGGCAGGCATACGCAGCATTGACCCTATAGAACTGTTGTTTGAATTTTACGGGGTGTATTGCAGTGTAACTCCGGTTGAAAAATGCCAGCCGTTTGAAACTTTTGCCAACTGGGGAAAAACGCTGCTGCAGGATTTCAACGAGATAGACCGCTACCTGCTTGACCCGAAGTTTGTACTGTCTTACCTTAAGAACATCAATGACATTGAGCATTGGGCTGTAGATGTTGACAAGCGCACGGAAATGATAGGCAACTACCTTGATTTCCATAGCCTCCTGCCACTGTATTATGAAAGCCTGTACAAACACCTGCTTGATATGGGCACGGGTTACCAGGGGCTCATATACCGTGAGGCCGTTAATAACGTGAGCCACTACTCATCAGCTTTCACCAAAAAGAAAATAATTTTTGCAGGTTTTAATGCACTTAATGCTGCGGAAGAAACAATCATCCGCCACCTGGTTAATGACGGGCACGGTGAAATATACTGGGACATTGACCATGTGTTTTTGAATGACCCATACCATGACGCGGGGCACTTCATCAGGAAATTCCAACGCGGATGGAGAGAGTACCAAAGCCAGCCTTTTGAATGGATTGTGGATGAGTTTAGCCAGGAAAAAAACATTGAGATTATTGGTACGCCCAAAACAATAGGCCAGGCCAGGATTGCAGGGAATATTATTGGTAAACTACAGAAGCAGGGCCACAGCCTTGACAGGACAGCTTTGGTTTTAGGCGAAGAGAATATGCTCATACCTATGCTGTACAGCCTGCCGGAGGAGGTGGGCAGCCTTAATATTACCATGGGCTATAGCAGCAAAAACAACCCTGCACAGATATTGGTACATAAGCTTTTCAGGCTGCACACCAATGCCCTTGGCCGAAACGAAAAGAGCTATACGCTGTATTACAAAGAAGTTTTGGACGTACTTACGCACCCGTTGATAGAGCCGTATGTTGGCGCTGCAGATTTGGTGCGCATCATCAACAAAAACAACCTGACATTCTTTTCGCTTAATAAATTATTTGAGATTCAGGGAGAGGCCGCTCCATTATTTAAACTGCTTTTTGAGCGTTGGGATGATGATGTTGCTGCGATACTCAACAGGCTTTCAGATATACTGCTTGCCCTTAAATCATTCATGGATACGGATGCCGAAGATGATAAGGTAAGTAAGGCATTTTTGTATTCTATTTATAAAGTCATCAACAAACTCATCAATTACCACACCACGCACCCGCAGATGAATACGGTGCAGCTGTTGTACCAGACCTACAAGCAGGTGGCTGACCTTGCAGAAGTTTCGTTTGAAGGCGAGCCGCTCTCTGGCCTGCAGATTATGGGAGTGCTGGAAAGCCGGGTCCTTGATTTTGAGAACGTAATCATCACATCAATGAACGAGGGTAAACTGCCGACAGGCAAATCAGGGACTTCATTCATTCCGTATGATGTAAAGCGTGAACTGGGCCTGCCAACCTACAAAGAAAAAGACGCGATTTACAGCTACCACTTTTATCATTTGCTGCTTCGCGCGAAGAATATTTACCTGCTGTATAATACCGAAAGCGAAGGGCTTGATGCCGGCGAGCGCAGCCGTTTCCTTACCCAGCTTGAGATTGAAAAGCAGCCTGCGCATAACCTTACGGTCCAGGTGTACAACGCCAAGCTCCCGGCCAAAGCCTATGAGCCCATGGTGGTGCCCAAAAGTGCCACCGTGCAGGAACGGCTTAAAGAAATTGCCACGGTTAGCGGATTTTCACCCTCAGCGCTTACGGGGTATATACGCAACCCGATGCAGTTTTATTACCAGCGGGTGCTGCGCATCCGCGAGGCAGATGAGGTGGAAGAGAGCATCGCCCTTAACACCCTCGGCACAATAATTCACGGTGCGCTGGAGCAATTGTACAAGCCCTACATTGATAAGTTCATCACGGTTGAGGATGTCGCTGCCATGTCGGTTTTGGCGGATGATGAAGTGATGCGCCAGTTTACCGAAGTGTACCGCGAGGGCGAAATACGCAAAGGTCGTAACCTTTTGGCTTTTGAAGTAGCGAAACGCAATGTGCATAATTTTCTTTCCATCGAAAAGAAACAGCTGGCTGATGGTGATGCCGTAAAAATTATAGCCCTCGAAACGAAATTTGAGCGTTGGCTGGAAGATAGCCGCCTGCCATACCCGGTGCTGATTTCAGGAAATATTGACCGGATTGAGCAGCGAAACGATAAGATTCGCATTATTGACTATAAAACCGGAAAAGTTGAAAAAGGCAACCTTGTACTAAAAGATTGGACCGGCCTTACAGCCGACCTGAAAAATGAGAAAGCGATTCAGCTTTTGACGTATGCTTTCATGTATGAGCCTTTGGCAAACGGCCTCGAAATGGAAACCGGAGTCATCTCATTCAAAAACATGAAAGCCGGATTTATGAATTTTTGTTTTAAGGATGCCTATGATAAAAATTCGACAACTGAAATTATAAATGAGGCAATGTTGGAGGAATTCAAAACCCAGCTCATCCTGCTTGTTAATGAAATCTTAAACCCTGCTCTGCCGTTTGAAGAAAAGACAAGTTAATTTCACAGTTTATGTAAGTGTAGGCTTACAGGTTAACATGATTTAAAGAACTCAAAAAGGTCTTTAACAATTTCTTCACAATTCTCAATATGGCTCATGTGTCCGCCATCGTATGTAATCAATTTTACCGATGTATTTTCAACTTGTTCTACATTATCTTCATATACCAGTACAGGGTCTTTCTTCCCTAAAATCAGCAAGATAGGGTAAGGTGCGAAGTGCAGTATTACCTCGCGGTCATTGCGTACTTTCATTCCTTCAAGTGCTGCCACGATGCCATGCACCGGTGTTTTCAGCGCTTCGAGTTTCGTTTGCTCGATTTCCTCCGCAAGCCGCTCCCGGTTCTCCTCGCTAAAGAGATTCCCGACCGACATCCGAACGAAGATTTCCTTGTTTTGCTTCACGGCTTTTATGGCACGGTCCCGGTTGGCTTTGCGCTCGTCGCTGTCTGCTCTCGAGGTAGAATTTACCAGTACAAGGCCCTTCATCATATCAGGATAAAGCTCTGCAAATGCCAGCGAAACATAGCCTCCCATGCTGTGCCCCACAAAGATAGCCTTGCGTATCCTCAGCTCCGCCAGCACGGCATGGACGGCGTCGGCCATGTCTTCCATGCTATGGATGTAACCCAGGCATCCCGTGTCGCCGTGCCCTAGCAAATCTATAGCAATCACACGGTATTTCCTTGAAAACTCAGGTACAAAAGCATCCCACATGCCGCGGTTCAATATGTGCCCGTGCAGCAGTACCACAGCTGTTCCTTTACCGGAATCAGTGTAGGCGATGGAGGTGTTTTTGTACCGTAGTTCCAAAGTTGAAAGTTAGAAAGTTTAAAGTTCAGGAGGCCTGAAAACTGCGATTGTGACTCAAAACTACTGATTCATAAGTTCCTCAATCTCTTCAACCTCAATCGGAATATTACGCATCAGGTTGAACGGCTCACCGGTTTCTTGTATTACCACGTTGTCTTCCAGGCGAATACCGAAGCCTTCCGCAGGGATATAAATACCCGGTTCCACAGTAAATACCATGTTAGCCCGCATAGGCTCAACCAACAATCCGTAGTCATGCGTATCAAGCCCCAGATGATGCGATGTGCCGTGCATGAAGTACTTTTTGTAAGCCGGCCAGTCAGGGTTTTCGTTCTGCACATCAGCTTTGTCAAGCAGGCCCAGGCCAAGCAATTCTGATGTCATTACCTTGCCGACTTCTACATGGTACTCCTTCCACAATGTGCCGGGAACCAACATTTTGGTAGCTTCGTTTTTGACATTCAGCACCGCGTTGTACACGGCTTTTTGCCTATCGGTATACCTGCCCGAAACCGGTATTGTGCGGCTCAGGTCGCTTGAGTAGTTGGCATATTCAGCAGCCACATCAAGCAGTATAAGGTCGCCCGCCTTACACTCCTGGTTGTTTTCAATGTAATGCAATACATTAGCGTTATTGCCCGATGCTATAATTGGCGTATATGCAAAGCCTTTGCTACGGTTGCGGACGAATTCATGTATCAGTTCCGCTTCAATTTCATATTCCATAACGCCCGGCTTTACAAAGCCCAATAGTCGGCGGAAGCCCTTCTCGGTAATGTTGCAGGCATGCTGCATCAGGTCAAGCTCTTCCTGCTCTTTTACTGAACGTAAACGCTGTAAAATCGGGTTACTTTTAGCAACGTTATGCGCCGGATATTTCTCTTTCCACCACTTGATGAAACGGTCTTCACGCGTCTCTGTTTCCACAGCTGAACGGTAGTGTTCATTGGTATTTATGTATATGGTTTCAGTATAAGTCATTATCTCAAACAGCACTTTGTGGAAGTCCTTCAGCCAGTGCACAGTTTTAATCCCGGATACTTCAAATGCCTTTTGTTTAGTCAGTTTTTCACCTTCCCAGATTGCGATATGCTCATTGGTTTCGCGAAGGAAAAGCATCTCGCGCTGGTGTTCGTACGGAGCGTCAGGGCACAGCAACAGTATGCTTTCCTCCTGGTCAACGCCGCTCAGGTAAAAGATATCACGGTGCTGTTGAAAAGGCATTGTACTATCGGCGCTTATAGGGTATATGTCATTTGAGTTGAACACAGCAACGCTTTTAGGCTTCATCTGCGCGGTAAACTTTTTGCGGTTCTTGATGAAAAGGGCGCTGTCTATCTGGTGGTATTTCATGATGATGATTTTAGGATACCAAAAATAGTGAGAAGTTGATATATTTGGGAGTAATCTTTACTCGTTTTGTAAAAATGAAACTGCAATATCTGTTTATAGCCTTTGTTTTACTTGCTTCAAGTTGTAGAAGAAACCTTCCTGATGTTGCAATTCCTGATAAGGAAGGAATTGATACAATACCGCAAAAGCCACCAAAATTGGTTTATGAGCCCAACATGCCAACTCCCGAAATGTATGGGATTGTTGTTGTCGGACATGATACCCTAAAGGTTATGAAGACTTATAACGATAATATTGTGTATGTTCAGAAAACGGTAGATGCTTATGGATATAAATCTACTTTGAATTATCGTGAGGCGACAATCAACCTAATCAGGAAACTGGGAGATACGATCAAATTTAAACAGGAAGATTTTAAAAAATATATTCCCCGAGAGGCTTATGGAGATGTGATTATGCAGAGCGCCGGTATAGATGTTGCGGTGAAAAAAGGAAAGATTCCGCTAATGATTAATTTATGTATGCCGGATTCTGACTATTGTTTTTTCTTCGATGTAAATCTTCGTGAAAATGGCGCTTATGACATCAGGGAAATTAATGAAAATGAATTTGAAGAGTAGAATAAATTGTAACTTTGTCAGATGAAAATTATGAAACTTCACTACCTGTTTTTACTCTTTATATTCTCAATAACAGCGCAGGCACAGGACAAGCAGCCTTACCAACTGTATATCAAAGACGGTAAAAAGACAACCTATAAAAAATTGCTTGCCGCTGCCGCAGATACGCAGGTGGTGCTGTTTGGTGAACATCACGACAACTCCCTGATACACTGGTTGCAGCTGGAACTTACGAAAGACCTGGCTGAAAAGAAAAGCCTCGTACTCGGTGCAGAGATGATAGAAGCTGACAACCAGAAACAGCTCAACCAGTACCTTACCGGGCAAATCAACCAAAAAGCATTTGACACCGTTGCCCGACTTTGGAACAACCACAAGACCGATTACAAGCCGCTGGTTGATTTCGCGAAAGACAAGAAGTTTCCGTTTATTGCGACTAACGTTCCCCGCCGCTACGCCAGCATGGTGTATAAGAAGGGTTTAGAAGAGCTAAATAATCTTAAAGCTGAAGAAAAAGAATGGATTGCCCCACTGCCAATTGCGTATGACGCAACGCTGCCGGGATATGTGGAAATGCTGAAGATTGCAGGTGGTCACGGGGGCGATAATCTACCAAAAGCACAGGCAATCAAAGACGCTACCATGGCCTATTTCATCAATAAAAGCCTGAAGCCAGGCACTCTGTTTATACACTACAACGGAACTTACCATAGCGATAACTATGAAGGTATCAACTGGTACCTGAAGAAATACAATCCGGGTATAAAAATCGTGACCATTGCGGCTGTCTCGCAAAAAGACGTTTCAACTCTTGAAACAGAACATCTTAACAAGGCTGATTTTATCCTTGTGGTTGATGAGGATATGACAAAAACATACTAAGCAGGATTAGCCGGTTGTAAATGTTTGAAAGATTTTCAGGGAGCGTCAGTTTAAATTTTACATATTAAAATTTTAAGTACGATTTTGCGATAAATTTCCCTACTTTATATTGATTATAAATTAGCGCGCAAAGGTTGTAGTTGCGCGGTTTTCATCTTATTTTTGTGTAGTTTTTTAATAAAACCTTATTCTTAATATTACATTATGGCAAAATCTGCACTATTAAAGTCGTCACTCGCTAAGAAATACTGGATGGCTTTAACGGGTTTATTTCTCTGCCTGTTCCTTGTCGGGCACTTACTAGGTAACTTACAGCTCATCTTTGCCGATGGCCTCGCATTCAACAAATATGCGTTGTTCATGACAAGCAACCCCGCAGTAAAGGCGCTTTCTTACCTTACTTACATTTCAATTATTTTCCATGCTATTGACGGCATTTTGCTTACAATACAGAACAGGAAAGCAAGGCCGGTGCGGTATGCAAATGAAAACCAGGCGGCTAACACTGTGTGGGCTTCACGCAATATGGCGGTTCTTGGTACTGTGATATTGGTTTTCATTATTACCCACATGGCTAACTTCTGGGCTGTTATGCATTTTGATGAAAAGATGCCGCTGGCAACCATCAATGTAAATGCAGGTGGCATGAACCAGGAATTTTACCTTACTACTGACGGCGGTTATCTTCCGGTGGCTCAGGTGCAACAAGGTGCGGTAGAGATAAAAAACCGTACAGAATTTTATGATAAGCAGGCCCAGGTAAAAATCAAGGACGGCTACAAAGATCTTTACAAAATTACTGTAGGCTTCTTTAAAGACCCTCAGTACGGGCTTATAGGTACAATTGGGTATGTAATTGCCATGATTGCGCTTGGCTTTCACTTATGGCATGGTTTCGGCAGTGCATTCCAGTCGCTTGGCGCCAACAACCCGCGCTACAATATGTTTATAAAGAATTTCGGTAAGGCATTCTCAATAGTGGTTCCGCTATTGTTTGCTATCATCCCGCTATACATTCATTTCCTTCTAAAAGCTTAATTACAATGGCGTTAGATTCTAAAATACCTGAAGGTCCTATTGCAAGTAAATGGACTGACTATAAAAACCACATAAACCTGGTAAACCCTGCCAACAAGCGTAACATAGACGTTATTGTTGTGGGTACGGGCCTTGCCGGTGGCTCTGCTGCAGCAACGCTCGCCGAGCTGGGTTATAATGTAAAAGCATTTTGTTTCCAGGATTCACCACGCCGTGCACACTCAATCGCTGCACAGGGTGGTATAAATGCTGCCAAGAATTACCAGGGTGACGGTGACTCTACCTTCCGCCTTTTCTATGATACTGTAAAAGGGGGCGACTACCGTGCTCGTGAAGCAAACGTACACCGCCTTGCAGAGGTTTCGGCTAATATCATAGACCAGTGTGTGGCCCAGGGCGTACCGTTGGCCCGCGAGTATGGCGGGCTTCTTGACAACCGTTCTTTTGGTGGAACGCTGGTGTCGCGTACATTCTACGCAAAAGGCCAGACAGGCCAGCAGTTGCTGTTGGGTGCATATTCTGCCATGAACCGCCAGATAGGGCGTGGCAAGATACAGATGTACAACCGCCACGAGATGCTGGACCTTGTTATTGTAAACGGTAAAGCACGCGGCATCATAGCGCGTAACCTTGTTACCGGTGAGCTTGAAAGGCATTCGGCTCACGCTGTAGTGCTTGGTACCGGTGGATACGGTAACGTGTTCTTCTTATCAACTAACGCAATGGGCAGTAACGTAACTGCCGCATGGAAAATACATAAAAAGGGCGCATATTTTGCTAACCCTTGCTATACGCAGATTCACCCGACGTGTATCCCTGTTTCGGGCGACCACCAGAGTAAGCTTACACTGATGTCGGAATCGCTTCGTAATGACGGGCGTATATGGGTGCCTAAAAACCTTGAGGATGCAAAGGCAATCCGCGAAGGACGTAAAAAACCTACCGACCTTTCTGAAGAAGAGAGGGATTACTATCTTGAGAGAAGGTACCCTTCATTTGGTAACCTTGTTCCGAGGGATGTTGCCTCACGCGCTGCCAAAGAGCGTTGTGATGCAGGGTATGGCGTGAACAAGACAGGTGAGGCAGTTTACCTTGACTTTGCTTCGGCAATCATCCGTTATGGTAAGGAGCAGGCAAAAATAAAAGGCCTTAATACTGAGGACGAAGCTCTTGTGAAAAAGCTTGGTACAGAAGTTATAGAGAACAAATACGGTAATCTTTTCCAGATGTATGAAAAGATTGTGGACGAGAACCCGTATGTAACCCCTATGATGATTTACCCTGCGGTTCACTATACTATGGGCGGTATCTGGGTTGACTACAACCTTATGACTACCATTGAAGGCTGCTACGCTATTGGTGAGGCAAACTTCTCAGACCACGGCGCAAACAGGCTTGGCGCTTCAGCGCTTATGCAGGGCCTTGCTGACGGTTACTTTGTACTGCCGTACACAATTGGCGACTATCTTGCGAAAGATATCCGTACAGGAAAAATATCTACAGACCTTCCTGAATTTGAAGAAGCTGAAAACAACGTAAGGGCACAGCTTGAGCGTTTCATCAACAACAAGGGTACGCATACGGTTGACCATTTCCATAAGCGCCTTGGCAAGATCATGTGGGATAAGGTAGGTATGGCGCGTAATGCTCAGGGACTTACTGAAGCCATTGGAGAAATTGCCGCACTTCGCGAAGAATTCTACCGCGATGTGAAAGTGCCGGGTGATATGTACAGCTTTAACCAGGAACTGGAGAAGGCAATGCGTGTGGCCGACTTCCTTGAACTTGGCGAGCTTTTTGCGAAAGATGCACTGCACAGGAACGAATCTTGCGGCGGACACTTCCGTGAAGAGTATCAAACAGAAGAAGGTGAAGCACAGCGTGATGACGAAAACTTTGCATATGTTGCAGCATGGGAATACCGCGGCAAACCAAGCGAAGCAGTTCTGCATAAAGAACCGCTTGTGTTTGATAATGTGAAACTGGTACAACGTAGTTATAAATAAGATTTTCGATTGAGTAAGAGCTTGTCTTAATACTCAATACTTAATACTCAATACTGAAGTTATGAATTTGACTTTAAAAATATGGCGCCAGAAAGACGCCAGGGATAAAGGAAGAATGGTTGATTATAAAATCAGCGATGTTTCCGGCGACATGTCATTCCTTGAAATGCTTGACGTGTTGAATGAAGACCTGAACAATAAAGGCGAAGACCCGATAGCGTTTGACCATGACTGCCGCGAGGGTATTTGCGGTATGTGTTCGCTTTTCATTAACGGCGAAGCGCACGGCCCGGACAGGGGCGTGACGACCTGCCAGCTGCACATGCGCAAATTTAAAGATGGCGATACTATTTATATTGAGCCTTTCCGCGCTAAGGCATTCCCTGTAATAAAAGACCTTGTTGTTGACAGGAGTTCTTTTGACAGGATACAGCAGGCGGGCGGTTTCATCTCGGTAAATACATCAGGCAACACCATTGATGCAAACGCAATCCCAATCAAGAAACATGATGCTGACCGTTCGTTTGACGCGGCTACGTGTATTGGCTGCGGTGCGTGTGTTGCGAGCTGTAAGAATGCTTCTGCAATGCTGTTTGTTTCTGCTAAGGTGTCTCAGTTTGCATTGCTTCCGCAAGGTAAGGTTGAAGCAACACAACGCGTACTGAACATGGTAAACAAAATGGACGAAGAAGGCTTTGGTAACTGTACCAATACCGGCGCATGTGAAGTGGAATGCCCTAAAGGTATTTCTCTTGAAAATATAGCGCGCATGAACAGGGAATACCTTTTTGCCAGCGTGAAATAATCACTGCAAATTATTATATAGAACGCACCTTTCGGGGTGCGTTTTGTTTTTTATACCTTTATATAAATTAATGCCATGAAAATATCCCTTATTCAAACCGCACTTGCCTGGGAGAACCCTGTTGAGAACAAAAATCACTTCACCCAACTTATCGATACTATACATGAGACTGACCTGATCATTCTCCCGGAGATGTTCTCAACCGGTTTCACCATGAATGCTGCAGCTGTTGCAGAGCCAATGGACAGCGAGACAGTTACCTGGATGAAGCAGCTATCGGCTGAAAAGAATTGCGCCGTTACAGGCAGCGTGGTTATTGAAGAGGATGGTAAGTATTACAACAGGTTGCTGTTTGTAGAGCCTGGCGGTACAATTCGCACCTATGACAAGCGCCACCTTTTCACGCTTGCCGGTGAAAACAAAACTTACACAAAAGGAGTCAACAGAACGATAATAGAATACCGTGGCTGGAAAATTTGCCCGCTGGTGTGCTATGACCTCCGCTTCCCGGTTTTCTCTCGTAATACGGAAGATTATGACCTGTTGCTATACGTGGCCAACTGGCCTGAACCGCGCATTGCTGCATGGGATGTTTTATTAAAAGCACGCGCTATCGAAAATATGTGTTACGTGGCAGGAGTAAACAGGATCGGCCAGGATAACAATGGGCACAACTACCCGGGGCATTCGGTTGTTATAGATTATCTTGGGCATGCACTGGGTGAAGCGCACGAAGAAGAGATGGTGCTGACAATTGTGCTACGCAAAGATTTACTGAATGATACCCGTGAAAAATTCGGCTTCCTTAATGACCGCGACAGCTTTAACCTCCTAAGTTAAAAGGCTGCTCAACATCCCAGTTGGCACGTACATCTATCAGGTCGTCTTTGCCGTTGGTATAGTAAATCACTTCTTCCGGCTGGCGTTTTTGCAGGTAATCGCCTGTGTCCCACTCTCTGTTCTTATTGTCGTCATAAATTACCCGCAGCATGTATTTATCGGGCTTAATGGCATCAAAGTTTATCTGTGTCTGGCCTTCAGAATAATATTCGGCCTGCACATCTCCTTTAGCATTAGTTATCTGCAATATCAGCGGAAAACGGTTAACATTTTCAAGAGATATCCGCAGGTTACCGTAATCGGCATAAGTAAGGGTTCTTAACTTATAACTCAGCGTGTCATTTTCTTTTCCGTAAAAGTCGCGCATTGCACCCGGCATCAGCATAAAGGTATAGGCCTGCTCTTCTTCCTTCACAAAATCAAATTCCAGCTTTTGCTCATAATCATTATATCTCGTTGTGAATGCTACTGCTGACGAATCTTTTTTAATAAGGCTAATTTTAGAATTGTCTATATTTACCAGTGGCGTAGATAAACTTAAGGTAAATTTTTCCCTGAAATTGAGTCCCCCGCTTTGCAATGCCCTCACAGATAGCGAGTCTATTGTTTTCAGTTCTTTTATTCTTACGGTAAAGTCTTTCATGTCATCACCCTTGCCGGCGCTTACAAGTAGTGAGTCTGCTTTTATATCACGCGGAATCCAAAGGCGCAGTGAGTCCCTGTCCTCAACTTTTGTCAGTACGGATGGTAAAATTTCTGACCCGTTCCTTACCGTGGCTTTAGTTCCGCGCGGGTCGCCTTCATAGGGTACAAACAGCTTGTTCTGTGAAGCCTGCAGAGGCTTTAGCACTTTAAAAGGGCGTACTTCACTAAACAAATCCAGCACATATAGCGTATCCGTTGGTATCGTTATCGGCTTAGGCAAAAAACCGATCTTATCATTCTTTGGGTCAAACCTGTAGTTGCTGTTCTTGTCCTTAATCGCAACAAGAAAATATTTGCCTTCCTTAAGGTTTTGCAGGGAATAATCAACTACACTGTCTAGCGTATTGGTTACATACCGTGGTTTTTCTTTATAAATGGTAGAGTCGTTAAATTTTTCATTCGCCTCATACAACATTACGCTCACAAAATCATCGGTTTCTTTAGAGTAGGCGTCACGTATGCGGCCATTTAGGGTAAGTGAGTCAATATAGGCGCCGGTAGAGAACACAAACTTAAACTGCGAGTACGGATTGCCTTCGTTATTATCGGTGATACTCTGACCGAAATTAAAAGCATAAGTAGTGTTGGGTTGCAGAGTATCTTTAATCTTAATATTGATGTACTTGCTCGCACTGCCTGTTGGCACAATATCCGGTGCAGTGTTCATGGGCGGCGAAATAATAAGCTGCTTGTTTACATCTTTTATCTTAATGTATTCATTAAAATCAATCCTTATTTGATTACCTGTAAAATTAGTGGTCATGTTTTCAGGACTGCTGCTCAGGATGTAGGGCGGAATGGTATCTTTCGGCCCTCCGGTAATAGAACCCTTTTAGCACACCCGGTAACGGCAAGAGCAATTAAAACTATGTAAATCAGAAATTTATTCTTCAGCATCTTAAAATCATTGGCACCACAAAATAACAATTATATTCAGTGGAAATAAAATGTTTTGTTGTAAAAGTTACTGCGCGTAAGCTATAGTTACTATGCTTAGGCGGGCATTTGGTATTTTCAGCAAAGCCTTTCCGCACGCTTCCAGGGTTGCACCCGTGGTTATAACGTCATCAACAAGTAAAAAGTGTTTACCCCGGTGCTCTTCTGCGGAAGCGGCATCAAATGCCGACCCGATAATTTCCGCCCGCGCTGCCAGGTTTTTCTTTGTCTGCGTTTTGTTGTAGGTAACGCGTTGCAGGATATCTTCACTGTAGTTGCACCCCAAGCCTTCGGCAATTGCCTTTCCGAAACCGGCTACCTGGTTATAACCACGCTCGCGAAGTTTACGTTTGTGCAAGGGGACTGGTATCACAAAGTCGACATCTTTCAGTTCATTAATCGTCTTAAGGTCATAGCCATACCATTCGCCCATAAGCTGCCCAACATCTTTCTGTCCTCGGTATTTCAGGTTATGTATAAGCTGCTGCACCATGCCTTCTTTTTGGAAATACAATAATGACGAAGCATGCTGTAACGGCAGCCGCGCGTGAAACTTACGGTAAGTTTCATTGTCGGGGTTTAAGTGATGTCGGGTAAAAGGCATATCATGTCGGCAGGCAATGCACACGACATCTTCGCCTTCCTGCAATATCTCATTACAGCCGCAGCATCCTTTGGGGAACAATAAGTCAACCAGGCTTTTAAGCATGATTTTTAAGAAAAATGTAATTATTGTGATTTGGGCGAAGATATAAAAAGGTCAGGATAGATTTACAAACTGTTTTTATATTTTTGCAGCATGGCAAAACAAGAAGACCTTTTTAAGAATGTGCTTTCGCACGCGAAGGAATACGGGTTTGTATTCCAGTCAAGTGAAATTTATGATGGCCTCAGCGCGGTATATGATTACGGGCAGAACGGGGCAGAACTGAAGAAGAACATCCGTGACTACTGGTGGAAATCAATGGTGCAGATGCATGAGAACATTGTAGGTATTGATGCTGCAATCTTTATGCACCCGACAACGTGGAAAGCTTCAGGGCATGTTGATGCCTTTAACGACCCGCTTATTGATAATAAAGACAGCAAGAAGCGCTTCAGGGCAGACGTTCTTATTGAGGATTATGCTGAAAAGCTGAACCAAAAAGCGCAAAAGGAAATAGAGAAAGCACGTGCACGTTTTGGCGATGCATTCAATGAAGATGAATTTAAAGCTACAAATGCCCGCACGAAAGAATATCTGGAGAAGAAAGATCAGATATTGCAGCGCATGGCCCGCTCACTTGAAACAGAGAACCTTGCCGATGTAAAGGCTTTAATTGAAGAGCTTGAGATAGCCGATCCGGATACTGGTTCAAGGAACTGGACTGACGTTAAGCAGTTTAACCTGATGTTTGGCACCAAACTGGGCGCTGACGCTGCCAATGCAATGGACCTGTACCTTCGCCCGGAAACGGCGCAGGGTATTTTTGTAAACTTCCTGAACGTGCAGAAAACCGGACGTATGAAAGTGCCTTTTGGTATTGCCCAAACAGGTAAGGCCTTCCGTAATGAGATAGTAGCCAGGCAGTTCATCTTCCGTATGCGTGAGTTTGAACAGATGGAGATGCAATTCTTCGTTCGCCCGGGTGAGGAAATGAAATACTACGAATACTGGAAAGATACAAGGTTGAAATGGCACCTGTCGCTTGGGCTTGGCAAGGAAAACTACCGTTTCCACGACCACGAAAAACTGGCACATTATGCCAATGCCGCTGCCGATATCGAGTTTAATTTCCCGTTCGGTTTTAAAGAGCTTGAGGGCATTCACTCGCGTACCGACTTTGACCTTAAAGCGCATGAGCAATTCTCCGGCAAAAAGCTGCAATATTTTGATGCTGAACTGAATGAAAATTATGTACCGTATGTAGTGGAGACTTCGGTAGGGCTTGACAGGATGTTCCTGGCTATATTCTCAACATCGCTGAAGGAAGAAACACTTGAGGATGGCTCTACACGTACCGTGCTTAGCTTACCGTCAGTATTGGCGCCGACGAAAGCTGCTGTGCTTCCACTGGTGAAGAAAGACGGATTGCCGGAAGTAGCCCGCCAGATCATTGACGACCTTAAATGGGACTTCAACGTAGCTTATGATGAGAAAGATGCCGTTGGCCGCCGTTACCGCAGGCAGGATGCGCTGGGTACACCGTTTTGCATAACCGTTGACCACCAGACACTTGAAGACCAAACGGTAACCATACGCCACCGCGACAGCATGAAGCAGGACAGGGTTAAAATCTCAGAATTGCGAGGAATTATTAATGAAGAAGTTTCCGTAAGGAACTGGCTCCAGAAAATGAATTAATACAAAAGGCTCCTGAACGGGAGCCTTTATTTGCAATACCATGAATTATAGGATATTATTCTTGATGGCTTTTTTAAGCCTTAACGCCTTTGCACAAAATGTAATTGAGTATAGAGGCGAGAAAATCAATGCATTAGATGAGCAGGGAAAACCGGACGGTATCTGGAAATTATTTGATGAGGAAAATCAGCTTATGATCATTACCGAATTTAAAAAAGGTGTCCTTATTACTCCAACTAAGTATTATAAAAATTCAAGACTTATTGCTATTTACAAATATGAAGATGGATTTGAAATATATAAAGATGATAAAGTTTTTAAAGCACGTTTTCAGCGAAGCCCCGATGGAAGTCGCAGATTGATAGACATTACTGGTAACGATTTGGACGAAGCGGTTGCAAAATATTTTTATGATGCAGGGCAAATAATGCCAATGTTTTATGGTGGTAAAAATGAATTATATTCGTTTATCGGGAATAATGTAAACTATTCAAAAATAAAAAAAAATACAGGTAAAGTAATAATAGGGTTTGTAATTGATGCAATAGGAAAAGTTTCAGAAATTGAAGTTATCGAAAGTTCTAATCCTGAATTAAATGAAGAAGCTAAAAGGGTAATAAGCATCATGCCAAGATGGCAACCTGGTCATCAAGCAGGAGCTTTTGTAAAGTGTAAATACACTATTCCGGTAAATATAAATTAATGTAGCAGATACGACACGCAACTACCCCTCCTCACTCATCGCATTCCAACCCCTCGCCTTAAGAGGGATTGATGTATTAGCCCTGGTAATCAGGTTGATGCCTTCGCTCTCCTGTGTCATGTGGCCTATAACAGTAAAGTTCGGGTTACCTTTTATTTTGTCGAAATCTTCCATTTTTATGGTGAAAAGCAGTTCATAATCCTCTCCGCCGTTAATGGCAACCGTGGTACTGTCAATGTTAAATTCTTCGGTAACATTGATAAACTGCGGGTCTATCGGGATTTTTTCTTCGTAAAGATTACAGCCAACACTGCTTTGTTTGCAAAGATGAATGATCTCTGACGACAGCCCATCACTCACATCAATCATCGACGTAGGCTTGATATCGAGGCCTTTCAGGATGGCTTTTACATCTTTGCGGGCTTCCGGTTTTAACTGGCGCTCAATAAGATACGTGTATGCGTCAAGGTCGGGCTGATTATTCGGATTCACCTGGAAAACCTGTTTTTCACGCTCCAAAACCTGAAGGCCCATATATGCTGAACCTACATCGCCTGTAACTACCAGTAAATCAGTGCTTCCGGCTCCGTTGCGGTAAACTATGTCATCTGCCTCTGCCTCACCTAAAGCCGTAATGCTCAGCAACATACCTTTGGTTGAAGACGTCGTATCACCCCCAATGATGTCAACGCCGTAAACTTTCGCGGCCAATTTTATTCCGTCGTACAATTCTTCAAGGGCTTCAACCGGGAAACGGTTGGAAACTGCAATCGAAACCGTAATGTGGGTAGGGGTGGCATTCATGGCACAAATGTCGCTGATGTTCACCACTACTGCTTTGTAACCCAAGTGTTTAAGCGGCATATAGGCAAGGTCGAAGTGCACGCCCTCAATCAATAAATCAGTACTTATGACAGTTTTTTTGTCTTTGAAGTCTAAAACCGCAGCATCATCGCCGATGCCTTTGATGGTTGACGGCTGACTAATCTCTATCTGCTTGGTTAGGTGGTCAATAAGTCCGAATTCACCCAAGTTGGAAAGGCTGGTACGGGGCTGGTTTTTATCTTCAATCATGATTTTTCGTTGCAAATTTCAAAGTGGTAAAGTTACGAACTTTCGGCGGTGAAATTTACCTTGCACTCTTTTAAAGGTGGGGTGCAGGAACCAATTTCCTTTAACAAGTCTTTAACATTTCCAGATTTGATAGAAAAATACCCCTGCGCGAGGGGTAAATTTTTTAAGCTTTCTTTTTCGGGGCAACCGTTTTTTTCACAATCGTGTGCGAGGCATAATTCGGCTTCATCACAAAACCTTCCTGGCCGTTGTATTTCACTTTTTTTACATCGCGGTTTCCGGCAAGCATCACTTCGGTATTGCCGGGAATGGTAGCAATCTTTTCTTTAGCGCTGCGGTCTTTGTACATCGGCGTTGCGTCAACAATCGTGGCAGGTTCATAGCTTGCGCACGAAAACGCCAGCGGGGCAAACAATAGTAAAGCTATTTTCTTCATGACAGTAGGTTTTTGGTTGTTAAATTAAAATTACGCAACAACCTAAACCTGAAGAACATGTTTAGCAAAAGTTTAGCAATGCAGAATTTTTTAAATTTGGTGAAGGCTGCTGACATACTGTTGTCACAACCCGCCGGTAACTTTGCTTTATAATCTTAAAACCATCAGTTATGAGCACAACACCAATCATCACCAAAGACCAATTACTGAAACATTGGCTGGGCCACCGCGACCTTACCCGACGCGTTATTGAGAAATTCCCTGAGCGTGAATTCTTCGAGTTTTCTGTGGGGGGCATGAGGCCAATGTCCGAACTCACCGCCGAACTTATGGCTGTGGGCCCTGCCGGAATAAAAGCCATCGCGACAAACGATACAACGGCACCCTTTGAGCATGCCGCGTTCAAGACCAAGGCCGAATACCTGGAGCAGTGGGACAAAGACACCGAAACCATAAACCGATACTGGCCTGAGGTGGGCGAGGAGCGCTTCCCGGAGATGTTTAACCTGTTCGGGCAATACAACTTCCCGATTTTGTGGAACATCATGTATTTTATCGATAACGAGATTCACCACCGCGGGCAAGGCTTTGTGTATCTCAGGGCGCTGGGCATAGAGCCACCTTTCTTCTGGGACAGGCCGTAAATAAATAAACCCCGTCAAATAATGGCGGGGGTTTTTATTTAAAAGAAAAAAATCTTATAAATCTTTTGCCACGTTTATTTATTTCGTATCTTTGCAGCATCAAATTAAAGTATTGCAACCATTCTTCGCTAATACTTCTACTCCATACAATCAATTACACATATACTTCGTAAGTTCGGCTGGCGCCTCGTGCCGGTTTATCGGCTTAAAGGTTCTTTGACATATTGGAAATTAAGGTTTGTGGTGATGGATAGGTGCGTGGTGTTGGAGTTAGGCTATAGAAATTTTGCAACTTCGTCCCAATCAAGCATTCTGTTTGGGTCTTGTTTCGCAGCTTCAATTCTGCTCATAACCAGTTGCTGGTGTGCTTTCGGGATGTCAGTCGAATCATCCCAAATAGCATCATTCACCTTAAGTTTGTCTTTTGGTGATAACTGCTTTACAGCTTGAAGAAGCTGGTCAAGGTTTAGCCTGATGTTTAAGTTTACAGAATCCATAATAACAAAGATAACAAAAAGTGTGCTAATTCGTCGTCATACTTCTCTCCATACAATCAGTTACACATTTATTTCGTCAGTTCGGCTGCCGCCTCGTGTCGGTTTATTGGCTTACGGGCTCTTTGACATATTGGAAATAAGATATATAGAATATAAATAAGCCCCTATAATATTATAGGGGCTTATAGATTATAGGATGGATATATTATTCTTCTCTTTTGGTAAGTGCAGATACTTCACTGACCATTTTATTTATTTCTATTCTCTTCAAATTGATAACATCGTTAACTGGAATGCTTTCTATTTGAGAATAACACGTCGCCTTTTCACTACAACAATTACAGTTGTAGTGATTAGATTGCTGTATCTCATTTGATACGCTTAGCCTAATTACTTTAGTCTGCTTTTCGCTGTTATGGTTCATTGGTTTGACGATCTTTTATTCTTTGCGCTGCTTGCGTTTCCAAAACAAACAAGGCCTGCAAAGATATATTATTAATTGGACTTAATGTAGTCTTGACAGTATTCTTACTTAGACTAATTCCTAATTTCTTTCTCGGCCTATTTTGATTAAAAAGTTTAAATATCTGCGTGGTGACACACCATCAAATACTAATAACTGAACTTTAGTTGTGATTTTTTCATCTTCAGTAATAGAGTCGTTATGCAGTTCAGGAGCTTTACTTTTTACATATGGCTCTATATAATAAACTTTTGTTATTCCTGCAGCAATGATGTGACGAGCGCAACTGTGACAAGGATAGGTTGTACAAAAAAGTATTCCACCTTTAATTTTATCACCACTCATATGACCAGCATTGATAATAGCATGCATCTCTGCGTGGACCGATCTTGAGAACTCTATTAAATTTTTTATTCCAGAATTATCCAAAGAACCTTTTATAAAAGTAAGTAACTTATTTTTAACTTCCAAATGTTTTTCATTTTCTATATTATTCCCAATTGGTAAAATTGTATTTAAATCGAGATTTGCTTTAATATCTTCAAGTATATATTTAACCAGTGATGTCTTATTACTATCATTATGGCAATGTCCTATTACATAACATCTATTATCAGTGTCACTATCACAAGTGTATAAATTACCGCCGAACTTTGGAACATCATTCCAACCAGTTGATAATAAACTGCCGTCGCTTGACATTATAGAAGCCCCTACTTGCCGAGATAAGCAGGCAGAATTAACGGCTGCTGATTTTGCCTCGTACATTGCACGCTCTTCTAACGTAGGTGTTTCTATTCCGTATCCAAAAATTAGATTTACATATCTTTGAACTTTCTTTTCCAGTTCTGGTTCTGTATTTTTATCAACGCGTAAAAAGAAATCTGCATTTACAAATACTTCGCGTACCTGTTGACCATATTGATTTGATTCATATTGATCTTTATCAATAAGAGTTTCTGCCTCATCTTGACTTAATTGCTTTGCTGATAAATTTGAGATTCTTTCCTCTTTTGGAGTGTAAATACTCATTAAATAAAAGATGTCTTTATAAACATCCTTGAATGTATTTAATTCACTCATATGTTTAATTGAGTCAATAATATAACACACTCTTCGAGATTTTATTTTGGTACTATCTTCTTGTGTTTTTATATTAAAAAATTCTCTTTTTTCATTGGCGATTTTGGTTATAGCCAAATTTGATAAATAGTCCTCACCAAATTTTTTACGTAAACTATTGCCAGTTTCTATTTTTTGAGCTAATGTTGAAAAGTGTTGTGTTCTACCAATTTGTAAAGATGGCTGAGTGATGAAACCATTTATAAAGTCACTTAATTTTATGTTTTCAATAGTATACTCATATTCCTTAAGACACTTTTCTAATTCGTCTATTACTAATTGTTTTTTTGCGCCTATTTGTGAGCAAATTCCAATTACAATTTCATCAGTAAATGTTTCCTTAACTCTTTGTGACGTACTTCTGTTATCAACTCTTGTGTTGCCGCTTTGATTTAGTTGTAAGGCTTCCATATGGTTTTAAAAATTTATGTTTCAAAAATATAAAAATTTAACACATATACTATAAATCATAAAAAAACCCGACACATTTCTGCGCCGGGTCTATCATCTATTATCTTTAATCTAAGCTAGTCATTAAGCTTCAACACCGCCATAAACGCTTCCTGCGGTATCTCCACGTTGCCCACCTGGCGCATACGTTTCTTACCCTTTTTCTGCTTTTCAAGTAGCTTACGCTTACGCGAAATGTCACCACCATAACACTTAGCCGTAACGTCTTTACGCAGGGCCTTCACCGTTTCGCGCGAAATAACCTTCACGCCAATCGCGGCCTGTATAGGAATGTCAAACTGCTGGCGCGGAATAAGCTCCTTCAGCTTCTCGCACATCTTTTTGCCAATGTTATACGCATTATCCTCGTGTATCAACGCCGAAAGCGCATCAACACCCTGGCCGTTCAGCAGCACGTCAAGGCGTACCAGTTTCGAGGTACGCATCCCGATAGGCGAGTAGTCAAACGACGCATAGCCTTTACTCACCGTCTTCAGCCTGTCATAAAAGTCGAAAACGATCTCCGCCAGCGGCATGTCAAAGGTCAGCTCCACACGCTCGGTAGTCAGGTACGTCTGGTTGGTAATGATACCGCGCTTCTCGATACACAGGCTCATCACGTTGCCCACAAAGTCGGCCTTAGTGATTATGGTAGCCTTAATATACGGCTCCTCCACACGGTCAAGCTTGCTTGGCTCGGGCAGGTCGCTCGGGTTGTTTACGGTAATAGGCGTTTCAGGGTCTTTCTTGGTGTAGGCAAAGTAGCTAACGTTGGGCACGGTAGTAATCACCGTCATGTCAAACTCACGCTCCAGGCGCTCCTGGATGATCTCCATGTGCAGCATCCCCAAAAACCCGCATCGGAAACCAAAGCCCAAAGCCGCCGAACTCTCCGGCGTAAATACCAGCGAGGCATCGTTCAGCTGCAGCTTCTCCATACTGTTGCGCAGTTCTTCGTAGTCTTCAGTATCAACCGGGTAAATACCCGCAAATACCATCGGCTTCACATCCTCAAATCCCGAGATCATATTGGTGGTAGGCGTCTTGGCATCGGTAATCGTGTCACCCACTTTCACCTCGCGCGCCTCTTTAATACCCGAAATGAGGTAGCCCACATCGCCCGTTTTCACTGTCTGCTTCGGAACCTGGTTCAGCTTCAGCGTACCAATTTCGTCAGCAAAATATTCATTGCCGGTCGACATGAATTTTATCTTCTGGCCTTTGCTTATAGAGCCGTTCACCACCCTGAATATAACCTCAATCCCACGGAAAGGGTTGTACACCGAGTCAAAAATCAGCGCCTGCAGCGGCTCATCTTCACTGCCTTTCGGCGGAGGGATACGCTCAATGATGGCCTCAAGTATCTTGTCAACACCAAGCCCTGTCTTGCCTGAAGCCGGAATAATCTCTTCCAGCTTACAGCCTAACAGGTCCACGATATCATCGCTTACCTCTTCAGGATTGGCGCTTGGCAGGTCAATCTTATTCAGTACGGGGATAATCTCCAGGTCATTTTCCAGCGCCAGGTACAAGTTGCTTATCGTCTGCGCCTGAATGCTCTGCGCCGCATCTACAATAAGCAGTGCGCCCTCACACGCCGCAATCGACCGCGAAACCTCGTATGAGAAATCCACGTGGCCCGGGGTGTCAATCAGGTTCAGTATATATTGCTCGCCCTTATAGGTGTACTCCATCTGTATGGCATGGCTTTTTATAGTAATGCCGCGCTCGCGCTCCAGGGTCCATGTTGTCAAGCAACTGCGCCTGTTGTTCGCGTGCGGTCACAGTCTGCGTAGCGTCAAGCAGCCTGTCGGCCAGCGTACTCTTACCGTGGTCAATGTGTGCAATAATGCAAAAATTCCGTATATGCTTCATCTTCTTTCTATGTCAATTTTATGTCACTCTTCCAGTCACTGTGAGCTTGTAGAAGAGCGTTTTAATTAGGGCGTGCCGTTCCGCTACCGCTTCACGTCGGGCTTTCCGCGGTGCACGGCACCTTGCTTCAATCCCTCACGCTTGCCCGGCGCGAAAGCTGACGGGCAAGCTTCACTCAGCCGTCATTCAGGAACGTCACCATCCCTTCCGCTTAATCCGCAAATATAGGCAAAGTTAGCGAGTTGCAACACCGTGAAATAACGCGCCTTTAAAATAAAAATGCAGCCAATGACGGCTGCATTTTCGTGGGGATATATATAGAGTTAAAAAACGATCTTTTTATTGATTGTGCCGCTAACTGTGCCTATCTGCACCAGTAGCACCTGGCGGTCGGCAATAATGCCGTCAATTGCTGTGCGCGACCCACCTATGTTACTCGACTGAAGAAGCAGCCTGCCGTTCAGGTCATACACTTTCACATCATTGATTGCCAGGTTGCCTGTATCAATATTCAGGCTGTTGCCATCTTTAAATACAATGATTTGGTTGTTTTCTGGAGAAGGATTTAAAACTGCGAGGGCTGCATTAGTTGTGTAAACAATTTCAAACCTGTTGGCGAAAGTGCCTGCAACTGTGGTAAAGAAGTAAGCCTGCTGGCTGAGATTGGTAAGCGTCCCTGCAACTTTGTCAAAAAGGTAAACGTTCTGGCCATTTAAAAACAATCCGGTCCTGTTAGTGAGGCTTATCGTGAAGTTACCCGCGTATGCTGCTTTGTAATGTAGCGCCGTTACATCATCTGTGCTGAAAGTGCCTTTTGCCTGTACCGCAAGATTAGTGTTTTTTGCAGAGGTGTAAAGTACGGCAGGGCCATCATAAGTAAGCGGAATGTCGTGACTGTCTTCGAAAGCATCGGTCGTTGCAGGAGAATAGCCTATGGCTGTCTGGCAGTAGTTGCCAAGATGGGTAGTCATCTCAACCCATATCCCCGATATATCATTATCCTGTGTCGCGAATGAAACTGCCGGTGCCTGTGCGTTTGTCTTTAAACCAAAAAGCAATAGTGCCACAAGCGTTTTCTGTAGTGTAATTTTCCCTTTCATGCCCTCTTTCTTTTACACTTCAAAGTAAGGACGGGCTTCGCTAAATAATCGTTAACTTTAAGAAACAATTAAATGTTAAATAAAAAGGGCGCAGCTTAACGTTGCGCCCTTTTCTATCTTAGAAATTCTTGTTAGAAAATCACTTTCTTGCTTACGATTGCACCATCTTTAGTGCGAACCTGAAGTATAAGCATTTGCTCCTGCGCTGTAAAGCCTTCAAGTGCTGTTGAACTGCTGTTGATTGCTTTTTTCTCAGTAAGCAGCCTTCCGCGTATATCAAAAACTTTTACGTTGTCAAGGTCATGTCCTTCAGTAGAAACCTTCAGGATGCCGTTGTCTTTAAATGCAACAATTGCTTTATCGTTAAGCTGAGGGTTTGTTGTACCCAAAACCCCGTCGGTTACATAAATTACATCAAAACGATTTTCTGTAACACCTTCACCGGCTGTAAAAGTATAGCTGCCGGCATTCAGGTCTTGTACTGTGTTTGTCTGGTTGTCACGCAGGTAAACATTTTGGCCATCGGCAAACAAACCGTCTTTTTTATGAAGGCTTATAGTATATTGGCCGGCTGTGTTTATCCTGTAATGAAGCGGCACAACATCTGCATCAGCAAACACACCCTTTGCCTGTATCGAAAGGTCTTTTCCTGCACCTTTTGTATATATCGCAGCAACACCATCTGTAAACAATGGCGAGTCATAACCAAAGTCAAACCCATCTGTAGTTGCATTAGAATATCCTACAAGTGTTTGTGCATAAACGCCGGTTGAAGATGTCAGGTTCAGCCATATTCTTGACAATACAACAGGCTGCTGAGTATTACGGAAGAACTGGCTGTTGTTTACCGCCCTTCTCATAGTGTTGTTAAATTCAATATGGTTAGCGCCAACTTTTGTCTGTACGATAAATCCTTGTCCCGGGTTAATTACCCAGTTAGCTTCGTCGCCTTCAATAAATCCTGCACCAACGTTACCGCCTTCAGCACCATTCTCCACATAACCTGCCTTATTAATGGCCGTGTAGCTGGTGTTGTTGTTATTGTTTTTCTTTCTCCAGAAATATAGTGTACCTGTTTCAAGCACATCATTGTTAGGAGCGCTGTTTGCATCAATAAAACTATGAATGTTGATGGTTGAAGGGTAAGGATTACCTACACCATTATACCCATAATTTGATATCGCCACAGGGCTTTGAGGTGTCCATTCATGAACTACAGGTATATGTATTATACCATTGTTAGGCACACCGGTAAATTGCTGGTTTAATGTAATAGCGGTTGTGCCTGCATTATACCCTGGTGTTGAGTTGCCGTTTGGCATACGTATAAGGTAAGCAACACCTTTTGTAAATGTTGTGGTTGACTGTGCGCTAAGATTTGGAACTTTCATATACAGCCTTGCAGAGTCACGGTAAGTATAAAAACGATCCGGTAATGTAAGCGGTGAGAACTGGAACAGTTTCTGGCCGGTAACAGGTGATGACCACAATGTATAGTCTTGCCTGTACAGCTGGCTGCTGTTGCGTTTAACGTTAATATTACCCGTGTTGTTGCTGCTGTTCTCTGTTATCTGTACAAGGTTTGCCCTGTTGTTTACAATCATGTTTCCTGTAGAAGCTACTGCAATACCGTCCTGCACCGTAATATTCCTCATGATGTTTATGGTAAGTATGGCACCTGCCTGTATGTCAAGAGTTTTGGCGTAAGCCATAATGTTTTGCGAAACTATTGGCTGGTTGGTTTGCTGCGGTATTATAGCATTGTCAACAAGAGTTGGTATTGCATTACAAGACCAGTTGGCAGGATTATGCCAGTCACTGCTCACGCTTCCGTTCCAGATAAAGTTATTGTTCCTTGATACTGTAACAACGTTTGATGCTGATGCGCATGAGCCGCTTGTTACCTGTGCCCTGTAATAAGTAGTGCTGTTCATAGCAGCTGTAGTGTAGCTGGCCGATGTAGCACCGGTACCTCCGGTTACATTAACCCAGTTGGTAAGACCGTCAGAAGACTGTTGCCACTGTATGTTGCCTGAATGGCCAGATAAGCTAAGTGTAGTTGTAACACCCGGGCACAATGATGTGCTGCCCGAAGCAGTACCTGTTGTAACGCTGCTAACACTCACAGTAATAACTCCTGATGTAACGCTGCATGCGCCGTTTGTTACCTGTGCCCTATAGTACGTAGTGGCTGTCAATGCGCCGGTTGTATAGCTCGCTGTTGTTGCGCCGCTGCCACCGGTTACACTTGTCCAGTTAGTTAATCCGTCTGCCGACTGTTGCCATTGTATATTGCCCACTGTACCACTTACACTAACTGTGGCAGTATTACCACTACAAATTGCTTGGTTGCTTCCTGCAGTACCTGCAGAAATATTAGTTACTGTTACGGTTATCACGTTTGATTCTGCCGTGCAAGACCCATTTGTAAGCTGTGCCCTGTAATAAGTTGTTGAGGTTAGTGCAGCAGTGGTGTAATTTGCAGTTGTAGCACCGCTTCCGCCAGTAACAGTAGCCCAGCCTGTGGTGCCGTTCGCACTCTGTTGCCACTGTATAGAACCTGTATTGCCCGAAAGCGAAAGATTAGCTGTACTGCCTGAACAGATGGTAGTTGTACCTGATGCTGTGCCGGCTGTAGGCGTGCTTATGCTCACTGTAATAACGCCTGATGTTACGCTGCATGAGCCGTTTGTAACCAATGCCCTGTAATAGGTTTGTGAAGAAAGTGCGGGTGTAGTATAGCTGGCAGTAGTTGCACCGCTTCCGCCGGTTACGTTTGCCCATCCTGTGCTTCCGTCTGCAGATTGCTGCCATTGTATGCTGCCGGTAGTGCCGCTTACTGTAACGGTTGCTGTACCGCCAGTACACACACTTTGGTTGCTGCCTGCTGTACCTGCTGATATTGGAGTAACGGTTACCGTAATGGTCTGAGAATATTCAACACATCCGCCATTTGTGGCACGCAGCCTGTAGTATGATGTAGATGTTAATGCAGGTGTGGTGTAGCTGAGTGTGCTTCCGCCAGTTCCGCTTGTAGTATTAACCCAGTTAGATACACCGTCGGGAGACTGCTGCCAGCGTGGTGTTCCTGTAACACCGGTTGCAGAAAGTACAGTTGAATTACCCGCACAAATAGTACTGCTTGATGATACTGAACCTATTACTGCCGGTGAACTTACGGTTACTGTAGTAACTGCTGATGTAGATGTTGATGAGCATCCTACGGCTGTAACAATAGCCCTATAGTATCTTGTTTGGGTAAGCACACCTGTGGTGTAAACGTCATTGGTAGCCCCAGGTATATCTGTAAAGCTGTTATTGTCAGAAGATACCTGCCATTGTATTGTGCCTGTTGCGCCTGTAAGCCTTACAGTTGTTGATGTACCTGTACAAATACTTTTGTTTGCAGATACTGTTCCTGCTACAGGTCCCGGGTTTACAATAACCTGTATAGGGTCTGAATTTGGGTTTGAACATGCAACTCCTGTTACGATAGTCCTGTAATACGTTGTTGATGTAAGTACGGGTGTTGTATAGGTTTCTGTTGTAGCACCGCTTCCGCCGGTAACATTTACCCATGTTGTACCGTTTGTAGATTGCTGCCACTGTATTGTAGTAGTTGAGCCGGTAACTGAAACCGTAGTTGATGTACCGGTACAGATAACTTTGCTTGATGCTTCAATAACACCGGCTTCAGCTCCTACGCTAACTTTGAGTATATTAGAATAAACCTCGCAAGATGCTGTTTTTACACGCATCCTATAATAAGTGGTTTCTGTTAGCGCAGGTGTAGTATAGGCTACTGTAGTTGAACCTGTACCACCGGTAACTGTGTTCCATCCGCCGATTCCGTCGGTTGACTGCTCCCATAAATAAGTGGGGTTAGTTCCTGTACTTCCTGTATTGCGAAGTGTAACTGTTGTGCCCGAACATATTGCAGTAGTTGTAATGTTGTTGTTAACTCCGGCTGTGCCTCCAATATAAGAGTTTCCGCTGGTTGCCGCTGTGCCTACAGTAAATTTAGCAGCTGTAGATGTTTCTCTCACACAGCCAAGGCCATTATTATCAATTACCACATAATAATATGTAATTCCTGCTGCATTTACAGGCGGTACATAGTAATAATTGGTAGCGCCAGGTATAAGTGTTCCGCCTGTGTTGCTGGCAGTCGTATTAGAGTACCATTGGTAGGTAAGGTTTAAACCATTGGCAATAACTTCCACATAAGGCCCGGTTACATTCAAACATGCAGTGTTATCTATAGGCTGTACTGCAATTATAGTATTTAGATAAGCTTCATTACTTAATACAGAGCCTGCCGCATTGGTAACTTCACATGTGTAGAAGGCAACATCAGAAGCTGATACGTTTGTAATGTTGAGTGTGGCTGTTGTGGCGCCGCTTATATTGCCCCCATTTACAAGCGATACCCCATTTTTCTTCCATTGGTAGGTAAGGTTTATCCCTGTTGCATTTACAGTAAATGAAGTGCTTGTGCCTGTTCCCGTACAAGCTACTACTGATGTTGGTTGAGTATTTATTTTTGGTGATGGGATAAGCATTGAATTTGCATTGTAGGCAATAAATGCAGGATCGCTAATACCGCTCGGCATGATTTTAAAGCCGGCAATACTTTCCATGTTTTCAGCTGTGATTCCAAAATCAGAAAGTTTATAACCTACAAGCCTTATTGGGCGGGTGGTGTTGGTGTTACTTATACCTGCTGAATTGGTAAGAGTGGCAACATCATAAGTAGAGTTGAAAGTAATATTGAAAAGGTCAAGTTTGTAAGTACCGATTGCCGGTATGTTTTGCATGGTAACCGATACCGGGCGGCCCACGATATTACCATTACTATCTACAAAACAATATATGTCATTGTCGCCTGACGTTGGTTCTGCAACCTGAGATACCACAAGGTCAGGTTCACCATCATTTATGCGGCTTTCAGCAATATCACTAACTACAAACTCAAAAATAGAGCTGGTGCTCATATTTGTCATACCTGTTCCAATACCAAGGCCTTTAATACCGTCAATAAGAACATCTTTTGCTTTACGGCCCGCAACTTCAGGTGCTGTGGCTATCGCGCTGCTTGCACTGCCATCCATTTTTGATGCCATTGCGAAATAGTTTGATGCACCTGAACTTGACGGAGTTGTACCTGATATACTGTTTACAGGTAACGCTTTAAAATCCGCAGCCGTATAACTTATGCCTTTTGCTGAAAGCACTGCGTCGGCCACGCCTGTAGAATACGTAATACCTCCATATTCAAGCGCTGTAAGGCTGTGTTGCCTGTCAGGCTGGTTTGCAAGTACAGTTGTAGTGTTGTTACTGGTCCAGTAGCCCTGCCAGTCTGTATAAAGCCTGGAAACCTTTGCATTGTTAACCACGGTATTACTGGGTGCATGGTAAGTAAGTGATGCAACCGGATAGTTTACACTATTCCTCCTGAGGTTTAAGGTTAAACTTGTAGTGGTTGCCGGCGCTGTAACAGTAAATGATGGTACAGCTACAAGAATCTGTGTATTAGTTCTACTGATGAGGGTTGCATCAGTTCCGCTATTGTTGAACCTTACGGTATAGTTGGTAAGGCCCGTTCCGGTAATTGTTATAACCGTGCGGAATGTAACACTGGTGTTAGGAGTAACAACAGTTGTGCCCGGGCTTTGAGCAAATATGCCTATGCTCATAAGCAGCATTAGCACAATAGTCAGGTCAATACGGTGTGTAGCAGAAAGTAAAATTTTCTTCATAGGGGGCAAATTGATTTTAATTGCTGTCTTACAAATTAGATGTTAAAGAGCTTAAATTTTTGCCGCAAAGTAAGAGTATTTTATTCAAACAATTATCATGGCAAAATACATTTTAAGATAGATTTGACATAGACATTAAATTCTTTAAGTAGCCAAAAATGCACTATTTACAAGGTATTTGTAAGCTTGTTGAATATTGTGCAACAGTATTTTCAAGATTTATAACAAAAGTTTGAAATTTTATTAAATCGATTAAATGCAAAAATCATCGTTAAAATGTACTGTTGCTCCAGAATATCTTTTTAAATAACTTCATTTTAAGGCATTACAAGCAATAAGGTGTATTTTAACTTCTTGTTAAATGTCATGATTATAGGTCGTGAAAATCTAAGCAATATTTAAAAACGAAGCAGCCCTGGTGGGGGCTGCTCCTGATTTAGTAATAATTCGTTGGATAAATATTACTGATGCTATTTAAGTATATGTATATACTATCAAACTCAATCTGAAGACAAAACAATGGTAAAATTTTCAAAATTTCATCTCTGATATTTTAATTTCGACGTCTGCAGTAATTTTGACGATGAAATGCAAAATAATACCAAATATGCAATCAGTTTTGATTGTCAGCAATTTGCAGTATTTTTGCGGCAAATTATTTATGATGGTGAAGATTGGCAATATAGAGCTACCTGATTTTCCGCTGCTGCTCGCCCCAATGGAAGATGTAAGCGACCCCCCCTTTCCGCAGGTTGTGCAAAACGCATGGTGCAGACCTTATGTTCAGTGAGTTTATATCAAGCGAAGGCCTTATACGCGATGCGATAAAAAGCCGCCAGAAGCTCGATATTTTTGATTATGAGAGGCCTGTGGGCATACAGATCTTTGGCGGAGATGAAGAGGCTATGGCCATGAGCGCCCGTATTGTGGAAACTGTAAACCCCGATCTTCTAGACATCAACTTTGGCTGCCCGGTAAAAAAAGTGGTATGCAAAGGCGCCGGTGCAGGCGTGCTTAAAGATATTGACCTTATGGTGCGCCTTACCAAAGCAGTGGTAAACAGTACAAACCTCCCGGTAACGGTAAAGACCCGCCTGGGCTGGGATGAAGATTCCATAAATATTGATGAAGTTGCCGAAAGGCTGCAGGATGTAGGCATAAAAGCACTTACAATACATGGCCGCACACGTGCACAGATGTACAAAGGCGAAGCCGACTGGTCCAACATTGCCCGGGTAAAGAACAACCCGCGCATACATATACCAATTTTCGGGAATGGCGATATAGACAGTCCTGAGAAGGCGCTTGACTATAAAAACAGGTACGGGCTTGACGGTATTATGATAGGCCGTGCTGCCATAGGTTACCCATGGATATTTAATGAGATTAAGCACTTTTTTGAAACAGGCCAACATTTGCCTGCCCCAACTATTGAAGACAGGGTAGAGGCAGCCCGCAACCACCTTAAATGGTCTATTGAATGGAAAGGTGAGCGTGTGGGTGTTTTTGAAACCCGCCGCCATTACACAAATTATTTTAAAGGAATCCCTAATTTTAAAGAATACCGCCAGCGCATGGTAACGCATGATGCCGCCGATGATGTATATGCGGTAATGGACGAGGTATTAGAAAAATTTGCAGATTACAAACACGCATAAAAAAACCGGCAGCTGCCGGTTTTTTATTCTGTGATGCCGAAAGGCGTACCTGTAATAGTTTTAGTAAACCAATTATTTTCTGACGGAACAGAACCTCCGGGAAAAGATGCGCCGAAAGCATAGCCACGGGTTGTGGTTTGTACCAGCACCATACCATTTACCGCCATGATGCGTAAAGGAGTTCCCGTTAGCGGCTGGGTATGCCACATGGTTTCAGAAGAAGAACTGCCACCCGCGTATGCCGGTGCAAAAACGTAAGCATTTGTTGTTGTAAGCACACCTATATACCCGTTTGCTGAGACAATATCTATCACTTCGCCTGATAACGTTTTTGTTGCCCACATATTCTGAGAAGATGTGCTGCCGCCCATGTATGATGGCCCGTAAGCATATGCTGTAGATGATGTAACAATACCTATAACGCCGTTTGTGCCTGTTATTTTTAATGGGGTGCCGGTTAAGGCTTTACTTTTCCAACTATTTTGTGAAGAGGAATTTCCGCCTGAGTATGCCGGCCCAAATACATAAGCATGCGTAGATGTAAGTGCACCAACAGAATATTTACTACCAATAATTGCTAGCGGATTCCCGGAAATAGTTTGTGATTTCCAGCCAGCTTCCGATGATGTACTGCCACCTGTATGTGAAGGTGCAAATACATGTACACCTGTGCTGGTAAGTATTGCTGCAGAGCCGTTATCAAGTGAAACTGATTTTGGGCTTGATTCTGGAGCAATACTTCCCGCAATCATGGCATATGGTACCGAAAGTAGCTGCGAAGTTCCTACAGTTGTATAATCTGTGCCATTATTAATGTCAATTTCAACCTTTATAAATTTTGAATTCTGCCCCCAGTTAATTTGAGAAAAAGTACCGGTAACCGCTACACCCTGGCCGATTGTAAGGGTATACAGTCCCATACTATTTGTTGTAGGGTTGTGGGTTTCGGTATACACAGCCGTTCCCATAGCGCTGTTATCAAGTATGCTCAGCCTTACATTTACAGGTGCTGATGCAACGGCTGTACCATTGCTGTTAAGTGCTACAGCCTGATAGCTGAAACCTTGCGGTATCTGTGCAAAAAGTGTTGTTGCAAAAACTAGTGCAAAATATAGGTATATCTTTTTCATGTTAATTTTTTACAATTTTTATTGATTTTATTTTAGTGTCAGGAAAAGTGAGAATGTAAATTCCTGCCGGCAGTGTTGTGATGTTTACAGTGTTTGATGTTACATGAAATTGTGCCTTTGCACCCTTAAGGTCATAAAGCTCTGCTTTGCTCAAATCTACGCTTTCCGGCAGCTCAATTGTTACAAAGTCTTTTGTGGGATTTGGATAGTACTTTACATCACCCGAAACAATATAATCATTCGTGCCCAGCGTACTGAAAAGTATTTGTGATGCTATCGCCACAGTTCCGGCCGATGTATGATTTGGGTTTTGAGGGATTACATAAATTTCACCAACCACATATGCATGCCCTGCAGGGGATAGCGCCGACGCATTAAGCCCTCCTGCATTTTGTGCAAAGACGCCTGATGTTGCAATAAGAAATAAAAAGATGATTTTCTTCATAAAGGATAAAGCATGATGTTATCAATATTAAACAGTGGTTTTCTTCCAGCGCCCGCGCCTGAATAAAATTACAGCAGCTATTGTCATTAATGTTTCTGCTGCTGGTATCGCTATAAAAACACCTGTTGGCCCAAAATTATAGTATTTTGCGAGAAGGTAGGCCAGTGGTATCTGGAACGTCCAGAACCCAAAGAAATTAACCCACGTAGGTGTGCGTGTGTCTCCTGCGCCGTTAAAGGCGTTCAGTAGCACCATGCCGATTCCGTAAAAAATATAGCCTGCGCTCAATATGCGTATCGCCTCAACGGCAATGTCATGAACATCTGCATTATTAGTGAAGAACCACATCATTGGGTCGGCCGCCAGCAGGCATATAACCATAATGCTGCCCATGTATATCACATTGAATTTTGCTGTTACAAATACCGAACGCTCTGCGCGCTCTGTCATTTTTGCGCCGAGATGCTGCCCAACAAGTGTAGCTGCCGCGCCGCTAAGCCCCCACGCGGGTAACATAAAAAACATCATAATCCGTATGGCGCTCTGGTAGCCGGCCGAACCTTCATCACCACCTGTGGTTGCTACAAGTTCCGCAAGGAAAATCCAGCTGCACGATGCAATAACAAACTGCATTATACCCGGGGCTGCAACTTTGATTATTGCTTTAATCTGGTCAAAGTCGGGCACAAAATATGAGGCTGCAACCTTTAAAATACCTTTGCCTTTGAATAAGTTGTACAGCTGATAAATAACGCCTGTGCTGCGGCCTAATGCGGTTGCTATGGCTGCCCCCGTAAGGCCAAATGCCGGTATAGGGCCCCAGCCTAAAATTAGCAGCGGGCACAGTATTATATTAAAAATATTGGCAATCCAGAGGCTGCGCATGGCAATAGCAGCATTGCCCGCCCCGCGGAAAACACCATTGAACAGGAACAGCATCATAATGACAAAGCTGCTGCCCATTTGTATCTTCATAAAAGTTTGCCCATATTCTGCAGATGCTTCAGATGAGCCCATTAGCAGCAAAATGTCTTTCGCGAATATTATCCCCAAGATTGCAATAGGTATGTTGATTATCAGCGCTATCACTATAGCCTGCATACCGGCGCGTGAGGCGGCATCAGGGTCTTTTTCGCCAACGCGGCGGGCCACTACTGCTGTGGCAGCCATACTCATACCAATGGCTACGGAATAAATGATTGAAAGCACAGACTCGGTTAACCCAACTGTCTGTACGGCAAAGCTGCTGTTTTTAAGATGGCCTACAAAATACAGGTCAACCAAAGCGAATACGGACTCCATCATCATCTCGAGCATCATCGGGATGGCCAGCAGCAATACTGCACGCCTGATAGAGATCGTTGTAAAATCTATATTTTCGCCCTTTAATGATTGCTTCAGCAGGTTAGTAAAGCGTGAAAATCTGTCTGTTTTATGTGTAATTGTCATTGGTGTTGGTGCAGCATTAATCAATGCAAATATATATGAAAGTCTATATGCCTAAACAATTCATAAAATTTATTAGCTGACAAATTCCATTATGTCACCCGGCTGGCATTCAAGCGCTTCGCAAATGGCTTCGAGTGTTGAGAATCGAATGGCTTTTGCCTTACCGGTTTTCAGGATTGAGAGGTTTGCTGTTGTAATGCCTACTTTTTCAGCAAGTTCATTGCTGCGCATTTTCCGTTTTGCAAGCATTACGTCAAGGTTTATTATTATTGGCATAGTGCTAAACAGTTAAGTCATTCTCTTCTTTCAGGCTTTTTGCAGTAAGGAAAACTTCACTTAGCACAATAAGGAATAGCCCAACCATCGGTGTAAACAGAGAATCAAAACCAAGTGAAATAGAAAAGCTGCTTTCAAAAATAGAAGTATATAAAAACTCAGGCACCACATATATCGCAAATCCTATCAATACTGCTTTACCGGCCTGGTCAAGATTCCTGATGACCTCGTTTGCAAACAGTCTCTTTTAGAAAATGCAGTTAGTACATCTTTAAATAAGTAAAGCGCGTATGCGTAAAATGCTACAGCCAGAATATTACAAGCAAGCAGAATGTAATCTTCTATTGCAAAGTCAGTAACTATATTGTCATTTACTTTAAAGGGGATTTTATCAGGCATAAATATCGCCATAAAAAAAAACGGAATTGCAAAGGCTACAAACGCGCCGGTACAAAGAAGCAGTACTGTAGTAAGATTTTTGAGTAGCGGTAATTTTTGCATAATGAATTGATTTAGATTTTAGCAAATATAATAATTATTGATAAACGGTATGCTATTATTAGAAAACGATATTATTTTATTGTTTCAATGATTGTCATGTTGATTAATTTTAAGCATGCAAAATTTCCCGGAATCATTAGCTAAAAAACTTCAGGCACGGAAGGATGCATCAGCATTCAGAATACTGCCTGCATATAGCAGCCTGGTAGATTTTTCTTCAAATGATTATCTGGGGTTTTCACGCAATAATACCATCGCTGCAAATGCTGTTTCAGTTTTAGCGCAATATCCTTACAATGGCGCCACAGGTTCACGCCTAATTAGTGGGAACCACCCGCTTTACTCTGATGCGGAGCAATTGATTGCAAAGTATCATGACTCTGAAACCGCGCTTATCTTCAATTCAGGATATGATGCCAATATTGGGTTTTTCAGCAGTGTCCCGCAAAAAAATGATATTGTGCTGTATGATGAATTTATACACGCCTCCATACGCGACGGTATGCGGCTTGGCAATGCCAGAGCCTATAAATTCAAGCATAACTCTGTAGAAAGCCTTAAAAGTCTTTTGCAAAAATTCAGAGAATCGGCGGTTGAGATCTATATCGTTACAGAGTCTGTTTTCTCAATGGATGGCGATTCGCCAAATCTGGCTGAAATGGCAGGATTGTGTAGTGAGCTCAAATGCAGACTGGTGGTTGATGAAGCCCACGCAGTAGGAGTTTTTGGCAGCGGCCTGGCAACAAATTCAGATTGTTTTGCCAGGATTGTTACTTTTGGTAAGGCGCTGGGCTGCCATGGTGCAGCGGTGTTTGGAAGCGTCGCGCTTAAAGACTATTTGGTAAATTTTGCAAGGAGTTTTATTTACACCACAGCATTGCCGCCACATTCTGTTGCCACGATCATTGCAAGTTACGATTATCTGCAAAGAGAAGCAGACACAAACAGAAGCTCGCTTTTCAGTAATATATCAAACTTCAAAAAATTGCTTAAAGAGAGCGATCTCGGCAAGTATTTCATCAGCAGTGAGTCAGCCATACATTGTGCTGTAATACCGGGTAATGAGCGAGTGCGAAATTTAGCAGCAAATCTGCAGGAACAAGGTTTTGATGTGCGGGCTATACTGGCGCCGACAGTTCCTTCGGGGCAGGAGAGGCTTCGCTTTTGCCTGCACAGTTACAATACTCACAGCGAGATTGAAGCTGTTATCAAACAGCTTATGCTTCATCTTCAGTAGTAGGGATTTCACTCCGCCGTTTGCGCCGTTTAAACCAGTTGCTGTCTTCTTCCCCAAACAGGTAAGCGTAAGGCTGCGTATCAGGGCTAAGCTCAAATAGTTTCTTAAGTATAGCTATTGTAGGTATTATTAGAATCATGCCCGCAATGCCCCATATTGCACCGCCAATCAGTAGCCCGATAAATGTAACCAAAGCATTTAGGTTTACTGTACCGCCGGTAATTTTCGGGGTTAGAAATGTGCCTTCAAGCAATTGTATAAATGTAAATGCCACTAAAACAGCAATTGGGTAAAACAGGCTGTCTTTTGTTATCAGCGCAAACAGAAAAGGAAGTATGGCCCCAAGTGAGGGGCCAAGATATGGTATGATGTTGAGCATACCGGCCAGCACTCCAAAAAATATGGCATGCTCAATACCCAGCGCAAAGAGAACTCCCGTATTTACAATGGCAAGAATGAACATCACTTTACTTGCGCCTACAATATAGCGATGTACAATCTGGCGGAGAGACTTCATCTTGTCAAGTAGCATGGTGTTATTTTCCTTCCTGAAAACTTTGGTTATAAATACTGCCAGGTGGTCGCGGTAAATGAGCAGGAAGAAAATGAAAACAGGTAATAGTATAATGTCTGAAAGCGTACTGATAGTGGAAAAGATAAGGCTTGTAGTTGATGTATTTTCAGGCTGTACAATTTCTACCGCTTTACTTACCTCAAAACCATTTCGCATACCCAGGTCAAACCCGAAAGCTTCCAAACACCAGGCGTTAGCCTGAATAATAAAACTGTTGAGTTTGGTGCTGAGCTCGTCGCCCAAATCGGCAGCGAAAACTCTTACCTGTATGTAAATCAATGCAAAAATACCAAGGATAAATATCAGGAAAAGCGACAAAACTATAAACGCACTGATAGAGCGCGGAATTTTTCGTCTTTCCAGCATGTTGCAGGTAGAAGTAAGAAGCATAGCGATATAGCCTGCAATCAGTAATGGTACAAGGAGGCCTTTTGCCATTATCATGAAAAACACAATTATGATAATCAGCAGCGCAATATATACGGTTTTAATATAACCCGGCACACGTAAAGTATCCATCAGTATAATCGTGTTAAATTAATAGTCAGGTTATCAAATTTATGAATTGTTGAAACCTCGCACTGCCAATATTTTATTAAATTATACGGTACATTTGCCGTATGAAAATTTTTGTAACAGGTATAGGAACAGACGTTGGAAAGACGGTGGCCTCAGCAATTATAACTGAAGCTTTAGAGGCAGATTACTGGAAACCCGTACAGGCAGGAGACCTTGAAAATTCAGACAGCCATAAGATTGAACGCTATATAAGTAACCGGCAGACAATTATTCATCCATCGGCATACAAACTAATGACCCCTGCCAGCCCGCATCTTTCGGCAATGCTTGATAATATAATTATTGATATTAATAAAATAACAGAACCTGAAACTGATAATCACCTCGTAGTGGAGGGAGCTGGCGGACTTCTTGTACCGCTGAATGATACTGATACAATAGCTAACCTTATTCAGCCCGACTACAAGGTAATAATTGTTTCAAGGCATTACCTGGGCAGCATTAACCATACGCTGCTTACCTGCGAGGTAATGAAAAATAGGGGCATTACTATTTCAGGGATTATCTTTAATGGTGATGAAAATTCTTCAACTGAAGAAATCATTCTTAAGAAAACAGGTATCCCGATGATAGGCAGAATTGAAAACGAGCCTTATTTTGATGCAAATGTAGTAAAGTACTACGCAGATAAATTTCTAGAGAAGCTTTTAGGATTATAAATATGTCAACCGATAAAACATTGGCACAACGCGATGCCAGCTGCTTGTGGCATCCATACACCCAGCATAAGACTGCACCGTCACACATAGCCATTACGAAGGCTGAAGGTGCAAAAGTGTGGGACGAGAACGGCAAAGAGTATATTGATGCTATTGCCTCATGGTGGGTAAACCCTTACGGACACAGCAATAAATACATAGCGGACGCAATATACAAACAGCTAACAACGCTGGAGCATGTGCTTTTCGGCGGCTTTACTCACGAACCTGCGATACTATTGGCAGAAAGACTTTTGCCGCTTTTACCTGATAACCAAAAAAAACTGTTTTTCTCAGACAATGGTTCAACAGCTGTTGAAATTGCTATAAAGGTTGCGTTGCAATACTTCTACAATAAAGGTGAAAAACGCTCCAAAATTCTTGCGTTTGAAAATGCCTTTCACGGAGACACTTTTGCAGCAATGGCAGCCAGCGGCATTTCATTTTTTACCGAAGCTTTCAGAGGCTCGCTAATTGAAGTAGAACGGATTCCGGTACCGGTTTTCGGCAAAGAGGAAGAGAGCATCGCTGCCTTAAAAACGCTTGCAGCTACCGGTGAATATGCCGCATTCATTTTCGAGCCTTTGGTGCAAGGCGCAGCAGGAATGGTGATGTATGATGCAGCACCGCTTGATGAACTAATAGCAATTTGCCGGGATAATAACATTTTCACTGTTGCTGATGAGGTTATGACAGGCTTTGGAAAGACAGGAAAAAACTTCGCATGCAACTACCTCACGCAGCAACCCGATATGATATGCTTGTCTAAAGCGCTGACAGCAGGCACTATACCTATGGCAATCACAACATTTACTCAGGAATTATTTGATGGTTTTTATGATGATGATGTGAACAAAGCCCTGTTTCATGGGCATACTTTTACCGGAAACCCAACCGGCTGTGCTGCGGCACTGGCAGGACTTGATTTGTTGGAATCAGTTGAAATGCAGGAAAATATAGCACGAATAAACAATCGGCATCATCAATTTTTGGAGAAGATTAAAAGACATCGACGTGTAGCTAATCCGCGAGTTTGTGGAGTAATCTTGGCGTTTGATGTGAAAAGGGATAGTGTAGAAAGCTATTACGGAAACTTTAGAAACAGGCTTTATAATTTTTTCATAGAGAAAGGTATTATAATGAGGCCGGTAGGGAATACAATTTACGTCCTTCCACCCTATATAATTAGTGAGCAGGAATTAACATATATTTATGAAGTGGTGGAAGAGGCACTTGAAAAAATAATGTAAATTAGTTTCTGTTAATACGTTACTAATGATACACCCTGATACCGAGGTCCGATTTATAAACGATGTTGTGGGCTATGGCGTGGTTGCCAAAAAATTTATCCCGAAAGGCACCATAACCTGGGTACAGGACGATCTTGACAGAATCTTTACCGAAGCAGATATTGAGAAGCTCAATCCAAATGTGCGTACGTATCTCGAAACCTACTGCTTTACCAACAGCAAAGGCGAGAGCGTGCTGTGCTGGGACCATGCCCGGCAGGTAAACCACAGTTTTAACCCAAGCTGTATGAGTACGGCTTATGATTTTGAAATTGCCATCCGCGATATACAACCGGGCGAGCAGCTTACTGATGACTATGGCTACCTTAACGTGAGCGACCCTTTTGAAGCAGAAGATGAGGGTACAGACCGTAAAGTGGTTTACCCTGATGATATTTTGAAATATCACGAAATGTGGGATGACCTGATTAAGCAGAACCTGCAAAATATTGCTGCCGTAAGCCAGCCCCTTCAAAAATTCATAACCGAGAAAACCTGGAATGAATTCAGCAGAGTGATAAGGGGAGAGAGTGAGCTCCGCTCTATCAAAAGTTGCTATTTCAACCGTGAAAAAGTAAACCGCTGATTGCGGTTTTTTTATTGCTATTTTTGCAGGAAATGCGCTAAACCGTGGCTAAAACCATATCTATACTTTCTGTTTCAACATTATCATCACTCGGGGCTGATGGTACTGCTGTCTGGCAAAGCTATCTCAACCCTGAAACAAATATACATGATATGGAGATGGGGGGGGCAGGCCGTTTCTGTGGCTGCATTATCTGAAAATCTAAAGCATGAAGTTGAAGCTTTAAAACACTCTGAGCATAAATATATCCATCTTGATGATTCTGTACTGTATGCTATCCTAGCTTCACGGAAAGCTATTGAGCAAGCAGGCTGGGGAAATGATTCAACATTCGGGATTAATATAGGCTCATCACGCGGCGCGACAGGCCTCTTTGAAAACAATCATAGCGAGTTTATTTCAACCGGTAAAACCAACGTACATACTTCACCTGCTACAACTTTAGGCAATATATCATCATGGGTGGCGCACGACCTTAATAGCTCAGGCCCGGACATCTCACATAGCATTACGTGCTCAACATCGCTACACGCCATTTTAAACGGTATTGCATGGCTTAATGCAGGCATGGCAGATAAATTCCTTGCCGGGGGCAGCGAGGCGCCACTCACGCCCTTCACCATCGCACAAATGAAGGCCATGAAAATTTATTCTTCAGGAGGAGATGAATATCCTAACAGGGCAGGCGACTTATCCAAAACAAAAAACACACTAGTGCTTGGTGAAGGCGCAGGTATTACATGCATTGAAGTGGGTAAGGCTGAAAATGCACTGGCGTACATCAGCGGATACGGGTATGCCACCGAATTACTCTCGCACGGCGTATCTCTTTCTGCAGAAGCGGAATGCTTGCAAAAGTCAATGAAGATGGCAATTGGAGATACACCGTTACATGAAATTGATGCTATTGTTATGCACGCACCCGGGACGATTAAAGGCGATAACGCCGAGTTTACAGCTATCCAAAAAATCTTTGGAGCCAATCTTCCGCAGTTAACCACAAACAAATGGAAAACCGGGCACACTTTCGGCACATCGGGAATCTTATCCGTAGAGCTTGGTGTGCTTATGCTACAGCACCAGACTTTTATTGGCCTGCCCTTTTCAGGTGAGCCTCACACAAAGCCTGCATCACTGAAAAAGATTTTGGTAAACGCAGTCGGATTTGGTGGTAACGCGGTATCATTGTTGATTACAAAATAAGAAAAGCCCCAGAGCGTGCTCCGGGGCCTTTCAACCAATAATCAAATCACCAACTTATCTTTATTGTTTTATAATTACTTTTTTAGTTACAGCCTGTCCGTTATCAGTTGTAGCTTTTACAATCACAACCTGGTTTGAAATGTTAAGATTTGTTGTTGTAAATTCTGTCGCGTTCACATTTTTGCTGTAAGAGATCACTTTACCAAGAAGGTCATACACTACAACTTCAGTTAAAGCTACGGGAGACGTTATTGCAACCTGCTTATCTTTTTGGTAAACTATCACGTCTTGTGGAGTAACTGCAGGAGTGTCAGTTCCAAGAGCGCCATCAGCAGCATACCTAAGCTCAAAACGCTCGTTGAAAGTTCCAATCTCGCTGGTAAAAGTGTAAGCTCCGTTAGTAAGGTTGTGTAGCGTACCTGTCACATTATCCTTAAGGAACACTTGCTGGCCGTCAATAAATATACCATCAGCATGGTCTATCGCGAATGTAAATGTACCGGTAGCATTTGTCTTAAATCCAAGCGGAGCAATATCTGTGTTTACAAATTCAGCACGGCCTTGTATTGCAAGCAGGTCTGTACCTACCACACTGTAAAGATTTACACCACCATCAACCAGAGAACGCCCGTCAATACCATTGTCTATTCCGTTTGTAGCGTCTGCAGTATAGCCTACCACTGTCTGGCTGAAGGCACCTGTTTCATTGCTTACGTTTATCCACATTCTTGAAGCCTGTGCAGGTTCTGAGCTTTCTTCAGCGCCCTGTACATTTCTGAAGAACTGGTTAGAGCTGTTTGCCTTACGCATTTTGTTTGTAAATACTATATTTCCTGCATTCTTAGCTTTTACTATAAAGCCTTGTCCTGTGTTCATGATTCCGTTAGGGTCAACCGCAAAGTCATTTTCTCCGCCCGGCGCTGCATTTGCCACATAAGCAAACTTGGTAAGTGTTGTGTAGCTTGACTTTGTAGGGTCATTTGTTTTTCTCCAGAACCATAGCGTGCCTTCAATATTGTTGATGTTTGCATCAATAAATTCACTCACGTTTATTGGCGACGGGTAAGGGTTACCAACAGCATTGTATGATTTAGAATCGTTTTCATACACCAGCGGGAATGTTACCGTACCGTTTGTTGGTGTGCCTGTAAACACACCATTAAATACTGTTGCAACAGTTGTAGGGTGGTTATCAGGGGTGCGTATAAGGTAGCCTTTTGCCTTTTCAAAAGTTGTTGTAGCCGGAGGTACGCTTATGTAAGTATTAGTTAGAACATTATAAGTATAAAAACGGTTTGTAAGCGTTAGCGGCGAGAACTGAAGCAGTGTCTGTGTTCCTGTTACCGGCGATGACCAAAGTGTATAGTCAAGTTTCTTAAGCTTAGAGCTGTTACGCTTTACAGTGATGTTTCCGCTGTTAGCTATAGTGTTTACCTGTAGCAGGTCACTATTGTTCTCCATTACAAGTACACCCCCTTGCTCTACTGTGATTTTATTTATCACGAACAGGTTTTTAGCGCATGGCATTGTCATAGAGCCTGTAGCGGTTACTGTAAGTGAGCATGCATATATATCATTTGCCGGAGTAAATGTTCCGTTTATGATTACTGCTTTAGTGTCATCAGGATAGCCATTGCTCCATGTACCGTCAGCGTTGTATGTAGTGCTATTTGCACAATCGGTATTTCCAAATTCATCAGCACCTACATCCGGAGTTGTTATATTCCTTACATCACCGTCAATGTCATTAGCAATGTTTAGTGCCTGGCCGGTGTTGCTTATTGCGAAGTTAACAGCGTTGAACTGTGCAATGTGTGAATCAGTTGCAGATACGAACACAGGGTTTATAGTTGTAGAGTTTCCGTCTTTGCCGGTAGCAGTTTTCCATTGTGCAAAAGTCTTCATGTTTGCAGTAGTGTAGAAAGAGCCGATGCTTCCCATCACGTCTATACTATTGTAGTTGTTATTATTAAGCTGGGCAAATGTATTCTGCCCGGCTGTTGCAACATATATGGCAAACCTGCGTGAATTTTGTGGCTGCCTGTTTACAAAGATGTTGTTCCGTACGTCGATGTTAGTAACATTGTTTTCGATGAAAAGCGCAGCAGATATACCGGCGTCAGCAATTTGGCTTTTTGTAAGCCTTACTGTATTGTGGTACAGTTTATAACCGCTTCCGCTGAAGATACCGATACCGAAACCATTCTGGTTTTCGCCGCCGTTACCCGGGCCAACTACATCAAGTACAAAGTTGTTTACAACAGTTATGTTTGTGTTTGATGCTGTAGATGAAAGGTTGATACCTGCTATGCCCACACCGTTTGCTACAGTCTTTTCAACTTTAGAGATATCATTGGCAGAGATAGTCCCGTTAGTTGAATTTCCTGCTATCTGGATGCCTGCGAAGGCAAGCGCACCACTGTTGTGTGTACGGTATATGTTTGATATGATGTTTTTGTTTACGGTAAATCCGTTAAGGTTTGAAAGATAAATGGCAGTAATCATACGGTCAGCTATCGTGCTGCCGCCAAAGTCGCTCTTCTCAATAATCACGTTTTGAAGCGCAGACGAAGTGGCGTTGTTGTCAAGGATGTACACACCTTCTTTCACGTTAAGGAAATCAATGTTTGATATAGTAAGATTTTTAAGTTTTGAAGCTGCTGCTCCCACAGTCAATCCGCTGCCCGCAGCGCTATCAGCGCCTGCATATACACCCATCGCCTGGAAGCTGTCGCCATTCACGTAACTCTGCTGGATGAAGGTATTTTTAATGGTTACATTTTCAGGAGCGTTTGTAGCTGAAGGGCTTACCAACCATATCACCGAGCGGCTAGCGTTATTAAGCTGGCTGTTATTATCTATCGTCAGGTCACGTGTTGTGCCGTTTGCCGCATTGCTTCCGTCTATGATGATGTTATCGGCGCCGTTAATCTTGAATACTGCCGGTACAGGCACCGTTCCGTTTGCGTTGTAAGCATCAATGCGTGCTGTTACGCCATTATTAGGCTTGAAGGTTACTGTGTTGGTTGCGCTGGTACCTGCAAATTGGTTGATAGTGATAGGGAATACTTCACCAAGTGTATTATTGTAGTCAGAATCATTCAGAAGGAATTTTACAGGGCCCTGTACACCAAGTGCATTAAGTGCAGCAACGGCTTCAGTAATGGTCTTATAACTGTTGTTCAGGCTTTGGCCTATGGTATACGTGCCTGATAACGGCTGTGGTGCAGTTACCGTACCCACAATTGTCGGTGGTATATGCCCGCCGTTTGAATGCAATATCCTCCATGTATTACCTCCTACCTTATCAAATACATATATCCTGATGTAAAGGCGCTCACCGGCAAGAACAGGGATGTTTACATTAAGGTCTCTTTGGGTAGGTGTATTATAAAACTGAGCAGGGTTTGTTGTACCAAGCGATACCGATCCTGTAAACTCAGCGTTTTTGGCATAGCGAACTTCAAACTTCCTATATTCGCCCTGGTACTTAAACCTGATTTTTGTTACCGTCATTGATGCACCGGATGTTGGCCTTACGCTCATTTGGTAATACTTAGTGTAATTAACGGCATCATTGGCGCCACCCCAGTTTGAGGTTTCAAAGCCATTCCAGTTTGTGTCAAGGTTCACGTTGGTACTTGCAGTTATGTTATCTGCTGCAACATAGTTTGCTAAAAACGTTGGTACAGTTGATGGCTGCCAGTTAACAATACCATCCCAACGGGCAAGGTCAGTTTGTGCGATTACCAGCGTTGGTAAAAATACGGTCAGAAGAAGTAGTAATTTTTTCATTATTGTGACTATTGATGCTGCAAATGTATGCCTGCATATAATCATTTTAAGGAAAGCTTAACACTTCTTATTTATGTAACTATAAGAGTTTTAAATGATAAGGATCAATTATAATAGAATAGGATTTGCCTATAATAAAAATTCCCGCAATTATTTTTGCGGGAATTAATTAAGGGTTACAATTATATTAGAGTATTACTTTTTTCGATATCACCATACCATCTGCCATCTCAGCTTTTACAATCACTATTTTAGCTTCAACGCTTAATCCTTCCGTAGTGTAGGTTTTATTGTTAAGATCATTTTTAGCATGTATAAGCCTTCCCGCAAGATCATATATCTTAATTGAAGTTATCTCTTCTGATGCGTTTACCATGATTTTTTTGTCATGGCTGAATACGATTACATTGGCTTGGGCTGAAAAATCCGGATTGCCAAGTGCACTGTCTGTATATAATAGTTCGAACCTGTCATTAAATGTGCCTGAAGCTGTTGTAAATGAATAAGCTGAAGCCGAAAGGTTGTGTACTATGTTAAGCATTTTGTCTTTAAGATAAATACTTTGCCCCTGCGCAAAAATTCCTTCAGGCTGGTCCAGTTTTATAGTAAATGTACCGGCCACAGATGATTTATATCCAACCGGAATCACATCATCTACATTGAATTCACCTTTAGCCTGTATAGCCAGTTGATGATTTTGTGACAGAGTGTAGATATTTAGTGTTCCATTCGGGAAGAAGATGCCATCCAGGCCGTTATCATAGCCTGATGTTGCCTGTGGCGTATATCCGGCCACGGTTTGCGCAAAGTTATTGCCGCCGGTGATGTTTAACTTAAAGCGTGATAAATTACTGTTTGGCGCCTGCCTGAAAAATTGGTTCGTGCTGTTGCCAATACGCATACTGTTTGTAAACAACAGGTTAGTGGCTGCTTTTGCATTTACAAGAAAGCCCTGGCCTATGTTTAGTTTTCCGTTGGGGTCAATAGCATATTCATTAGTGCCTCCTGCTGCGGTATTTGCCGCGTAACCGAATTTAGTAATAACACCATATGTTGATGTAACAGAGTCATTTGCTTTCCGCCAAACGTATAACGTACCGTGAATGGCATCTTCGTTTTCATCTATAAATGCCGCAATATCAATAGGTGAGGGGTAAGGGTTGCCCACAGCATTATATGAATTAGGCTTGCTTGAATTATAGCTTAGTGTATAACTTATGTCTCCATTATGCGGAACGCCTGTAAACATACCGGCATAAACGGTAGGCGTAACAGGGTGGGTATTCGGTGTACGTATAAGATAGCCCATGCCTGTTGCCATAGTGCTTGTAGTGTCGGCAAGCATATACTGGTCGGTTGGCGTGTTGTACCTGTAAAAACGGGTTGAAAATGTTGCCGGAGAAAAACTGCGCAACGGCTGCCCTGACACAGGTGACGACCACATTGTATAATCAAGCCTGCGTATCTTTGAGCTGTTGCGGTAAACGGTTGCTTCTCCCCAATTCTCAACAATATCTTTCTGGATAAGGGTACCGTTATTCCTTACTATAAGCTTTGCATTTTCACCTACTGTAATACGCCCTCTTACTGATAAGTTTTTCTCTTCAGGAACTATAAGTTCGGCAGTGCCGTTTATCTGGCAGGCACAAAAGTCCATATCTTCAGTTAGTGTCAGGCTGGCATTTATTTGTACCGTAGTTGTTTCATCCGGCATAGCACTCCAGGTTCCGTCATATATTACGGGCTGTTTTACTATGACTGTAAATGACGGTGTCGCCACATTGCCGCATGCTCCGCCATCTACAATTGCCCTGAAATATTTGGTAGCGTTTAAGATACCTGTTTCTGCTGAGGTTAGCTTAGTTGCAGTAGTGGCAATGTCAGTCACGCCGCTTACAAAAGCTATATCATTAGCGCTTTGCCATTTCACTATATTTCCGGTATTCCCGCTAAGGGTTATATCTGCTACAACAGCATCAGGGCAAACCGAACCTGATGTCGATGAAAGCATACCGGCCCCGCTTGCCGTAGTGGTTATAGTTTGGGTAACACCACCATACGTGCTTTCACACAATGTGTTGCGTAGCCTTACCCAATATTGGGTATTTTCCGTTGGGGTTACCGTAACAGATGCAGATGTAAGTCCGGGCAATATATTTTCACCAATTGTGCCAGTACCCCATTGGTATACCTCATTGGCTCCCGGCACTGCGCCTGTTGCTGTGAGTGTTGCTTCCGCACCGCTGCAAATGGTTGTATTGCCATTTATACCTGTAGGTGCTGTGCCGGTTACAAGGGTTAGTGTTAGTTTAGCATTGGCATCACCGCCGCCTTCAAGGGTGCGAACTTCAATTGTCGAGTTTTCGTCGAGGTTGAATGTGCCTACCGGCGAGTTGGCTTCGCCGCCGCTCCAGCCGTTGTTTTCCCATACCTGCTGGCCGTTAACGTAAATGCGGGTATTATCGTCCCAATTGTTCATTACCAGGCTGTATTGCCCGCACGGGAAACCTTTACGCTTATGTACAAATGAAAAGTTGTCAAAGTTCACTATGCATCCCTGCCATCCGGCAGAGTTTGACGGTGAGCCATTGCGTGGCCAGCTGTTTGTGCCATTTGATGTGTCAAAGCCCAGCGTGTTCTGGGTATAGTACCCGGAATAATTATTTGCTGTAGGCTCAAGGGTTGCTACGCCATTGAAAGCATAGACATTCCAGATATTATCACCAAATTCAGCGGGATTTCCCGGGGGTGTGCCGCCTACCGTTACATCTACTGTTACCCCACCTGTAAATTCATCACACGGTGGGCCAACATGCCTGCGCACCCAATAGGTTGTAGGCACAAGCGGATATACGGTTATAGTTTCCTGTGTTTGCCCTGCAATAATGTTCTCGCCTATCACACTACCCGTGCCCCACTGGTAGGTAGTACCAATAGCATGAACACCGCCCGCAGCATAAAGCGTAGTACCCTGATTGCAAAGCACAGTAGTGTTTCCATTAATAGCAGTTGGCGCAGTTGAATTACAAACGGGCTCATAAAAATTAAAAGTTATGCGAGACTCACCGCCATTTTCGTAATATTCAAGCACCATATTGTAAGTGCCATCCCTGTAAAGATTAATAGCTTTGGTGTTGAAGCCGTGGTCTGTCCAGTCACTCAGGTCAGCCACCCAGGTAGCGCCGCCGTCAAAGCTCAGGCGGTAACCGTCATCAGCACCAACGTAAAAAGTATAATAACCCGCGGCAAATGTCTTTTGCATTTTGAACCGGATAGCAAAATTATCATAATAGCTGCCGCAAAGGTTTGGCCCGCTGAGTGCATTGCCGCCGGGGAACAGCTCAAAACTGTCATCCTGGGTAATATACCCCTGATATGTTGAAGAGAAGTTGGAAGCCGGAGGGCTTGATGTTCCGCTGTAAACATATCCAATCCACTGCTGATTGCCATATGTCACCTGATCACCTGCTGCCGGGCATTGAGCTTCAGCAAAGAAAAATGAAATTAAAAGTAATAATGTAAATAAATTGTTGGCCGTTAGGTAGTTTTTATTCATAATATGAATGCTTTTCAGTGGCAAAAATAATCTAAGAATCTTAAAGTCATTTCGTTACACGCTATTATTTCTGTATTAAATAATAGATATAAACTATAACACTAAAATTCTTACGTACATACGATTATTTTGAAAGTGTGGTTTAAACAAAAAAAGACCCCGGAGTTCAACCAAAAACTCCGGGGCCACATCCAACTAAAAAATTACTAAATAATTATAATGAAGGTTAGTTCATCATAATTTTCTTTGAAACTGCCTGTCCGCCCTCAAGCATCACTTTTACAACAATTACCTGTTGTGCAGTAGCAAGTGTTGATGTAGAAAATTCATCAGCACCTATATTTCTTTTCTCATAAACCAGCTTGCCAAGTATGTCATATACCTGAACAGAAGCAATAGTTTCTGTAGATTTTATTTTAATTTGTTTTTCATTTGAATAGACAAGCACATCTTTAGCAGCTATTACAGGTACATCTGTACCCAGTGCGCTGTCAGTAGTGTAATGTATTTCAAAGCGGTCTTCAAATGTGCCAATTTCAGAGGTAAATGTATAGTTACCATTCTGCAGGTTATGCATTGTACCTGTAGATTTGTCTTTCAGGTAAACTGACTGGCCTGCTGCAAAAAGCCCATCCATCTCATATATCTTCACCTCAAATGTACCTGCAAGAGAAGTTTTAAATCCAAGCGGCACAACATCAGCATCAGTAAACGCCGGGCGTGATTGTATTGCAAGCTTGTATTCCGGCATTAAAGAGTAAAGGCTTACACCACCGTCAAGAAGCGCTTCTCCATCAAGCCCGTTATCATATGCTGCAGTAGCTATATCACTATAGGTTAATAATGTCTGCGCAAAAGTGCCTGTGCTATTTTCAACGTTTAACCATAGGCGGCTTGAATTTGGCAAACCTGAAGGTATGTTAACATTGTCAACCTGGTTTTCACTGCCCGGCCTGAAGAAGCTGTCATATGTTTCGCTGCGGCGCATGTTGTTCTTAAACACAACTTCTTTATTAGGAGCCAAAGCTTTTACTATAAAGCCCTGCCCAGTGTTTAACAGCCCGGTAGGATCTATAGCATGTGGGTAATTTACCATGTCATTTATCCCGCCCGGTGCAGAGTTGGCAACAGCGCCACTCTTATTACATGTCCAGTAGCTTGATTTTGTATAGTCATTTGTCTTTCTCCACAAGTATATAGTACCATCCACCACATCAGCATTTTCCGTAAGGAAATCTGTGATATTTATGGGTGATGCATATGGGTTGCCAATTGCATTATATTGTTTTAATGTTCCGTTGGCATCGGCTGCGCCATTCGTGTAGTTACCATATACAAGCGGAATCCTTACGGTACCGTTATGAGGTGTACCTGTAAACACGCCCGGCCATAAGATAGATGTAGTACCCTGGTTATAGCCTGAAATATTATAGCTGTTAGGCATACGTATCAAATATCCTTTTGCAGCAGTAAAGTTGGTAGTGGCAACAATGTTTTGGTCTATAGCCACATATTGGTCGGTTGGGGTATTATATTGATAGAAACGGTCTGCCATTGTTTGTGGCGAAAAAGCTTTTAATTTTTGGTTTTTCACCGGAGATGACCATAGCGTATAGTCAAGCCTCTTTAGCAATGAACTGTTTCTTTTTATGGTAACCTTGCCCGTGTTAGCCGTATTTTCAATCTGCCTTAGGGCGCAACCGCTTTCAAATGTAAGCGAACCTGCATTAGATACATTTACAGCATGCGTTACAATCGCGTTTGAGTGGCTTATGAAATTCACCTGCGCATTACCTTTCACATACAAAGAGCATGCGTATAATGTACCTCCTGTCTGTGTAAAGTTAGACTCAAAGATCACATCTTTGTCAGCTGACGGGGTACCGTTGCTCCAAACACCGTTTTTATACGTTGTAGAGCTAAGGCAGTAAATACCTGCATTTGTTGCTCCCGGTTCCGGCGCCTCAGCGTCACCATATTCATCTGCTCCTATGGTTGGGTTTACAGTATTTCTTATCTGTCCGTCAATATCTTTAGGCACAGCGTTTATTTTCACACCTTCATTATCAATGGCGCTGTTTCCTTCTGCAAGGTGAAGGTCTGTAGCTGATGCAAACACAGGATTATGAACTACAGAATTTGCATCTTTATTTGTTTGTGACTGCCAAACTGAAAGTGTAGTGATATAGTCCGGGCTGTTCCAGCTTTCAATATCTCCTACAGACCATTGGTCTGCAACAAATGCAAGCTTATCTGTTGAATACAGGCTGTTATAATCAAGGAATGTGAACATCTGGTTTATTCCCTGCTTATTGGTTCTCACCGCCACTGCAGTTCTCCTTGTCTGGCTATTTGTCTGGTTATTTACAAAAATATTGTTCCTTACGTCAAGCCCTGAACCTGAATCAACATACAATGCTGCAGAATAGCCTATGCCGCTGCCTGTTTGGGAAGCGTTTAATACAACAGTATTATGATAAATGTTATAGCCGTTACCTTTAGCTACAATTATACCATGGCCATTGCCTTTATAGTTAGTGGCATTGTTACAAATAACATTGAGAATGAAGTTGTTTTCAACAGTAATATTGTTGTTGCCGTTAATATCAGAATCCAGAACTATTCCTCCAAACCATATACCTTCATCAAGCGTCTTGGTAAGGTCTTTTATCTCATTTCTCGCAATAAGGCCATTTTGAGAATTACCGCTTACATATATACCCGAAGAAACAAGTGACGCAGCAGCAGTGTCCCTGTAAAGCCTGTAAACGAAGTTTTCTGTAAATTCAAATCCGTTTACACTGCGTATGGCACATGGCTGGATGATGGTTTCAGTATTGTTTTCAGCCCCCAGGTCATTTTGGTGAATATAAATGTTTTGTGACGGGCTTGCTGCATTACCGTTAATGTACACGCCTTGTTTTACATTTGTAAAATCATTGCCGGTAACCCTGATGTTCTTATGGGCAGTATATGCTTCGCCGGTTGTAATTTCGTTAGCATCACTTACAGCGCCATTACCTGCATAAATACCTACACAAAAGTTATCGGCAGTATTTTTATACGTCTGTTTTATGGCACAATACTTTACTGTAATATTCTCACAGCCGTTGCTGTTGTTTGGTGTAGCTATCCATATTACAGTACGGTCTGCATAGTCATTGCTGCCGCCATTCTGCACATAGCTTGAGTTTACCAGCGTCAGGTTTCTTGTAGTACCATTTGCAGTGTTGCTTCCGTCAAAGATGATGTTATCGCTTCCGTTAAGTTTAAATACTGCCGGTACAGCTGTCCAGGCGCCTGTAACAGCATCACGGAAAGCCTCGATGCGTACATTTTTATAAGGAGCAGGCTTAAATGTAACCGTGTTTGTTGCTGTAGAGCCGCTAACCGTGTTTATTGTGATTGGGAATGCTTCACCTGAAGCATTGTTATAAACATCATCCTTTAAAAGGAAAGTAACAGGGCACGTAACGCCATATTGGTTAAGATGTGCCACGGCAGCCGTAATTGTACTGAACTGCGGGTAATCTGCCTGCGTTACAGCACTGATTACATATGTTCCGCAAAGCGCTCCGGTAGCCGTTGGGTGTAAAACCTGCATGCTTACAGTTGCGGTGCTTGATGTGCCGTAAGCGTTTGTGATTTTATATTTAAAAGAATCGTTTCCGGTAAAATTGTTTGCCGGCGTATAGGTGATTGTGTTGTTAGCGTTAACAACGGCAGTACCATTTACAGCTTGTGTAGTTATTACCATTGCTGTAAGTGCGCTGTTGCCAATAGTATCGTTATTAAGTACAGAAATTGTAACCGGGGTGTTTTTAGCAGTCGTTGCATTATCATTTACCGCAGATGCTGCAATTACAGGCTCTACAGTAACAGTAACTGTTGCTGTTGCAAATTTTCCGTTGGTATCGGTTATTTTATATGTAATTGTATTAGTGCCGGTAAAGGTTGAAGCAGGCGTATATTCAATGTTATTTCCGTTAACTGTAGCTGTTCCGTTTGCAGGCTGCCCTGCTACCTCAAGGGTTGTGATGGCGCCGCTTCCCGGAGTATCATTTGTTAACGGAGATATAGTTACAGGTATGTTCTGGCCTGTAGTAACAAAATCGTTAACTGCCGTAGGGGCAATAAACGGTGTTACAGTAACGTATACAAATGCAGTGGCAGAACTTCCGTCAGCGCCTGTTACCTTATATTTAAATGATGCAGAACCTGTGAAGTTATTTGCAGGTGTAAAGGTGATGGTTTTGTTTGCCTGAACGGTAGCAGTTCCCATTGAGGCAGAAGGAGCAGTATCTATCATCACGGCGCTAAAAGTAGTGCCGTTAGCTACGTCATTTGCCAGTACATTTATATTTACAGGGTTATTCTGCAATGTAGAAACAGAATTGTCAACTGCGGTAACGCCACCCATTGCTGAAACTACACCATAAAGTGCAGGGCCTGTACTGCCTGTATTAGGCGATTCATTATTATAACTGCCTTGCTTAAGGAACCATTTATTGTTCCACTGGTTAACAGAATATCCATATATCCTTACGTACAATGTTTCGCCGGCATTTACAAATACACCAGCATCAAATGCACAGTTTATATCGGTATTGTTTAATGCGGTAGCATTTGTAGCAGTTTTTAGGGTAGTGCCTGTGGTGCCAAAACTTGCATCAGAAGGTGCTGAACCGGTTGCCGATTTCTGGTAAATTATCTTGTAACCATCTACATAACCGTCGTAACGAAATTTAAGATGTTTCATCTCAATTTTCTTTCCGGTACTGGCTGTAATTGTTAACTGTATGTAACGAGTGTAATCAACAGAAGCGGCTGTAGGCCAGTTGTTTGTGAAAAAGCCCGTATATTGTTCGCTTTGGTTAAACGATACATTCTGGCCTGAAATATTAGTTGCCGATATGTCCGCAGGGGCAGATAATGTTCCGTTTGGATTTCCGTAATAATAAACCGGTACGTTGGTTGGCGCACTCCAGCTTATTCTTGTGCCTTCCCATCTGACTAATAGTTCAGATGCGTTTTGTGCAAGGGCGCACAAAGGCAATAGCATTAGGATTAGTAATGTTTTTTTCATTTAGTAATTATTTAAATTCTAAGTAGTTATGGGGGCATAACTAAGTTTGGTTGCGGGGGCAAATTTAATACAAATGTTCTTACGCTCGGCAAAAATTTTTTGTTAAATTTTACATTTATTTAAAAGAAAAAAATCTGGCTTCAAACATGGTGGTTTTCCGTTTTTTGTACCATGCTTAATTAGGCTTTACGGGGCCAATATTTGTAGAAGCTGCATAAAATTTACAAATAACAATCATTGAACAAATGCCTTCAGGCGGGGGCAAGAAAGCGTGACAAAGTAAACACAAAGATTTTAGACTTTAACAAAATTTTAATAGACAAAGTATAGACAGTAGCAATTTTTTTTATTTCTAAAATATTGAATAGTAATATCTTAAAAATAGATACGAATAGCCAGCAGTAAGTCGCTTAAATTATTGGAGAAATTGGGATGAGTATGATGTCGCATATAAAGCATCCCGTTGTTAAATTTCCATTAAGAGCCTTTCAAACTCTGCATCATCGTTAATTTCCATTTTCTTCTTGATACGATATTTTTTCGTAATGGCGCTTTCATGTGAAATCTGGAGAAGCGAAGCAATTTCTTTATTTGAGAGATTTAATTTAAGCAAAGAGCAAAACTCTATATCATTTTTTGTAAGCTTGCTAAACCTGTTTGAGAGCGTGCTGTTAAAATCCGGGTGCAGGTTGTTAAACCTGGTTTCAAACTGTTTCCAGTAGTCTTTTTGCCGGGCCAGTTGCAGCAGTTCCCTTTTTATCTCACTAATCTTTGTAATTTCTCCAAGGTTGCATCTTTCAATTAATGCATTAAGGCTGTCCTGGTAGTTGGCCATTTGCAGCGCTGCCGATGTTAATTCCCGCTGCTTTTCTTCAATAATATGCTTTTGGGCATTGTTAAGTTCAGCATCATGGCGGTGTTGCTGTTCAATCAGGTTTTTTTCTGCGGCTATAGATTTCAGCTCTTCCTGTTGCAGCTTGTTTTTTAGGCGCAGCTGGCGTACCAATGATAAAATCAGTATCAATACAACTATGCTTCCGGCTATATAAAGTATCCTGATCTTTTTTCGGTTGCTATTGTGTTTTGCAACGTTTCATTATTTTCTGCCAGCTTAATGTTTTTCTCGCGTTGTTCTGCTGTCTGGAATTTCGCCTGAACTTCTTTTACATCTTCCTTTTTCTCTTTAATGGCCAGCGAGTCCATCATTACAACAGCGTTCTTAAAGGCCTCAATAGCCTTCTTGTCTTCATTTGTCTGGGCATAAGTTACTGCAACAGCCTTTTGATATACCATCCTGTCGAGGTCATTGGCCACCTGTATTTTTTTTGAAGCATCAATTTTTGCAATAATGTCTTTAGCCAGGGCAAAATTTCCGGAGAAATTCAGCAGGTCAATATATTCTGAACCTATACGCACCAAATGCGGTGACTTGGTTTGAAGCAGGTATTTAAATGCCTTATCATAATTTGCAATTGCCTTTGCGTTATTTTTAAGCTGCCGCTCAAGATTTCCAACTTTTGAATAGGTTATGCCAAGCACTTCTTTATCCCCAAACTTTTCAAGTCCCTGTGCCGCTTCAGATAATACATTTTTTGCCGAACCCAGCTGGTGCTTATGTATGTACGCTTCGCCCATGTTCAGCAATGTCATGTAGTAATTTTTATCGGCTCCCATTGCCTTAAAATCTACCAGGCATTCTTTGTATAAATCCAGTGCAAAATCAAAATTTTCCTTTTTAAGATAAGTGTTTGCAAGTTTTTGCTTTACGGCCGGCAGTTGTTTATTTCCCTTTTGTTTCTTGAGTATGTTTACAGCCCTTAGCAGATAATCTATAGATTTATCATACTCATTCATCAGGTTATAACTTGATGCAATCTCGCCATAGGCCATACCTACACCAATTTCATTATCTATTTTCTCATTGATGTCTACAACATCTTGCGCCAGCTTTATTGCAGTAGAATAATCACCTTTATTACGATAGGCTATCGAAAGGTTAAGCAGGCTGCGTACTTTATTCCGCGGGTGCTCATCTATATAAGTAAGTGATTTTTTGAAATAATATATAGATGAATCAGGATTGCCCTTCATGCCATAATACATACCATATAAATTGTAAGTGTTGCCATATATGGTATCATGCAGTTTGCCCTTTTGCGCCAGGGTGCGTTTAATTACAACCAGAGCGCTGTCTGGGGCGCTGTAGATAAGCCGCCGTGTCTTGAGTTCGGCTTCCTTAAAATCGTATGTTTTTTGTGAGTGGGCAAAAAGAGGGAGCAGTAGTGCCAGCAGTAAATATCGCATCATAGTCCGTTTCAATAATTGGCAGGGACTAATTTAACAAAAATTTAGGAATAATATTTAAAAATTAAATTTTTGAAAGTTCAGCTATTTTGTCATAAACCATATTACTTTCAAAACCTTTTCTCAGCAGGAAATCTGCTACCTTTTTCTTCTTTGAACTTATACTCCGCTCTCTTATGGTTAACCATTGCTTTTCAGCCAGCGCCTCAAACAATTCATGATATTCCTCAGGATCAATTTCTTTTAGGGCAGCCTCAATATTATATTTAGATATTCCGCGCGATTTAAGCTCATGAGTTATGCGCACACGCCCCCAAAATTTCATCCGGTGCTTACCGCGTGCAAAAGCACGTGCAAAACGCTCCTCATTAAGGTAGTTATTTTCAATAAGATGTGCAATGATAAGATCTGCCGCCTGCGGAATCATGCCCATGCTTTTCAGTTTTTTTTCAACTTCAGCATGGCAGCGCTCCTGGTAGCTGCAATAGGTTTCCAGTTTGCTTTTGGCTTCTTCTACCGTGTATGTTTTCTGTGTTTCCATAGCGGTGAGGAAGATATATAAATTCCGGGAAAAGTACTATACCGTAATGTTAAGGTTTTTGTGCGTATCAGTTATTGCACGCTCATTCTTATAGTCAATCCATGCCTGGCCTTTGTATTTACGCATAAAACCATCAAAATAGCGCATAATAAAGATGTTGTATGCCGCTTTGCCCAGGTTGGCCCAGCTGCGTGGCAGTGCCCTCAGGCTCATAGAAAAGCCGGGTGTTAAGTATTTCATATAGTGCCAGTAGCCTTCAGGCATGTATAGCATTTCGCCATGTTTCAGGTCGGCTACAAAGCCATGCGCATGTTTTAGTGCCGGCCATTTTTCAAAATCCGGATTGTCAAAATCAATATCCTCACGTGATATTAATGCATGCGGAACTTTATAAAGATATTTCGTTTGATCAGGCGCAAATATGATGCACCTTTTGTTTCCGTGGAAATGAAAGTGCAGGATGTTGGAAAGGTCTATGTCAAAATGAATGAACACTTTTGAATTTTCTCCACCAAAGAAAAGCATCGGCATTTGTTTTATAAGCTTCAGCCCGAGGTCAGGCCACTTAAAATCATTTTGAAGTGACGGCACCTTTTTCATAAGGTTGTAAAGAAAGATGCGGTAATTGGTGGGCTTACTTTCCAGGAGGTCTATATAGTCAGCCATCTTCATTTGTGCATGCGCCTCATTAAAACCATCTTTGTGCGAAACCGGGCGGTCATCATAAAGCGGAACAATCTGTTCGCCTGCGATATTTTTAATGTAATCCAGCTTCCACTTCTCATAAGCGGGCCAATCGGCAGTAAGCTGTTCCACTACAACAGGTTTTTGTTTTTTTACATAATTATTGTAAAAATCCTCTTTAGATATGGTTTTTACTCTTTCGATTTCAGTAAGATTCAGCGGCATAGCGTGACAGAATGTTAGTAAACAAATTTAATCAAGCATTACGTTATTGTAAACACCGGTACACCCAAAATTTTCTTAAAATTTTTATTTTATGAAGAACTAACTTACAAAAAAAGCTTCTTTTAAAGAAGCTTTTAATTTAGATTTTTTTCCCTGATGCCTCAAGGTTGCGCTCAATTTTGTGCCCGGGGCGTGTCCATTTCGGTTTTTCGCCAAGTGCTGTATATTGTGAGTCTTCGGCTTCAACAGTAACGGGCTGAGATATCTTGGTGAAAGGCTTTTGAGGCACCAGGCCCAGCATTTCAAACATCTTCATATCTTCATTTACATCGGGGTTTGGCGTTGTAAGCAGCTTATCTCCCGCAAAAATGGAGTTTGCTCCTGCAAAAAAACACATGGCCTGGCCTTCGCGGCTCATTTGTGTGCGCCCGGCTGAAAGCCTCACCTGTGTTTCAGGCATTACAATACGGGTAGTGGCTACCATTCGTATCATCTCCCATATTTCAACAGGCTTTTCATCTTCCATTGGGGTGCCTTCAACAGCTACCAGCGCATTGATGGGCACACTTTCAGGCTGCGGGTTTAGCGATGCCAGCGCTACCAGCATACCGGCGCGGTCTTCAACGCTCTCGCCCATCCCAATGATGCCGCCGCTGCAAACAGTTACGTTTGTCTTGCGTACGTTTTCAATAGTTTGCAGGCGGTCTTCATACCCGCGGGTAGAAATCACCTCTTTATAGTATTCTTCAGATGTGTCAAGGTTGTGGTTATAGGCATACAGGCCGGCTTCGGCAAGCCTTTTTGCCTGGTTTTCGGTAAGCATGCCAAGGGTGCAGCATACTTCCATATCCAGTTTGTTTATGGTACGCACCATCTCAAGCACGCTGTCAAACTCGGGCCCGTCTTTTACATTTCGCCATGCAGCGCCCATACACACGCGTGATGAACCGCCTGCCTTTGCACGAAGCGCCTGCGCTTTTACCTGCTGTACCGACATAAGGTCATTCCCTTCAATATCGGTATGGTAGCGGGCAGCCTGCGGGCAGTAGCCGCAATCTTCAGGGCAGCCCCCGGTTTTTATTGATAAAAGTGTAGATACCTGCACCACATTTGGGTCATGAAATACCCGGTGTACGGATGCTGCCTGGTACAGCAGGTCCATTAAAGGTTTGTTATACAGGGCAATAATCTCATCGCGGGTCCAGTCGTGCCTTTTCGTCATAACAGATGGTTTGTTTCGCTCAAAAATAGCAAATTCTGTTAAAAGGCAATGCCTGTGTGCTGAAAATCTGAATCAGCCTTTAAGCGGGGTTATGATTGGCGTCATCTACTTTGTTGATTTTCTCAACCTTATCTTTCCAGAACTGCATTAAAGCGAAAGATACTATAAGCGATGCGGCAGCCCCTTCAAGGAACAGGCCAATGCAAAACTGGTATATAGATGGCTCGCCTCCGCCAAATATGTAGCTTTCCTTAAAATTTTCAAGATAGTTGTCGCCACCGTTCATCTCCACATATACCATAAAAGCTATCAATCCTAACACAAGGCTTGTAAGCCCGGTGAATATTGCCGATAAAAGATTGGTAAAATAGCCGTCTATATGATCTTTATAGTTATCTTTAATGGTACGGTTGATACCCCATATTACAGGTATAAAATTGATAAGCCTCAGCCATACCTGGTCATCAAGCCCAAGCATTTCCATAAATAAGAAAATGGCCCCGATGCATGCAAAAATGATGATACCGTTTGTGATTATCCTTGAAAATTTCATGGCAGTTTGTTTTTGTGTTCCTAAATCAGTTAATAGTATTTGTCCGAATTTATTTATACCGAATTTAGCTATAAAAATGAAAACGGTAAAGTGTATTAATAAAACTTTAATACTACAAGTATGACCATTTTTTTGACTGCCAGCGGGTTGTATTAGTTTACAGGATTGCCGTTTTCATCATACAGCAGTACCCAGTTATCATGGCCCCAGTAGTTCCATTCGGCAGCGGCCAGGTCAACTTTATTATTAATCAAAGCTTTCATAGGGCCTCCATTAATTGACACCATTGAATTTACATAAACAGCTACATCTTTACCTTCTTTGGCATAATGTTTTTTTATGCGCTGGCACATCTGCCATATCATATCGGGCTTGGCTGCCATGCCGCTTTTTTGCTTAGGAGTAAGGTCTCCCGTTACATCATAGTAAAGCTCTTCGCCGGTTTTTTTATCTACAACCCTAAAATTGATCAGCCCATTCCGGAAACGCAGCATCATGCGCCAGCTAAGGCGGTGGCCTTCTTCTGTCCAGAGCACATCGCCTTTCATAAGCAGGTGCCTGGCAGGCAGCAGCAGCTGGATGATAAGGTAAGGTACAAAGAAGTACCAGAAGATATTTTTGCCTTCATAGGTAGGGCTATGGTCGGTAACCGGCGGTTTCTTTTTAAAGAAAATGCGGCGCATTTTTTCAGGTGGGTAAAAGAACACAACAAAGCTAAGCGCGAAGAACGGAAAGATACCTATTTGCAGCGTGATAGAATTGAAAAGGTGGAATATCAGCGAAGCAATCAGGGCAATTGTCCTTGTGCGTTTCCAAAGCAGGCACGGCACAATAAACAAGTCGAAAATGATGCCCATCCAGGCGATGCCCAGATAAACCCACTTTTGTGTAAAGAATGGCAGGAGTGAAGGGGTGATAGTGCGCTCCATAAGGCTGCGGGTAAAAGTGCCGTCAATCCAGCCGGGATAAAATTTTGCCAGCGATGCATATACATAAACAATGGTAACCTGCGCTATCATTACCCATGAGCACCACGCCGGCATGGTAAGCCTGCGAATGGATGGGTTTTTAAGTGAATCTATCGCCGCATACCGGTTTGCAGGCAGAAAACACATTATGAAGCACACCAGCATAAGCAGGTAGTAATGGTTGTTATAGGTAGTTTTTTGCATAAAGTAGGTTGCAGCCCACATTATTGTGAAAATCCCCAGGCTCCAGCGATATTTATAACCGGCCATAACCAGCAGTCCGCAAAAGCCCATAATTATAAAGTATACATACATCCAATAGCCCGGTAAAGGCTGAAGCCATTCCATATGGATATGTGAGAATGTGAATTTTGGGTCAATCAGGTTATACTTAACCCAGCCGGTGCCAATAGCTCCCCAGGTTTCGCAGGCCAGCAGCAACCCCAGGAACATCCTGAAGATGATAAGCGGCGAATTATCTATCTGCTCAAAAAGGCGGTTCTTCATTTATAGCAGGTTTTGAAAAAATGCACGTGTGGCCTGGCCATCTTTTACAAGTTGTTCTTTAAGCGCATCAAGCGATTCAAATTTTTCCTCATCACGTATTTTGCTGTAAAGGCTTATACGCAGTTCTTTGCCGTACAAATCACCGTCATAGTCAAGATAATTTACCTCGATGGTACGGGTAGTGCCGCCAACAGTAGGGTTGGTGCCAATACTCATCATCCCGAAAACATTTTTACCGTCAATAATGCTTGAAACTACGTAAATGCCAATAGGGGGTATCAGCTTATAATCTTCCGCAATATCAATATTGGCAGTTGGGAAGCCTATGGTACGGCCTATCTCTTTACCTTTCACCACAGTACCTGTAAGCAGGTAGGGGTAGCCCAGGAAGCTGTTGGCAGTGACAATATCACCTGAGTCAAGCGCATTGCGGATTTTGGTAGAGCTTACAGAAACTTCATCTATTTCCAGCGCCGATATCTGTATAACCTCAAAGCCGTATTGTTCACCAAACCGTTCAAGGTCGGTAATAGTAGCAGTACGGTTGCGCCCGAAACGGTGGTCATACCCGATGATGATGTGGTTTATGTTTAGTTTATCAAATAAGATATCTTTTACAAATTCTTCAGCCGTAAGGCGTGAAAAAGCGTGGTCAAACGGATGGATTATAAGGTTGTCTACACCGCATTGTTCCAGTAAATAAGCCTTTTCGTTGATGGTATTGAGCAGTTTTATATCGCTGTGCTGCTGCAAAACCATCCGCGGATGCGGAAAAAACGTAAGTACGGTTGAGGCGGCGCCTGCAGCTTTTGCTGTTGCCGTAAGTTTATCAATGATAGTTTTATGCCCTTTGTGCACACCATCAAAAGTGCCAAGTGTAAGCACAGTGGCTGAATTTGTGGTGAAATCCTGTATGGAATTAAAAATTTTCAAAACGTGGAAGTTTCGTTTCGGCAAATGTAACTATACATCGATAAATTAACTAAACTGAAGTGGGAAAATTGACTCATAATCTGTTACATAGTTAATTAACATCAAAAAAAGGCACGCAACTGTAAAAGATTTATTAAAATGAAATATATTTGCCACCTATTTTACAACAAAAAACTTAATATAATGAGAAAATTATTACTCGCGGCTCTATTCGCTATTTTCTGCATTTCCTTTGGTAATGCTCAGGAAGGCGGCTGGAGGCCAGTTGATAAGAAAGACGCCGGCGCTAACGGAGAGGTGAAAGAATCTCTCATGAAAGTTACCGGAGGATTTTTTCTTTTTGATGCGCAGACGCTAAGGCAGCCACTTGCAGGCGCCGGCAGCAAAGAATCTGGCGCGCAGCCTGTTGTTATTGCTATTCCTGATGTAAATGGCAACATGGAGCAATATGCAATGTATGAATCTTCAAACTTTGCGCCTGAACTACAGGCCCAATATCCTGAAATACGTGCCTATGCAGGTAACAGCCTTCAGAATCCATCAGCAGTGCTTAGGCTAAGCCTGTCTCCTAGAGGATTGAGCGGTATGGTACTGCGTGAAGCAGGTAAAACTGAATTTATTGAACAGTATACAAGCGGCACCAGTAATGTGTATATTGTTTTCAATGCCGAAGGCAAAAGAGAAAGAGGCAGGCTGCCTTTTACCTGTCTTACAAAACATGATAGCAATGTAGATGCTGTTATCGACCCATCAGCACGCCGTGCAAGCGATTTGATCTTCAGGACGTACAGGCTTGCACTATCATGTAATGGAGAGTATACTCAATACCATGCTAATGTTGCAGGAGTATCAAACGGTACAGACGCACAAAAGAAACAAGCCGCTCTCGCTGCAATGAATGCTACTATGACCAGGGTTAATGGTGTTTTTGAACGTGACCTTGCCGTAAAACTTATAATAATTGCCAATAATGACAGTGTTATATACACAAATGCAAATACAGATCCTTATACAGGCATGGGTTCATGGGCTTCTCAGCTTAACAGTACGCTTACCAGTGTTATAGGCGAAGCTAATTATGATATAGGACACTTTTTTGGAGCTTCCGGAGGCGGAGGCAGCGCCGGTAGTATAGGCAATGTATGTATCAACGGTTTTAAAGACCGGGCGTATACATCACCTGGAATAGGAGGCCCTGAAGGAGACTTTTTTGATATAGATTATGTTGCACATGAAATGGGCCACCAAATGGGCGCCAACCATACGTTTACTTACACAGGAGAAAACAACCCTGTAAATGTTGAACCTGGTAGCGGTAGTACAATCATGGCCTATGCAGGCCTTGGCGAACAATATAACGTGCAATTGCATTCAGACGATTATTTTACTTACAGGAGTATATGGCAGATACAGAATTACCTTAATACCCAGTCATGTGGTACCACAGCTGCACTTACAAATCCTGCTATTACAGTTACAGCACCCGCCGCCGTAACAATACCAAGAGGCACAGCTTTTGTTTTGCGTGCTGTAAATCCTGAAGCAAACCTAAATACTGTTACATACACCTGGGAGCAGGACAATGATGCAACAACATCGGCTGCATTTACAACTAACAGCTTTGTTTCTCCAACTAAAACAAACGGGCCTAACTTCAGGTCAGTGCCACCTACAACCTCAGGTGTAAGGTATATGCCTAATCTGACATCAGTGATTGAAAACAACTTAACGCCTACAACCCTTTGGGAAACCGTAAATACTAATGCACGCCAACTTAATTTTGCCCTCACAGGAAGAGATAATGTAGCAGGCGGAGGCCAGACAAAAACTGATTTCATACAGATTAATGTTAGCAGTACAGTTGGCCCGTTTACGGTTACATCACAAAACACGGCAAACGTTTCATGGGCAATTGGCAGTACGCAGACTATAACATGGAATGTGGCAAATACAACAAATTTCCCTGTTAGTACTTCAAATGTAAATATCAAGCTATCTCTTGACGGAGGTCTTACATACCCTGTTATGCTTGCCGAAAATACGCCAAATGATGGTTCGCAGTCAATAACTGTACCAGCAGTAAGCGGTACAAATTGCAGGGTAATGGTTGAAGCTGTTGGTAATATTTTTTATGCTCTTAACACCACGCCTTTTAAAGTAGGCTTAGTAACAGCTTGTACAAGTTATCCTACAAATACACCATTTGCTGTACAAGATGGTACAGGTACTTCAAGTTCTGTAATAGGCCCTATTTATTACTCTAACCAGGTTGTAACAGGTACAGGAACTATTGCAGATGTTAACGTAAGTGTCAATCTTCAGCATACATCAATCCGCGATATATTAATGGCTATAAGGCATCCTGATAATACCGTAATTTTCCTATGGCAAAATCAATGTGGCTCTCAGGATAATTTCAATATAACATTTAATGATGGTTCTCCTGCAGTTGTATGTGCTGAGCCTACTACCGGTACATACGCGCCAAGCTCTGCGCTATCCGCTCTTAACGGCAAAGGTGTTGCAGGTACATGGTCACTAATGATTGCTGATGGATACGCAGGCAATACGGGGCAGGTGTTATCATGGAACCTTGAAATATGTGCCGAGCAGGCTGCAGCTTCTACAGAAGAATTTGCAATGCAGGATTTAGCAATTTATCCTAATCCTAACAATGGTAACTTTACAGTTAGCTTTACCTCTGGTACCGGAGAAGATATTAAACTTGGTGTTTATGATATGAGAGGCAGGCAGGTAATGCAGAAATCATATGCTAATACAGGTGCGTTTTCAGGTAACATAAATCTTGATAATGTACAGGCAGGTGTTTATCTTGTAACTGTTGAAGATGGTGCAAACCGCGTTACTAAGAAAATTGTTGTTCAGTAATTAAATCGGATAAAAAAGGGGATACAGCGATGTATCCCCTTTTTTATTTAATACTTATAATTATTTGCCGTTATAGGTACTCATTGTGTTGGCAAGTCCGCTTAGTGCAAATGAGCGTACAGCTTCCGCTGTTACATCAAGCCTTTCAGGCAATGCACTTTTTCAGCTTCGCTCCATTCTCCAAGCACGTAGTCAACCTGCCTTCCTTTCTTAAAATCATCACTTATTCCAAACCTAAAGCGGGGGTAATCACCATTGCCCAGTACTGTCTGGATGTTCTTTAAGCCGTTGTGCCCTCCATCACTGCCTTTACCTTTAATTCGGATGGTACCAAAAGGAAGGTTAAGGTCATCTGTGATAACCAGAATGTTTTCAGCAGGAATTTTTTCCTGGTCCATCCAATACTTAATTGCTTTTCCACTAAGGTTCATATAAGTGTTGGGCTTAAGCAGGTAGAGGGTACGTCCTTTTAGTTTGTATTCAGCCATTGTTCCAAGTTTCACCGTTGCAAAATCAAGGTTTTCTTGTCTGGCAATATGCTCTACAATCTTGAAACCAATGTTGTGACGTGTATTAACATATTCAGCGCCGATATTACCAAGGCCTGCTATAAGAAATTTCTTCATGGGGTCAATTTCATCCTTTTCCGGATTTGAAAACAGTTTGCTAAACCAGTTCATGGGGCAAAGATAGGGTTTTAGTATAATTTATTTTAATGTAATGCAATAGGGAATATGCTGTGCTAATTGTTATATTTTAAATTTTAACATGGTCACTTTCAGTAAAATCAGATTTATCATCTAATATTTAACTAACTTTGGAAGTTACTCAATATACAATGTATAGTCGGAAAAATTTCTTTGTCGGCAAGATTCTGTTTTTTATACTGCTGCTAAGCGGTATAAGCGGGTATGGGCAAAATTTTTCGCTACAGGTCACACCAACCGCGGTTACATGTGCAGCCCCCGGCTCTCTCTCATTTAGTGTTTCAGGGGAAGCTCCTGGCATTCTTGTTACATATAATGTTTACCTGATGCCGGATATCGCAAACCCCGTAGGCCAAACTACAACTACATCAGTTACAGGGCTGGCGCCAGGTAACTATTATGTTACCGCCACGCAAAATTTGCCCGGCGGAGTTATTACAGCAACAGGGCAGGCGAGGATAAGAGATAATACACAGCTTGCCGCAACCATAATAAATACAACCCAGTTATGCATCGGTGAAGGTGGCGGTTCGTTTACTGTAAATGTAACATCAGGGGAAGCTGCTACATATGAAATTTTTTGGGGCCCTACTATCCGGCCGCCACAAACATCTTCTCTTTTTGAAAATCTCGCTCAGGGGTTCTACGGCGTTAAGATAACTGATATTTGCGGTAACGAAGTTGAGCTATATCCTACAGTTGCACCAGGTACAGTATTCTCGGTTGGACTACTTCAAGTTTTGCCAATATTTAATAGTTGTAATGAAGTTCTGACAAGGCTAGCTATCGGCAGTAACCCTAATGATGGTAATGCACCAATAGCGTATCCTATAACTGTAAAATATACCATACATAACGGCAGTTCTGACACTGTAATTGACCAGGTAATAACTTCTGGTGACCAGTGGTATTTGGAAGTATTTCAGCCACTCCCGTTTGTGTCATTTGATCAACTTGTTGATGTTGATGTAATGGTGTATCATCCTTGCGGACAAAGAGAATATACTGCCTTTGGTTCGCCACCGGGCCAAGTGCCAATAGCTATACCTAAGATTCAGGCTACAGGGGGCTACGGCCTTGCCGGCTGTGCACAAAAGTTTCTTAAGGTAAATGTTGCCAACTTTTCGCCACCCTATACAATTAATTTTTCTACAGCGCCCGCCGGTTTTAATCCATCTGCGGCAAATGCACAATACCCGGGCCCGTATACAGAGACTAACATACAATTTGGCAGCGAGGCCATGCCTGTGCCTGTAGGCCCGTATACCGCCGTAATTACAGATGCCTGCGGCCAAAGCAGAGATGTTCTTTTTATGGTTACACCAACAATGCAGGTTGAAGCAGACGCATTTAATTATGATTGCGTAAATAATCTTGGCTATATAAATGCACAGCTTGTAAGTGATGAGGCTCCTGTAGTGCTCGACAAAGCAATCCTTACGCAAGCCCCTGAAGAGTATGAAGCCACTACGCCGCTGGATGTAAGTACGTATATCAGTGATAACGATATCCTGGAGTTACCGGGCCTGCCCCCGGGTGTGTACTGGTTTAATTTTTCCGATGAATGCGGCAACACCCTCACCAGGTCAATACGTGTTCCGGAGAATGTACCTTCGGTAATGATAGGCGATAAGCAGCCTGACTGCAGCCCCGGGCTAGGCACTGTGACGATAAGTACGCACAACCCGCCGCTATCAGGAGTAAAGATTATGATTGCTCCGCCGGAGTTCCCGTATCCGCTGCCATATGATGCGTCCTTTAACATAAACAGCCAGGGCGTATTTTACATGGATGGCCTGCCACCGGGAGACTATCGTTTTATGGGCATAGATGTATGCTACAATCCGGATAAGCCAAGGTATTACGTAGCAAAAGTAGAAGGATATACAATTAATAAAAATAATTTGCAGGTTATTCCGGGCTGCAATAGTTATGACATTATCCTCAATTATGAAAGTAATGCTGCAGGGGAAACGTTCTGGATACAGAAACAGCTTTCTAACGGTAGCTGGGGCCATCCGGAAACGGATTATCCTTATACTGAAGGAAGTGTGCCTAATAATACTACGGCAATAAAAATACAATCGCAGGAAACCCTTACAGCAAACGGATGGTCAGGTATATATAGGATATTGCGGTACCATCAGGCTTATGCCCCTGTAACAGGACGAAAAGAATGTATTGCCATAATACATAATTTTGAGCTGTATCAGGGTCTACAGCTTTTGGAAACCAATATACTAAGCTGTCCCGGAGACCCCATAAGCCTTGAAGTGGTAACAAATGCTGTATTGCCGGCACAGTATACCATCATTCGCAGAAACAACATCCCGTATTTAATACAAAACGGGGAAGATAATATTTTCACAGGGCTTACTGAAGCCACATATACCGTAACCATATCAGACTCCTGCGGCCAGAATATTACTGTTGATATCACCACCCAGGATGCCACCCCACTTGTTGTGGTGAACGATCCCGGCACACTGTTTACCTGTGACGTAGGGAATGATGGCGAAGACACATTTGACCTCTCATTTCAAAATGCAGGCATACTGGGCAGCCAGGATCCGGATGAATATACTGTTACATACCACGCCACGCAGGAAGAAGCCGATGCAGGTACAGGCGTGCTGCCAAACACTATTGTTAGCGGACCGGCTACAATTTATGCACGTGTTATACGCAATGACAGCCCTGTATGCCATGAAACAATAGCCTTCGCACTTCAGCTTTACCAATCGCCTGTGCTTAATATTACTACACCGGCAGCATTCTGCGAAGGGCAGACGGTTACGCTTACCGCCCCGGCAGGTTATGCAGGTTACCGGTGGTCTAACGGTGCCATTACAGAGCAAATTGCTGTAGGGACGGCAGGAGATTACACCGTAGTTGTCACCAATGAACATGGCTGTGAATCTTCGCAGACAGTTACTGTGGTAGCCTCACCGGTACCTGAAATTGAAAGTATAGATGTGATTGATTTTGCTGAGAGCAATACCATTACCGTAAACATAAAGCCGAACGAGGTGCCGATGTACCCCGAGTATTCTCTTGATGGTGTAACTTACCAGCAGAGCAATGTTTTTGAGAATTTGCTGACGGGGGAATATACTGTATTTGTAAGGGATAGTTTCCGTTGCGGATTTGACCAGGAAACAGTATACGTATTGGACTACCCGAAATTCTTTACGCCAAACGGAGACGGCACAAATGACAAATGGCGTATAAAGTTCTCTACCATACAAGAGCCCAATATGATAGTACATGTTTTTGACCGTTTCGGTAAGCTTGTCTATTCATTTGATGCCAATGACGAAGGGTGGGATGGCAGCTTTGAGGGTGCCCCGCTGCCGGCAACCGACTACTGGTTTATTGTAAAACGCCAAAGCGGCCGTGAGTATCGCGGGCACTTCTCGCTGGTAAGGTAAGCAACAATTTAAAGTACGAAGAGACGAGTGATTTGTATAGATGGTGGCATATTGTAAAGGCTACCGCCGCCGGGCGTGAAGTTTCCCAAATAAATAAATCAACACATCACCGAATAAAAAAAAGCGTCCCTTGTGAGGACGCTTTTTATATTCTGGAAATACTGAATTACTTTTTCTTTCCTTTTGCAGGCGCTTTTGCAGCTTTTGCAGCTTCTTGCGCAGCCTTCATAGCAGCACGAGAGATACGTACCTGTACAACCACTGTGTTTTCAGGGTTTAGGATTTTGAAGTTGTTAGTCTCTATTTTAGTAACATAAAGTTTGTTACCCATTTCAAGTTCAGAGATGTTAGCCTCAACAAAGTCAGGCAGGTTTGCAGGAAGTGCACGCACTTTAAGCTTGCGCTGGTTTAGGCGTAGCACACCACCACCAAGTACACCTGGCGAAGTACCAACAATTTTCACCGGTACATCCATAGTGATCTCTTTGTCATCCTTCAGTTGGTAAAAGTCAATGTGAAGGATTTTGTCGCTCACAGGGTGAAACTGGATGTCTTGAAGGATAGCGTTGTATTGCTTACCGCCATCAAGGTCAATTACAACAGTGTGTACGTTTGGAGTGTAAACCAGCCCTTTGAAAGCAAGGTCTTCTGCTGTAAAATGCACTGGCTGTTCTCCTCCGTATAACACGCAAGGAACCATTCCAGCATTACGTGCCGCACGCGTTGCCGCTTTGCCCACGCTTTCTCTTTCAGATCCTTTAATCGTAATCGATTTCATTTGAAATAAAAATATAGTTAATAAAAAAATTACACAATAAACTTACCGCTTATGCTCCTGTTATCCTGCACCATGTGCATCACATCGGCAAAAAGGCCGGCGCAAGATACAACTTTTATCTTACTGCTTTCCTTCTTCAGCGGAATACTGTCGGTCACAATAAGTTCAGACAGTTTAGAATTTTCGAGCTTTTCATACGCATTGCCGCTTAATATGGCATGTGTACAAATGGCGCGTACGCTCAGTGCGCCTCTTTCTATCATAAGGTCGGCTGCTTTTGCAAGCGTGCCTCCCGTGTCAACCATGTCATCAATCAGCACAATGTTGCGGCCTGTCACTTCACCTATCAGCTCCATCGTTTCAATTACGTTGGCTTCCTTGCGCTGCTTGTAGCAAATCACTACATCACTGCTCAGGAACTTGCTGTAAGCATACGCTCTTTTTGAGCCACCCATATCGGGCGAAGCAATCGTCAGGTTCTCCAGGTTCAGCGCCTTAATGTAAGGCACAAAGATGGTCGAGGCAAACAGGTGGTCAACCGGTTTCTCGAAGAACCCTTGTATCTGGTCGGCATGCAGGTCCATCGTCATGATGCGTGTTGCACCTGCGGTCTCAAGCAGTTTGGCAACAAGTTTGGCGCCTATCGGCACACGCGGCTTGTCTTTCCTGTCCTGCCTTGCCCAGCCAAAGTATGGTATCACGGCAGTAATGTGCCTGGCCGATGCCCTTTTGGCTGCATCTATCATCAGCAGCAGTTCCATCAGGTTATCCGAGCAGGGGAAGGTAGAGCATATCAAAAATACTCGTAAACCCCTTATAGACTCTTCAAAGCTTGGCTGAAACTCGCCATCGCTGTATTTTGAGAACGTTACCTTACCCATAGGCACGCCATAGCTTTTGGCTATCTGCTCTGCCAGGTAAACACTTTGCGAACAGGCAAATATTTTAGCCTCCGGTTCTGTGTGCGGCATTTTAATTGTTTGTTTAGTAGTTAGTTAGTTGTTGTGTTGTGCAATCAGCGTGCAAAGTTAGGAATTTAATTTAAGGTTAAAAGTAATTTTCCGCTTATTTTTCTGTGAGTTACAGATTATTTTTTAAATTTGCACCCACAATTGCATTGCCTGGATGGCGGAATTGGTAGACGCGCACGACTCAAACTCGTGTACTTAGGTGTGTGGGTTCGATTCCCACTCCAGGTACTGAAAGCTCCTCATTTGAGGGGCTTTTTTTTATCACCCTACTTAAACTTAAAGTTAAAACTCACAATATCCGAATCAAGATTGGTTGACCGTGTGTAATGCCCGTACCGTATCTCGAGCATGGTGAGGCGTTGTATGCCGAAGACACCATTTACCGGGGCAATGTGAAAGCCGAGTCCCATAAAATGGCTGTCGAATTTAGACAGGTCATAATTGCTGGTAAAAAATTCGTTGAGGGCGGTGTGCATTTCAAACCCATTAAAGTATTTGGCGGCACTTTGCGTATAATACCTGTAGAACGGACTCACCGAGAAAAACGGCGAGATCTTTACCGGCACTTCAATATTCGCGGTATGTGATTTCACGCCCCAGTCATCGGTATAAAACCGGTAGTAACCTCTTATGATTACGTTGTCACCCAAAAAGTAACTGCCGCGCACCGCAAGCGGAATCTTCAGCCTGCTTTCCGGAAGCTTTTCCTGGTGAACGCTGCCATCAGCAAAATACACGCGGTGAAATGGTAGTGCCAAGTAACCCTGCTGCGCCACAACATCGGCCTGGAAGAGAAGTTGAAAGTTTTTATTCACGATTTGCGAATAGCTCAGCGACCCGAGAAAGGTATTACGCCCGCTTGTACCGCTGCTGCGCGTGTCGGCATCACCCCGCAATTCCGTTGGTGCCACCATTTTCACCTGGTCTATGTACGTCTGGAAACGTGCCGTAAACTCTCCATTTCTGTCCTTGGTTTTTTTGGCATAGCTAATGTTTCCGCCGAACGACTGGTAATCATATTCGGTAGATGAGGATACGCCCGCGCCAATAGTTGTACCTTTTTCTTCATTTTCCCTCACGTAAGTTAATGAAGGATAGATGCGGATATCTGACGATGATGCTGATGAATTCGCCTGGAGGTCAACCTGATCTGAAGATGCCGATGTATAATGGTCTACACCCAGCTCCACATTAAAATTGTGCTTAATGCCGCTTTCGCCATACTTTACAAGGTTCACATCAATGATGTTTGATATGTCGGTCAGCTTTTCAGAGCCGATGCCTCCTGTAACCGCGGCGTTATTACCATCCTGCCGGTAGTAGCTCGACACGAGGTCTATCTCCTCAATCTTCAGTTTTTTTGATTTGTAAGAACTGGAGTCCTGTTCTTTTTCTGATTGTGCATAAGCCCTCATTAAACCCAATAATGCAAGCCCGGTGATAAAGTAGCGTTTCATGTTTACTGACTTGAAATATTAGTTGCAACCGCAGCCACCGCCGCTTTTACCTGCATTAGCTCCAGATGACCCTTCACGGTACGACTGAAAATTCAGTTCTGTTTTCTCAACCTTGCGGTTAGACAGCGCCATCTCGGCATCATTTATCTTATTTTTCTGGTATTCTTTAACCTCTGCGCAAGATGCGAGCATGCAACAGAAGGCTGCACACAATAGAAACTTTTTCATAATCAGTGTTTCAGGTTAATGTCTTTTGAAGTGTATAGTTTATTATGGTCGTCAATTATTATACAGTGTAACCCGGGAATCTGATTCACTAAATGCAGCCCCGCGTTTATTCCCATAACCGATACGGGCGTAGCCATGGCATCGGCAAACTCAGCGTTTTCGCTTATTACCGTGACGCTTTTTATGCCCGTTACCGGCAGCCCTGTTTTCGGGTCTATAGTATGCGAATATTTTTTGCCGCCTATCATCACATATTTCTCATAATTGCCCGATGTTGCCACCGCCTTTCCCGAAATATCGAGGTAAGAAAACACCTTTGCCGGGTCATCAGGATTTGAAATACCAATGCGCCACGGCTTGCCCGATGGCTGCATGCCCCATGCCGTGAGGTCTCCGCTGGCATTTACAATGCCGCTTTGTACGTTGTTTTTTATAAGCAGCCGTTTTGCCATCTCGGCAGCATAACCCTTGCCAATACCACCGAAGCCTATGCGCATGCCTTTTTGTTTCAGGAACACCGTGCCGTTATTATTATCGAGCTCAATATTTTTAAAATTGATAAGATGAACGCTTTGCAGGGCTTCTTCTTTTGACGGAAGGGCACTCATGTTGCGGTCAAAATTCCACAGGCTTTTGTCAAGCCCGCCATACGTAATATCAAATGCACCCTGCGTAATGTTTGAAATCGCAATACTGCGCGCTATCAGTTCAAATACTTCCTTGTCGACTGCTACAGGCTTTATACCCGCATTAGCATTGATGAGGCTTGTCTGGCTTTTTTCGTTATAAGTAGTGAGCAGCGCTTCAATACGCCGTATCTCGTTAACAGCTGTAGTTATATATTCCCGGCCTTCAGGTTCTGAAGCTGCAACAACTGTAATGGTAAAGTTGTTGCCCATCAGCTTGAGAGACTGCGAGTAGTCGTGCATTAGTTCTTGGCTTTGCGTGCCTGGCAGATAGATTTCAGTTCAGCCACCCATTTCTCAACAGGCGCCTCAGGTTTGCCTTTCCACGATTTTATGACCTTGCCGTCAGCATCTATAAGTAGCGTTAGCGGGAAGTTACCTTCTTTGTTATATTTGTCAGCCAGCGCTTCATTCTTTTTAGTTTGCTCCGGTGATAGCTGGTTCTTCTTTTTCGAGGGAAATCGGCGTTTACCAGTACAAGATTGTCTGCCGCAAATTTTTCGAAAGCTTCACTCTCGAAGTATTCTTTGCGGGTTTGTATACATGGCGCACACCAATCAGACCCTGAGAAATTTACAAGTATAAGTTCGTGTTTATCCCGGGCGGTTTTTTTTGCGCTTTCGAAATCAGTGCCCCATTGCAAAGGCAACACCGCAACAAGTATAAAAAGCAGCGTTTTCATAAAGGTGAATTTAATGTAAATGTAACGCAAACCCGATTACAAAATTGTTGAGCTAAAAGGTAATTTTCTTACAATGGCACAGTTTAATTTTAGTTTAAATAAATATATTGCCAGGCAATGATTCCATCTATCTTTCTTAATCAAAACAACACCTTTTCTTAACACCTGTCCGCTGTAAGCAAATTACATTTGTAAAGCCTTTAAATTAAGGGTAATCAAAACTTTAGGATTTGTTTACATGAAGATTCTCTATGCCATACAGGGTACCGGCAACGGCCACCTGAGCCGCGCGATGGACGTTATTCCCTGCCTGCAGAAGCACGGTGAGGTCGAAATACTGGTAAGCGGCATCCAAGGCGATCTTTCCCTGCCGTTTGAGGTAAAGTACCGCCTTAAAGGCATGAGCTTTATCTTCGGGAAGCGCGGGGGCGTAAACCTGCTCAAGACACTGGCCAAAACCAACATCCGTAAGCTGGTGCGCGAGGTTAAAAGCCTCCCAATAGAAAAGTATGACATGGTGATAAACGATTTCGAGCCGGTGTCGGCCTGGGCCTGCTATCTCGCCAACAAGCCCTGCATTGCGCTGAGTCACCAGGCGGCCGTTATCTCACCAAACGCCCACCAGCCTGAGCACGCCGACCCTATGGGACGCTTTATCCTGCACAACTATGCCCCGGCCAGCACGCGGTATGGTTTTAATTTTCAGGGGGAGGGCGACACCATCTTTACACCTGTGATACGGCAGCAGGTGCGTGATTTGCAGGTTACAGATAAAGGCCACTATACCGTATACCTGCCGTCATATGACGATGCCCGACTGATATCGAGGCTATCTGTATTTCATGATGTAAAGTGGGAGGTATTCTCTAAGCACAATAAGCGCCCTATGGAAATTGGCAACATCACTATACAACCTATCAACAATGAAAAGTTTATACAAAGCATGGCATCATCAACCGGAGTATTGTGCGGCGCCGGTTTTGAGACTCCGGCCGAAGCGCTGTTTTTAGGCAAGAAGCTGCTGGTTATCCCCATGAAAAACCAGTATGAACAGCACCTTAACGCTGCCGCGCTAAAAGCTATGGGTGTGCCGGTGGTAAAAAGCCTGAAACCAAAACATTCCTCAGCAATTGCGGATTGGCTTGAAAGTAATGAGAGGATAGCCGTTGACTATCCTGACAACACGCAGGACATTATAGATATGATCATTAAAAAGCACAGCAGCGGCACATCTTTCGAAAATAAATTACCTGTTACCCATTTTGCAGATGAAGCCTGAAAAGCCTGCCTTACATAAAAAAGCTTTTGGACCCCGACTTTAAATGGGGTGTTTCAACCGCTGCGTACCAGATTGAGGGTGGGCACGATGCGCATGGCAAAGGACTTTCCATCTGGGATGTGTTTACCGCTAAGGGTAGCTGCCACGAGCGCCACCACGGCAACACTGCCTGCGATTTTTACAACCGTTATAAAGATGATGTAGCCCTTATAAATGAGCTGAACATACCCAACTTCAGGTTCTCGCTGTCGTGGTCGCGAATTATTCCCAACGGTATTGGCGAAGTAAATCCGGAAGGGATTGCTTACTACAACCGCCTGATTGACGAGTGCCTGGCAAATGGCATTGAGCCCTGGATTACGCTATACCATTGGGACCTGCCACATGAGCTGGAGCTGAAAGGGGGGTGGGCGAACCGCGAGATAGTTGACTGGTTTGCGGAATATGTAAGAGTTTGTGCCGAAGCTTTTGGCGATCGCGTAAAATACTGGATGGTGATGAACGAGCCTATGGTGTTTACAGGGGCGGGTTATTTTATGGGCATACACGCACCAGGCAGGCGTGGACTGGGCAATTTCCTCCCCGCGGTGCACCATGCTGTGCTGGCTATGGCAGAAGGCGGCCGTGTGCTGAAAGCGCTGTTGCCTGAAGCGGAAGTCGGCACGACATTCTCCGGCTCTTATATCCAGCCAAAGACCGATTCGCCAAAAGATATAATCGCAGCCCAAAGGGTTGATGCATTATTAAACCGCCTCTTCATAGAGCCATTGCTCGGATTTGGCTACCCCGAGGCCGACCTGCCCGTGCTGAAGAAGATACGTAAACATTTTAAAGAGGGCGATGAGGCGAAAATGGTCTTTACATTTGATTTCATCGGCATACAGAACTATACACGTGAAGTGGTAAAGCACTCCGTTATTACACCGTATGTGAATGCGGTGCTGGTTGATGCCAAAAAGCGCCAGGTGCCCCTAACCGCGATGGGGTGGGAGGTGTATCCGCCGGCCATATACCAGATGATAAAGAAATTCAACGAATATGACGGCATCACTAAAATATACATCACAGAAAACGGCGCGGCTTTCCCCGATACTATGGTTGACGGGAAAGTGATTGACACTGAACGGATGGCCTATATTCAAAACCACCTGAAACAGGTAAAGAAGGCTAAAGACGAAGGCCTGGAAGTAAGCGGTTATTTTGTATGGACGCTCACCGATAATTTTGAGTGGAATGAAGGCTATCGTCCCAAGTTCGGGCTTATTCATGTAGATTTTGAAACCCAGCAGCGCACTGTTAAGGCTTCCGGAAAGTGGTATGGAAAGTTTTTGGGTGGAGATTGAAAGATTGAAACATTGAAAGATTGGCCCGAATGCTAGCTAAGTAATTATGGATTATAAATCTGCGATCATCTGCCAAATCCGCGTCATCCGCGTTCCATAAAAAGCCTACTCCGCAGTCTCCATTTTAAAATTCATGAACAGGGACTTCACGTTCAGCATCTCGCTCAGGTTGTCATTGTCGAGTGTGTCTTCGTTTTCATCGTTGTCTGTATAGTCTGCCGCATTGAATTTAAAGATGCTCCACTCGCCGTTATCATATTCCAGAGATGTCAGGTTTTCTACCCAGTCGCCCGAGTTCAGGTACAGTACGCTTCCGTTGTGCATCTTTATCTCACGCATTTCTGGCTGGTGAATGTGCCCGCATACCACAAAGCTGTAGCCTTTGTCAATTGCCAGTTCGGCGGCAGTATTTTCAAAATCGTTGATGAACTTCACGGCATCTTTAAATTTTGCCTTTATCTTTTTTGAGAAACTCATCTTCTCACGGCCCATTTTAGTCAGGCACCAGTTAACGAAGCTGTTGAGCAGGATGAGCGTGTCATAACCTACAGCCCCAAGCTTTGCTAGCCACTTTGAGTTTTGCATGGTCACATCAAACACATCACCGTGAAAGAACCATGCCTTTTGTCCGTTGAGGTTCAGCACCAGTTTATTTTGAAGACGGAAGCTCCCCATATTAATGTCAACAAACTTACGCAGCATTTCGTCATGGTTCCCGGTGAGGTAGTATACCGGTACGCCATCGGTAATAAACTTCATGATGCGTCGCACTACTTTCATGTGGCTTTCGGGCCAGTACGATTTGCTGAACTGCCAGATGTCGATGATGTCACCGTTCAGGATAATTTGTTTCGGGTTGATGCTTTTGAGATAAATCAGCAATTCTTTTGAGTGGCAGCCGTACGTGCCGAGGTGAACATCAGATATTACAACGAGGTCAACTTCGCGCTTTTTCATGAAATTTCATCTAATAGAGCTAAATAACTGACTTTAAATAAAGTGCAGGTTAAGGCAGTATTATTTTTAAGTTTTCAGATTTAGAGATAATTTGGAAGACCACAGTATATAAAAAATTTTTAGATGTAATCTTTCCGTTATTAAAAATATGTTAAAAGCTACACCGCATTAAAACAAAACGCCTGCTGAAACCAGCAGGCGTTTTTTCCTATATGATCAAGTAAGACTAAAAGATTACTTTTTTGCTGATAACCGCGCCGTTTGCTGTTTTTACTTTTATTATAAGTGCTTGTTGTTCAGCCTGAAGTCCGTTTGCTTCGGACGAAAGCGCATTTACATTAGTAGTTTCGTATAACTTACGGCCCCTGATATCAAATACAGTTACTTCACTTATCTCTTCTTTTAGTGAATTGATTTTAAGTGTATTATCCTGTTTGAATATAATGATACTGTTCTCATCAGCTACCGGATTTTGAGTGCCCAAAGTTCCGTCAGGGCTATACACAACCTCAAAGCGGCCCGTAAAAGTTCCCGCTGTTGTTGTAAAAGTATAAGGGCTGGCTTTAATATTATGTACAACATTCAACAGGTTATCTTTCAGGTAAATGTCTTGTGTATCGAAAGATCCTTCTGTCCTGTCAATAGCAATTGTATAATCTCCCGATGATGCCACACGCAACTGAAGCGGCTCTGTATTTTCAGTGTTAAAAGGCAACGCACGGCCATGTATCACATATTCTTTTCCGGCCATCGCTGTTGAAAGTACGTTAGGCTTATCATTGATATACTCTGCATCAATACCATTATCCGGCCCATCTGTTGCGCCGTCGATATAACCGGTATACATCTGCGAATATACTCCGGCAGCATTGGTCAGGTTAAGATAAACCCCATGGCTCTCAGGGCGTTGAATGCTGTTGTTCGCATTCCTGAAGAATTGGTTGGATGTATTTTCACTTCGCATGCTGTTATTAAACACAACCTCATTATCCGTTGGGTTTTCAACCATCTGAACTATGAAGCCCTGGCCTGTACGTATAACCCCAAGCGGATCAAGATCGGTATTCGGTTCTCCGTTATCTACATATTGGCCTGACCTGTTCATGGTTACGTAGGCTGACGTTGCTGTTGATGCATTCTTTTTACGCCAAACATAAACCGTCCCTGTAATTACGTTTTCATTCTGCGACAGGAATGCCGGCAGGTTAAGCGGTGAAGGGTAGGGGTTACCAACAAGGTGATAGCTTCCGCCTGTATTTGAAAGCGTTACTGAAATATCGCCATTATTTGGAACTCCCGTAAATTTACCGTTGAAAACCATTGTGGCAGTACCATTATTGTATTGCGTCACAGTACCGTTTATAGTGCCTGTTGGAGCTTGCGTGTCAAAATTATAACCGCCATTTGGCATACGTATAAGATATCCTTTCCCTGGTTCAAAATTACCATTTGCGCCTATATACATTCCATTTTCTTGTCCTTCATTTTCTCCCGGCTCAGGACTGTATTGGTAATAACGCCCCGGAGTTGTAGCTGGTGAAAATGAAACTATATCCTGACCCGCTACCGGCGATGACCACATTACATAGTCATTCCTGAACAGTGGTGAGCTGTCACGCTTAACAGTGATTGCGCCGCTATTGTTGTTTTGTGCATTATTCTGGATCAGGTTACCATTGTTCTCCACCACAAAGTTTTCGGCAGTGGCATTGTTTACTATGTTATTCTCAACGGTAAAGTTTGTACCTGCTGCAACTGTGAATATACCGCTGTTTATCGTTACGCTTTTTGGTGTAAACACGCCGTTTGTACCCGTATTATAGTTGGTTTCAATAGCGGTGTCAATAGTTTCATTTATTACTAATGGAGTAGTGCCGTCAGCGTAGAATTCAGGAACCCATTTAGCAGTACCGTTTACATCTTTCCATGTAACCGTACCTCTTGTAATTACCTCTACAGTTTCAGATTCTGCAGTTGTACAATCAGCTGTATAAGCGCTTACCCTGTAGTAGTATGTTGTAAATGGATCAAGGCCTGTAACTGCGGCAGAAGATGATGACCCACCCGCTACATCAAAGTTTTCATAACCATCAACAAACAGAGGGATAAGGCCGCCGTCATAGGTATGCTTGCCTAAATATGAAATGAAAACATTAGTTGCTACAGTTTCAGCTATCCATTCGTTTGTATTATATGTGGTTGACGGTGATAATACCGATGCTTTCCTTCTCAGGTTTACATCAGCACCCCAGTTGGCGCTGCTGTTTGCCACACCAACAATATCAATCATTGTGCTGCCTTTAAACAAGCCTATTGCATCATTGCCTGTAAAATGCACTGTTGGGCCACCTTGGGCTGATTGGCTAAAATTCAGCGAAGTAGTCAAGCCTGAAGGATGAGCAGGGTCAATAGTCAGGCTGGTAGCTCCATCTGACCTAAGAATGTAAACGCTGCCGGCAGGAAGGCTAACAGCAGGAAAATTGAATATGTATGACGACGTCGCCCCGAAATTCCCGCTACCATTTTGCTGTTGCCTTAGAGAGTATCCCGACAGGTTAACATCCGCACCGGTGCCATTATAAATTTCAAGAGCTTTATTATTGCCCGTCACGCTTTCAATGTATTCTGATATGATAAGGTCGGTACCAAAATTGCCAATCCCAAACTCAGGGCTTGTGCTTACATCAAGTTTGTAACCTGCTGCGTTTTCTACGGCCTCCCAGTTTGCGGTAAAGCTTCCGGCAGCTATTTCAGTAGCTTCGAGGCTTTCAGGCGCTGCAATTGCAGTGGTTGTGAATGAAAGCTGTGCGCTGTAAACCGATGCGCCTGATGTTGTTGTGTATGCCCTGTAATAATACGTTTTACAAGGCAGAAGGTTTTCAAGTGTAACAGTATATGCCCCGCCTGTAATTCCTGTGCCGGCTATCTGTGTGCCGTTACCCGGTGTAAAATTGTTTATTGTGCTGTACTCAATGCCATAGCCCGTATTGGTGGTACAGTTACCTTCTGTTGAAGTTGCGTTTATACTTGCCGATGTCATAGTAATGTTGGCTGCAGCTTCGGCAGTTGCCACGGCAGCATTAAATATACCCGCGCCTGTTACAGGTACTGTCAGCGTTGCGGCAGTGTAAGGCGCTGAGCCCTGTACCACGATATTTCCGTTATAGGCTTGTACTGCTGTTGGGCTGAACTTAACAAATACGGTTATCTCACCTCCGTTAAAGTCTGGAATTGAAAGTGTTGAGGTATAAGTGCCTTCTTCAGTAAGTGAGTAAGTATACCCTGTAAGCGCAGCAACAGTAAGCGTTGCACCCGTCATTCCTGAACCGGTAAATGTGAAAGAACCTGTTTCTGTAGCATTAGTACATACATCACCAAAAGCAAGGTTGTCGGTTTCGCCTAATGTAAGATATTTTAAAGTCGTAACTTCTATTGTATTAGAATTGTCTGTTGTACAATTAGTGCCATACGCACGCACCCTGTAGTAGTATTGGGTATCAGGGTTAAGGCCCGTAACTTCCTGAGATGTGCCTGTCGTGACAGCCAGGTTGTTGTAGCCGGCAATAAGTTGAGAGTTGCTTACTTTAATATCGCTGATCTGGAACCTGTTAAGGCTTGTAGCAGCTGTTTGTATCCTGAATTTAGAGTTTGCAGTGCCTCCTGTTACAGGTATGCTGTAAGTGACAAACTGGTCGGTTAATACAATTGTCTGCAACGTGGCTGAAAAAGTTGAGCCATTTGCTGCATGTAAAATAGTGATTGATTTATTTGTAGTTGAAGATACGTCGTGTTTTGCAGTGATGTATAACGTAGCAATACCACCGGTTGAAGATAGGTTAACAGTAGGTGTTGTAATATGGTGTGTGCCGCTGCCTGTTGCTACCCTCACACTGCCACTTTCTGCATATACATTGGTACCTGTCCATCCTGTAGTTGAGGTAAGGCTGTTTATCTTTTTGTTTTCGGGCGTGGTTGTGTTTGTAACCGCTATATTGTAATCAGTCTCACCTTCAGCAGGTGCAGTAACACCTGAAAAATCTTCGTTTAAGAATATAGTTTCAAAATCAGGGTTGGCGCTTACATCAAGGTAATAGCCTGCAGCTCCCGGTACAGCATTCCAGTTGGCTGTAAAGCCGGTTTGTGTTAGGCCAGTTGCATCTGTACCGGCTGGTGCAGATAGGGCAAGGGTTGTAAATGTACCCTGCGTGCCATAATATGTACCTGTTGCGTCAGTTACATATGCTTTGTAGTAATACACAGTACATGCGGTTAGGCCGGCAATATCAACAGTAAAGTTTCCTGAAGCAAGATTACTGCCTGCTACAGCTGTACCCGTACCATCACCAAAATCAGGTGTAGTACTGTATTCTATACCGTAGCCTGTAATACCGGAACAACCCTGGGTAAGCTGGCCTGCAAGTGTTGCCCCTGTTACTGTTACATTGCTGCTTGTACCTGTTGCTGCCATGGCAGGCGTATTTACACCTTCGCCAAATACAGGTATATTAAGTGTGCTTGTATTGTTTGAGTTAATACCAATTGTACCCGGAACGCCGCCAACTTCTTCAGGGTAAGACTGTACGGCTGTAGGACTGAATTTTACATAAACTGTAATAGCTGAGCCAGTATTGTTGAAGAACAAGCCGTTTTGATAGGTTCCGTTCTCCGTTAAAGAATATGTGAAACCTTCTAAACTATAAACGGCTATCTGCTGTCCTACCGGCACATTATTTGCCTGAAAGGTAAAGTAGCCTGCGTTGCTGGTAGTATTGATACACAAAGGGCCAAATGCAAGGCTGCTGTCTATAAGCGTGAAATAAGGAGTCGATGGTGATGCAGTTGATTCTGTTGTTGAACTGCTGTACGGTGTTTCGATACCCGATATATTACGCGCTTTTACATCAAAAGTATATGATGTGCCCGCACTCAAGCCGGTAACAACAAGCGGTGAAGCAAGCGTAGTGCCTGTAAGCCAAACTTCTGTATCTGTAACGCCGCCCAGACTGTTGATGTAACGTATGCCAACAGGAGTAAGTATCCGTATTACATACTCTGTAGCTGTAGGGTTACTATTTGCATCGTTGGTAACAGTAAGTGTTGTAGTTGTTGGGTTATTTACCACAGGCATACCCGGTGTAGCTGCTTTGCTATAAAAATTATTTATTGCACCGTAGCCTGTTGCAGTACCGTTATTTGCGAAAGCGATATAGTAATATCTTGAGTTGGGTAAAAGCCCTGATATTGCGATAGTAAAAGCGGCATCGGTATCATCTGTATCATCAACTGTAGTTGCATTGGCATTATCTACGGTAAGGTTTTCACCGGTTGAATTCCATACGAAGCCCTTGCGTACTATGGCAGCATTACCGTTGTTTGTTACGCTACCTTTAATATTCGCACTATTTACGCCGGCATCATCCTGGTTATTGAATGTGGTTGTTACCACTGTAGGCGCTACTATGTTGAGTGTAGAAAATGTTACAATGCTTCCATAAGATGTTCCTTCAGGGCTGGTGGCATAAGCCCTGTATTTATAAGATGTATTCATTGACAGCCCCGTTAATGTTGAAGGGTAGCTGCCTGTTCCTGTACCATCGTTGGTAATCCCCAGGTTTGTGGTTATTGTCGGGTCGGCCGATGTTGATAATGCCCATACAATACCTTTGGCGGTTACCGTACTTGCTGTTACTGACGTGCCTCCTGTTGTACCCAAAGCGGTGACGTTACCACCTCCTGTGGCTGAAGTTGTAGTAACATTTGACTGTGCCGTTGTTGTAACTGTTGGCAGGGAGGCTGTGTAGAAGCTTAAAACTGTTGGCGCATATGATGTGCCGGCAGCATTTGTTGCATATGCCCTGTAATAATATAGTGTACCGGGTGTAAGGCCTGTAAGTGTGGTTGTAAAATCACCTGTAGCCGTACCTGTGGCCACTGATTTTGAATGAGATATGGTTGGCGTGGTCGCGGTTGATGAATATACAACACCCCTCTCGGTTAATGTTGCGCCGCCATTGCTTGATATATTACCACCCGATGCAGCGCCGGTTGTTGTAATGGCAGTAGCCGTTACGGTTGAAGCAACTGTTGGAGGATTTCCTGTAGCGTAAGATATTGATACATTGTCAAGCGCTATACCGTCACGTGAGCCGCTACCGCCTAATTCTGTGTAACTCCAGCGGATATATACAGTGCTCGACCTATTATCAAGCGCTGAAATATCAATATTTGTATAAGCTGTTGTCGTACCTTCCGCAATTGTTCCGGAGGCATAAGTCCCACCGGTAACAGCGGTAAATCCGCTTGTTGGAGATGTTGTGCTTATTTCCAGATTAAAGCTGTTACTCCGGTTTTGTTCGCGGATTTTGATTACACTGTAAGATATTTTTAATGCTGACTTACCCGTTGTATTTGTTATTGAAAGTACAATTGAGGAAGGTGAGAATGCACTGCCAGATCCTAAAAGCCCTATTCTTGAGCCATAATTATAATTAGCTCCGGCTGTACTGCTTGAGGTACCAACACTCATCGCGTTGTCAGCAGTAGTCCCGTCATAAGAAGTCCACCCTGTAGGATAGGATGTTCCGCTGGCTCCGGGAGTAGTATTAAAATTTTCAGAATATGGAGATGTAGCGGGTAAGGTCACCTGCGCCCAGGCTCCTACACCTGCTAAAAAAAACATTATCAGAAAAATGCATTTCATCGATTTTTCTTGTAGTAGTTTCTTCATTATAGTATTTTTTTAAATTTTATCCGTTGAATTTTAAGAGGTTACAAATATTGTATTCAAATGTTAACTAAGATACACATTTATATCAACACTCTGTTATCATTTTGTTAACAGGAAAAGCCCCTTGCGGGGCTTCAGGATAAAATCACAAAAACTAAACAAATTTATTATCGCTTGAGCGTGAAATGCGCTTTAAACTCTTTGGTCACTTCCACGCCGTCTGTCATTTCTTTGTATTCTACGGTGAACCAGTAGTCATCTGCCGGTACCGGGCTGCCCATGTAGGTGCCGTCCCATCCCTCGCCTTCAGAGGCTATCTGCTTGATGAGCTTGCCGTAGCGGTCAAAGATGAAGATCTTGGCTGTAGCATTGTTGTTCCGGCTGCCAAGGCCTACGATGTTCCACCTGTCATTGAAGCCGTCTCCGTTCGGGGTGAAGAAGTTCGGGTAGTCGATGATGCTTACATCAACTATGGTAAGCGGCTCACAGGCATCTGCCGTGGTGTCGCGCACTCTCACATCATGGTCTCCCGGTGTCACACCCGTGAAGATGTTGCTTGCCTGCCATGGGCCGTTGTCCAGCCTGTACTCATAGCTGCCATAGCCTTCTACGGTGATGGTTATAGTCTGGTTATCACTAAATGCATTGCTTACCGTATAACCGTTGCCTACCGGTACTGCCTGGCTGCTGCGTACTACCTGTACAGGTGTCTGCGGATTTGATACGCACCCTGTGGCGCTGGTGGCTATCACAGAGTAGGCCCCTGCCTCTTCTGCAAGGTATGATGGCCCTGTGGCTCCCGGTATCACGTTGCCGTCTCTGTACCATACAAAGGTATGGGTGGCATCCAGCCCGCTGTCAAGGGGTAGCGGCCTCACAATTGCACCTGAAGGGTATTCCACACATATGGTGCCTCCTGTAAGCTGCGGCTCAGGGAGCCTTTCAACTAGGATGTCAATGCTTACATACCCCCTGCACGGTGCCTGGGTGGCGGTGTTTGTTACCACTGCCCATACTGTTACCAAATCAGGTGAGTTGGTATTCACATACGCGTTCGGGGTTGCTATGGCCACAGCGGCAGGGTTCACCCTCGGGTCTTCTTCATAATAGGTTACCGTAAACTGCGGCTGCGGCTGGGCGCCTATAATGTCGGCATCCATCGTAGTCAGGTTAAGCTGCGTTATACCGTCATTGGTGCCGTCATTGTCACATGTGTCAGGCACATTGGCAGGGTTTGGCGTGTTGGCTACCGCACCAAGGTCTATAAGAAGGTCAAATGTACCAATGGCATAGCATCCTGTGGCTATGTTGTCGGCACGTACCCATACCTGTTTCTGAGGCACGCTGCTTACGTACTGGTTTGGCATGGCCGGTGCGCCTGCCTGTGCTGCTGCAAGGGTTTCAAAGAACCTCACATTGTAGTCAGCTGCATTCTGGCCTATCAGTATCTGCGGCGTATGGCTGTTAAGTATAAAGGTTGCCGTGCCTATATATGGTATCTGGCATTGTGCATATGGCCTGATAGCAGGGGTATTGGCAGGGTTGCCCAGTACCGGAAGCGGGTTCACCACTATCTGGAGTTCCACCACACTGTAGCACGGGGTATCCAGCGGGTTGCCCGTATTGGCTGTCATCCTTACATAGATGGTAGCGCCGGCGCTTTGGTAGTTTCCTGCATTTGGTATTGCATTGGTGCCTGCCTCAGCATCTGCCATACTGGTATGGAAGGTGATGATGGCCGAGCTGTCATTGTTCCTGATGTCGGCTTCTGCATCGTTCAGGTTAAATTCTGCCATGCCTGCCCCTATTGCAGGGTCTTCGCACTCCTCAAGGGCATCAGGGGTGGTATCCGGGTTCGGCTTTGGCAGCACCCTTAGCGTTAGGGTGGTATAGCTGCGGCATCCTTCAGGGCCGGTTACCCTTACAAACAGTGTCTGCGCGGCTCCTGCAGGCTTCACATAGGCCTCAGGGTTAGCTATGGCCACTGCCGTGGTGTTGGTGCGCGGGTCCTGTACAAAGTATTCTACCGTATAGCCCTGGCCTACACCGAAAGGCCCAAGTATTTCATTGTCTTTTGTGGTAAGGTTAAACGTGGCCGAGCCTGTGCTTGGTATCACATTGCTGCATACTGCCAATGGTGTTGGCGTGGTTAGCTGTAGCGGCTTGCCTATCTCCAGTTCAAAGCTTGCTATGGCGAAGCAGTCATCGCCATCGGTAGCCCTTACCCAGATGGTCTCCCCATTAGTGCCTATATAGGTTGTCGGGTTGGTTATCCTGGGTGCACCTGCCTGGGCAAAACTTTCCTGCTTAAAGTATTCTATGGTATAGCCGGTTCCTGTTAACATGGCTTGCACATCGGCATCACGCTGCCTCAGGTTTACTATGGTCTCGCCGTCCTGGTCATTGCTGTCCTGGTCACACAGCACTATGTTATCAAGCTCTTCCAGCACCGGCGGGGCGGTTACTTTAAGCTCAAGCCTCTCAACCTGGGTGTTTACGCAACCTGTCACCGTGTTCTCTATCCTTAGATAGATAAACTGGGCATTTGGTATTATATTGGTATAGCCTGAGGTATTGGCTATATAGTTATTGTTACCTGCCTGGGCATCTTCAAGGGTTTCGTAAAAACGTATCACAAGGCCAACGCCGTTGTTGATCATTGCTGCTTCAAGGGCCTGAAGGTCAAACACCGCATAGCCGTTGGCGCCGCATGCCTGAAGGTTCTGTGCCGGCGGCATGGTTATCTGCGGAAGCGGCTCTACCCTGATGTCCATCAGCACTACCCTGTAGCAGCCGGTTACAGCATTGGCCACCCTTACAAAGATGGTCTGTACCGTGCTGGTGTTGGTATAGGCTTCAGGGGTGGCTATCGCCCCTGTGTTTGCCTGGGCTGCCGCCATGGTAAGGTGGAAGCTTACATTCACGCCTGTGGCACCGCCTGTTATAGCAGCTATCCTGGTGGTAAGGTCAAACACCTCGCGCTCATCGCCCGGGTTATTATCATCACACAAGGTATACGGCACCGGGGTGTTGGCCACCGGAAGCGGGTCTACCACAAGTTCAAGCGCTACTACGTCATAACAGCCTGTTGGATTTGAGGCTACATTATTGGTTACCCTTACATACAGCGTGGTGCTTGGGCTACTGTAGCTGGTTACGTTGGTAATGGCGCCTGTGCCTGCATCTGCTGCTGTCTGGCTGGTGTGGTAGGTCACCACATAGTCGGCAGGGCTTTGCGTGCCCAGTATCTCGGCATTCCTTGTGCTCAGGTTGAATACGGCTACACCGTCTGTATTGTCATCGCACACATGGTACGGCTCAGGCTCTGTAGCCTCAGGTACCGGGTTGGCGATAAGCTGAAGGGCCACAACATCAAAACAGTCAGTCAGCGTGCTTTGCACTCTTATATATACAGTTGGGACTGCTGCGCCATTGGCGTTAATGTTAGTATAACAGTTATATTGTGCAGGCTGTATTACATACCCGTTGAACTCTGCACCTTCTTCGGTCTCGTGTACCGTAAGGGTGACGTTTGGTATAGTAGCTGTAAGCTGGGCTAGTGTCGGGTTCAGGTTAAAGCATGCCACGTTGTCATTGTTCAGGTCGCACTCCTGAAGCGGTGCCGGGTTCGAGGCTACAGGGCCACCTGCAGATGGATTTACAGTAATAACCTCATTTGAGACACACCCATCAATACTCATTACAGTAACTGTATAACTTCCGGGCTCAACGGTAAAAACATTGCTGGTTTGGAAATTTATTCCATCAAGGCTGTAGGTAAAACCTGAACCAACCGGAGATGTTACCGTGATTGTTCCTGTAGCAGTAGTACATGTTGGCGGCATTTGTGACAATTGCGGTTGTGAAGGTATAGCAGGTGCATTGCCTACTGTTATAGTGCCAGATGCTGTACAGCCGTCAACATTTCTTACAGTTACTGTGTGCTGACCCGGCGTTACATTAGTAAACTGGTTTGATGCCTGGTAAGCGCCGCTATCTAGTTTATATTCAAGCCCTGCTACAGGCAATACTACTATGCTTCCGGTTGAGGTTGTACAGTTTGGAGGCGTTTGCGACAGTATTGGTGCATTAGGTATTGCCGGTGCAGCATTTATTGTAACCGGGTCTGATGCATTTGTACAGTTAGCAGCGTTTCTCACAGTTATAATGTGTGTTCCCTGCGATACATTGTTGAAGATGTTAGAAGTTTGGTATGGCCCTCCGTCAAGGCTATATTCAACGCCGGCAATAGGATTTACGCTTATTGAACCTGATGTACTGCAGGTAGGCTGTACAGGTATCGCAACAGGCTGTACGGGAGCCAGAGGTACAGCGTTAATCACTGCAGTGCCAAAATCTTCACATCCATCAGCATTTTTCACGGTAACATTATAAGTGCCCGGAGCGAGGTTGCTGAACTGGCTATTGGCCTGGAATAAAGCGCCAATACTGTATTCAAGCCCAGTTCCCTGTGCGTTTACTATGATTGTGCCGAATGAAGTAGTACAAGTAGGATGCTGGATACCAATATTCACTATTTGTGGTGATGCCGGAGCCGGGCTAACCATTATGGTGTTCGAAGCTGTACAATCCGCAGCATTTTTTACCGTCACAGTATGCGAACCGGAATTTACCCCTGTGAATATATTTGATGATTGATAAGCGCCGCCGTCAAGGCTGTATTCCAATCCGGCAACAGGTGTAACTGTAATTGTGCCTGTAGCTACCGTGCATGTAGGCGGGGTCTGCGTCAGCTGTGGCGTGGCAGGCGAACCCGGAGCCGGGTCAACTATTATAGTGTTTGAAGTTGTACAACCCGCCGCATTTTTTACTGTCACCGTATGCGAACCGGAATTTACTCCTGTAAATACATTTGATGCCTGGTAAGCGCCACTGTCAAGGCTGTATTCCAATCCGGCAATGGGTGTAACTGTAATTGTACCCGTAGCTACTGTGCATGTAGGCGAAGTCTGTGTCAGTTGCGGCGTTGCAGGCGAACCCGGTGCCGGGTCAACCGTTATGGTGTTTGAAGCTGTACAACCCGCAGCATTTTTTACGGTCACTGTATGCGAACCGGAATTTACTCCTGTGAATATATTTGATGCCTGGTAAGCGCCGCCGTCAAGGCTGTATTCCACTCCGGCAACAGGCGTAACTGTAATTGTGCCTGTAGCTACTGTGCATGTAGGCGGAGTCTGTGCCAGTTGTGGCGTTGCAGGCGAACCCGGTGCCGGGTCAACCGTTATGGTGTTTGAAGCTGTACAACCCGCAGCATTTTTTACTGTCACTGTATGCGAACCGGAATTTACCCCTGTAAATATATTTGATGTCTGGTAAGCGCCTCCGTCAAGGCTGTATTCCAATCCGGCAACAGGCGTAACTGTAATTGTGCCTGTAGCTACCGTGCATGTAGGCGGAGTCTGTGCCAGTTGTGGCGTTGCAGGCGAACCCGGTGCCGGGTCAACCGTTATGGTGTTTGAAGCTGTACAACCCGCAGCATTTTTTACTGTCACTGTATGCGAACCGGAGTTTACTCCTGTAAATATATTTGATGCCTGGTAAGCACCTCCGTCAAGGCTGTATTCCAATCCGGCCACAGGCGTAACTGTAATTGTACCCATAGCTACTGTGCATGTAGGCGGGGTCTGCGTCAGCTGTGGCGTGGCAGGCGAACCCGGAGCCGGGTCAACCGTTATGGTGTTCGAAGCTGTACAACCCGCAGCATTTTTTACCGTCACTGTATGCGAACCGAAATTTATCCCTGTAAATATATTTGATGCCTGGTAAGCGCCGCCGTCAAGGCTGTATTCCAATCCGGCTACAGGTGTAACTGTAATTGTGCCTGTAGCTATTGTGCATGTAGGCGGGGTCTGCGCCAGTTGTGGCGTTGCAGGCGAACCGGGTGCCGGGTCAACCGTTATAATATCAGATGCGGTGCAGTTTCCAACCTTAATAGTTATAGTGTACGGTCCGGGCGCAAGGCCGTTAAAAATATTTGAACTTTGAAAGGTTGTACCATTATTACTATATGTTGCACCTGTAACAGGCTGTACCGTAATAGTTCCTGTGGCTGTAGTACAGGTTGGCGGTGTCTGTGAGAGTATGGGAGGGTCAAGGTTAATGACATAAAGTTGTGCGGCTGTACTTTTTATGTTGCAATTTGATGATGTCATTTCGCAATAATATTGCGTATCATCAAGCGATGCAGGTGCAGCTATCACAGTAAGAGTTGCAGATGTAGCACCGCTGAAGTTTGGCCCGTTTATTACATTAACCCAGTTACCTGCTGCGTTAAGCATTTTCCATTGGTAGCTATAACCTGTGGGGCTGCTAAGAGTTGCTGTAAAAGTTGTGCTGGCACCCGCGCATATGGTTTTTGTTGCAACAGGTGTAACTGTTGGCGGCGTTGGTAAATTGAATACGCCGAGGTCAGCACAATAAGACGGATCAGGACTCGTGCCATGCACAACAATATCCCAGTCAGCACTATTAAATACGTTTTTAGGCGCAATTGCCGTGGGTTTCCTCCTTGTTGTAAAACCTGCTGCAGCGCTGGTGATATGAGCAACATCAATAACAACATTGTTTTTGAGCAGTTCAAATTTATCATTGCCGTTAAAGCCGTTTCCAAATTGTATGGTAGAAGGCGGTGTGGTGCATATTGACTGTAGTGGAGCTGTACCGTATAAAAGCAGTGTACTATTTGGCCCTATAGAGCCGGGCAGTACCAGGTCATAACCGGCGGTAGGGGTATTGTCTTCAATATCTCCATACCTTAGCAATCTGTATTGTCCGTTAAATATAATAGTACTTGCAGTAGGGTTATATATCTCAATCATACCACCGCTTCCTGTTTTCTGGTCATATACTTCTGATATGAAAATATCAGGTACGGGTGCCTGCGGCGTGCTGCATTGTGATGTCATCACCGAAAAATTTCCTGATGATGAGCCGTTACACCCAACAGCGTCAAAAACATCTATTTTGCCGGTAGTCCCGCCAGATGGCAGTACTGCTTCAATTTCTGTGTTGGACAGTACAGTATAATTTGTTGATGATACCCCGTTAAATTTAACAGCGCTCGCACCTGTAAATCCATTACCTAAAATGGTAATTTTTGTTCCGGCAGGCCCCGTGGCCGGACTGAAGGATGAAATAACTATACTGCTGCATGTTGACGCTACTGTACCATTTAAAGTAAAATCATCGAGCCTGAACCAACCACCTGTTGCGTTGGTCAGCCTGAGTTCAATGGTGGCGTTCCCGGTAATATTTACAGGCGTTGGCAGCGTGGTCACGCCTACAGAAGCCCCTGTGTTAACTGGTGTTGTACCGGTGGCAACAGATGTATTGTTGATTAAAAGTTCCCAGTTTTGCGGGCCAGAATTACTGCGAACCCTCCAGAAATTAAATGATGTTATAGTTGCCTGATAATTTGTGGTAACATTGAATTTAAGGTAAATGCTTGTTGTGCCGACAGATGTGTTTACCTGTATTGCCTGCCCCGGAGGCGCCCCAACACCGCTTGTCCAGCTGTTTTGGCTATTTGTCCATGATGAGTTGGATAAATTAGGATGTATTGTTACAGGTGCTGCCGTATAAGGGTGTGTAGTTATGGTTGTTGTTCCAAAGTTATGCTGGTAAAGCTGGCCACTCATATTCAGAGTGCCGAGTAACATAAAGAACGGTATAATAAAAAATTTAGTAAAAAGCCTGCTCATATCCTGTTGCATTTCCCATTGGTTTTAACAGGCCGAAATTAGATGATATAAGATGAAAGCTAATTTGTAAATAGTTATTTTTTAATCACTTAAATTTAAACTTAATGTTACGAGTGTTAATGAAAAGTTAAGAGCTACAATACTGCGGCCTTTAACTTTTGAAAGATTAAAACTAGTTTTCGCGGTTAATATATACCCATCCGGTTTTTGATGTTCCGGAGGCCTCAATAATGTAATAATAAGTACCTGTCGGCAGCTCATTATCATTACTCCCCTGGCCATGCCATTCATTTACATAATTGTTTTTGGAGTATACTTCTTTTCCGTAACGATTATAAATCAACAGCCTGCTAACATTTAGGCCTGCCAAATTAAAGCTGTCATTTTTAGAATCATTATTTGGCGAAATACCTTTTGGCACATCGCAGAAAATACCGTTTATTATAAATGTAAAGGTTTGTGAGCATCCGCCATTTGCAGTTACTTTCACTGTTATATTGAAAGGAAATTGGACAGTGTTTTCCTGGAAATATTCAGTGGCATCAAATGTATTTTCACCTGATGAAAGCAGCTGGCCTGATGCATCACGCCACTCAAATGCTGATGTTGCAACATCGAAAGAGTTATTAAGCGGAAGTGCTTCCAGTATGTATTTCCTGCCTGAAATGGTTTCTCTGCATCCTTCTGTACTTCCAATTTCAGGGATAACACCAGTGTCCGGGTTCACAGTTACAGTAATAGCAGGCGACACACATCCCGCCGCATTTTTTACCGTAACATTATAGGTATTAGCCGCTACGTTGTTGAAGATATTGCTTGCCTGGTAATTAATCCCGTCAATGCTATAGGTTACACCCGCAACTGGCGTAGCCGTTATAATTGCAGGAGTGGTACATGTCGGCTGGGTAACAACAGCCACAGGAGCAGCAGGAGCGCCCGGTACAGTATTTACAACTACGCTAACTGCAGGTGATACACATCCCGCTGCATTTTTTACCGTAACATTATACGTATTGGCAGGTACATTATTGAATATATTGCTTGTCTGGTAATTAATCCCGTCAATGCTGTAGGTTACACCCGCAACCGGCGTAACCGTTATAATTGCAGGTGTGGTACACGTTGGCTGGGTAACAACAGCTACAGGAGCGGCCGGCGCGCCGGGAGCAGGATTTACAGTTACAGCCACCGCAGGCGACACACAACCAGCGGCATTTTTAACGGTAATATTATAGGTGTTGGCAGCTACGTTGTTGAATATATTGCTGGCTTGATAATTTATTCCGTCAATGCTGTAAGTCACACCCGCAACAGGGGTTACAGTTATTATTGCAGGCGTAGTACACGTTGGCTGGGTAACAACAGCTACAGGAGCGGCCGGCGCGCCGGGAGCAGGATTTACAGTTACAGCCACCGCAGGCGACACACAACCAGCGGCATTTTTTATCGTAACATTATAGGTATTAGCCGATACGTTGTTGAAGACATTGCTGGCCTGGTAATTAATCCCGTCAATGCTATAGGTTACACCCGCAACCGGCGTTACTGTTATTGTAGCAGGTGTGGTACACGTTGGCTGAGTAACAACAGCCACAGGAGCGGCAGGAGCGCCCGGTACAGTATTTACAGTCACGCTTACAGCAAGCGACACACATCCCGCGGCATTTTTTACCGTAACATTATACGTATTGGCAGGTACATTATTGAATATATTGCTTGTCTGGTAATTAATCCCGTCAATGCTGTAGGTTACACCCGCAACCGGCGTAACCGTTATAATTGCAGGTGTGGTACACGTTGGCTGGGTAACAACAGCTACAGGAGCGGCCGGCGCGCCGGGAGCAGGATTTACAGTTACAGCCACCGCAGGCGACACACAACCAGCGGCATTTTTTATCGTAACATTATAGGTATTAGCCGATACGTTGTTGAAGACATTGCTTGCCTGGTAATTAATCCCGTCAATGCTATAGGTTACACCCGCAACAGGCGTTACTGTTATTGTTGCAGCAGATGTACATGTCGGCTGGGTAACAACAGCTACAGGAGCGGCCGGCGCGCCGGGAGCAGGATTTACAGTTACAGCCACCGCAGGCGACACACAACCAGCGGCATTTTTAACGGTAATATTATAGGTGTTGGCAGCTACGTTGTTGAATATATTGCTGGCTTGATAATTTATTCCGTCAATGCTGTAAGTCACACTCGCAACAGGGGTTACAGTTATTATTGCAGGCGTAGTACAAGTTGGTTGAATAACAACAGCTACAGGAGCGGCCGGAGGGGCTATAAGTGAAAGCTGTACAGCATTGCTTGCCAGTATACACGTACCCAAAGTGGCTACGCAATAATATTGGTTTCCTTCAAAGGAGGCAGGGATATCATTAAGTATAAGCTTATTTGTAGTAGCTCCTGAGTAATTTGCATTATTCGCCACATTTACCCAGTTACCAGCGGCATTAAGTACTTTCCATTGGTAGGTAAAGCCTGCAGGTGCACTGATAGCGATTTCAAAAAATGAGTCACCGCCGGGGCATACGGGGATATTAGCAGGCTGCATAGTAATGGTTGGCGCAGGTGGCGGCGTAGTACCATGGCTGCCCAAATTATCACAATAATTATTTGGGGTAGTGTCATTGTGTAAGGTAATATTCCAGTCGTTGCTTTCATATACAGCATCCGGTGCAATTGCATCAGGCTTGCGTATCATTGTAAAGCCCGGCTGTGAACTCGGGGTATTTACAATATCAATCCGCTGTCCGTTTTTCAGCAGTTCAATCTTATCATTGTCATTAAACCCTGAAACAAAACTATTATCATTGTTATTGGGGGGGCAATACAAATGGCGGGGTTGGGTAAAGAGCCTGCTACAAGGAAGGTAGATTCAGGATCAATTGTGCCGGTAATGTTAAGTATATAACCCGGCGTTGGGGTATTGTCTGAAATATTGCCGTAACGCTGCAAAACATAAGTGCCTGTAAGCACAATAGCATTGTTGGTAGGGTTATATAGCTCTACCATACCGCCGCTGCCTGTTTTTTGGTCATAAAGTTCGGATATATAGATTTCACTCCCTCCGGAAGATGATATGCTGCAGTTAGAGTATGTTACCGTAAAATTACCGCCCGTGCCTGTACAGGTTTCAGTAGTGGCGCTTATGCTTCCGTTATTAGCATTTGCAGGCACTACTGCTTTTAAAGATGTATCTGAAATTACAATAAATGATGCTGCACTCACACCTCCGAATTTAATACTGCTTATACCTGCGCCCGTCTGGAATCCGCTGCCGGTAATGGTTACAACTGTACCAACCGGGCCCGTTGCAGGAAACACAGATGAAATTGCAGGATTAGTGCATTGGGGTGAAGCGTTTGTTGTTTGAGCCGATATGCTCGCTGAAAACAATATCACATAAATGAATATTGTACTTAAAATATTTAGCTGTTTTTTCATAACGGGGAGTTTACGGTTTTCTCAAATGCCAAAAAGACAAATGCTGCGCAAGCTACCTTATTAGTACAAGATGTTTATTAAGACAATTTTAACAAATAGTTAGTTCTTAGACACAAAAAAAGCCCCGGATACGGGGCTTAAATTTTATGTAAGGTAACTGTTATTTTATAACAACGTTTTTAGATGTTGTTTTTCCGGCAGCAGTTACATTTACCATGTACATTCCTTTTCCGGCGCTGCTCATATCAACAGGCTCATTGGCATTTACTTTTTTAGAAAGTACCAGTTTACCCATTGTATTGAAAACCTCAACCTGCGCGCTTTCATTACCTTCGGGCAGTGCCACGTTAAATTTACCGTCAGTCGGGTTAGGGTAAAGCTTTACACCTTCTTCTTTAACGGGAGCGCTAAATGTTTGAGCAGGCCTTGCAGAGTCGCTGTAGCATGTCCATGCAATATCGTCTATAACCGACCTATTACCGCTGTTTTCAATCCTGATTGTAGCATTACCGGCAACATTTATAGGTTCAGAATAAACAGCCGGAGTTGTAGAAGATACTACAATATCAGCGCCATATTGCATATCGTTTACAAAAACCTTAATTACAGAGTTGTTTGTGAATACCCTGGCATATGAGAAAGTAAGCGTACCGATTCCGCCGGTAATTACAGAAGTATTTTCTACTTTACCAACTCTTACGGCAATAGCCCTTCCGTTTAAGGTCTGGTCTGTCCTTGCATCTGTAGCAGTCCATGTCACACCATTATCTCCTGTCCAGTTCCTTGTAGCATAAGAACTTGCATTGGCAGGCATATTTGCAAAAGTTTCTGCACCGCCGCATGGGCCTTCAAGCGTTGAAAGCTCATCTTCAAGGCCTGCGCTGTAAGCAGGGCCTTCAAGGCATCCTGAATTGTTGTAAGCATAAACAAAGAGAGCATATGTTGCAGAAGCATTAAGCCCTTCAATTGTAACTGCACTGTCAGGGCCTGCATATACTACCGTACCATCGCCAAGCGAATCACCGGCTTCATATACAGTGCCGTTTACAGGTGGTGTAACGGTTCCGCCTTCACTTACAACTATTACATATCCTGTAGTAGTAATTCCTGTTATAGTTACATCTGCACCTTCAATAGTTTCGTTAGAAACAGCTATAGCGCCCGCAGCATTGTCAGGTGCAACACATACATCCTGAGCTTCAGCAGACAGGTTAACCACACATGAAGCTTCATCAATATCAGAGCTTTCAATTGTAAGCGTAGCCGGATTATTACCCGCAACAGCGCTGTTGAATTTTACAACAACTTCCTGAACATTGAGAGAGTCAACTGTAAACGGCGCTACAGGAGAAACTATAGAGTAGTTTATTGAATCGCTAAGGGTTAATGCAGTTACATCTAGCGCTGTTTGTCCCTGGTTTTTGATTGTGAATGTCGCAAGGCTGTCAGTGTTGATTTTCACCACACCAAAATCAATAGTAAGGTTGCCGCATGTTTTGCTTATTCCGTTAGCGTCAAGCAATTGAATTTCTGCCGTTTCAGATACTGTGTAGCAATTCCATGTAAGGTCGTCAATAATCACCCTGTTGCCGCTGTTTTGTATTTCAACAGTAACATCTCCAGGTACATCAATAGGCTCAGAGAAAAGCGTTGCAGTATCTGAAGATACAGTGATGTCTCCGCCATATTGTACACCGTTTACAAAAACTTTAAGTGTAGAGTTGCCTGTAAACACACGCTTGTAGTTGAATGAAAGCGTTCCTATACCGCCTGTTACAGGGGTGGTATTTTCAAGTGTTCCTGTGCGTAAAGCGATAGCCCTGCCTGTAAGTGTCTGGTCTGTCCTTGCGTCTGTAGCGCTCCATGCAACACCGTTGTCACCTGTCCACGTCCTTGTGGCATAAGCGCTGGAGTTTGCCGGCATGTTAGTAAAAGTTTCAGTAGCGCCAATGCACGGGGCAACAGGCGTAGTGAATTCTCCTGTAAGCTCACGCGCGAATATTGGCCCCTGTGTACAGTCAACATTGTTGTATGCATATACAAACAGGTAATAATCAGTGTTTTCAGCAAGGTCTGCCAGTGTAAATGCGGCATTGTTACCATTGTAAACTACCACACCTCCGCCTATGCTGTCACCTACTGTATAAGTGGTTCCGTCTACAGGAATGGCTGTAAGAGTATTGTCTAATGAAAGTACGGCAAGGTAGTTATCTGCCAAAACATCAAGCACATCAACATTGGCCGATGATGCTGTAATACTATCAACAGCTACTGTAGCGCCAGTAACATCAGGCGCGGCACAAAGCTCAAGGGCAACACCTGTAAGGTTTACAGTACATGAGCCTTCATTATCATCATTGCTTGTAAGGGTAAGTGTAGATGTCTTTAAGCCGCCGGTGGCAGCCTCAAAACGTACAAGAACAATAGCAGAACCCGATGCCGGTACAGAAAATGCACCTACCGGAGATATAACTGCAAAATCTGTATTGTTGCTAAGTGATACAGAAGATACATTAAGTGCAGTTGTGCCGATATTTTTTACAGTGAAAACAGCGTCGGTATAAACACCTGTTGCCTGAGAGCCAAAATCAATTTCAAGGCTTCCGCAGTCGGCATTTGTTCCGGCGGCATTTGCAAGCTGAATTTCAGGGCCTGTTACAGGAGTTGAGTAGCACGTCCAAGCAATGTCATCAACAATGGTGCGGTTGCCGCTGTTTTTGATTTCGATTGTGGCATTTCCTGTAACATTTACAGGATAAGAAAATGTTGCAGCAGTTTCTGATGATACCGTGATATCACCGCCAAATTGTACGCCGTTTACATATACCTTTAATGTAGAGTTGCCTGTAAATACCCTTTTGTACTTAAAGCTTAGTGTGCCCACGCCTCCTGCAGCAGGTACAGTGTTTTTAATAGTCCCGGTTCTTACAGCAATAGCTTTACCGGTTAAAGTCTGGTCTGTACGAGAATCTGTTGCGCTCCAGGCAAGGCCGTTATCGCCCGTCCAGGTACGTGTTGAGTAAGTGCTTGAACTTGCCGGTATGTTGGCAAAGCTTTCAGAGCCCCCGCCCGTACATTCAACTACTGCGGCAGTTGCAGCATCAAAACCCGAGAAGAGGTTGGTGGTCACTGCACCGGCAATGGTCATCCCTGCCATGGCAATGGCTAAAAAGAATCTTTTTCTAAACATGATTAATAATTTTAAGTTGGTGAATGTTCTGTTAAAGCATTTTTCTACCTGCAGGGTTTTATCGCTTTAGTGAACCAAAGGTATATTGAGGAATGATACAGAAATCGTTTTCGAGGCTAAGGTTTCATCATTCCTGTGTTAATAAAGTGCTAATAAACAAGAGTGTAGCTTCAGGAATTGTAAACTTAATTACAATGTCATTATATATTAAAATACCATCTATCATTTATGCCATTACCTGTAAATCTTTAAAGATGCGATAATAATTAAAGAAAATTTTTAAGGATGTTGAAAAGCAATTACTAATATTTATACATTTGTTAGTTGTTAAAGAAATATTAATAAAATTTTTATGAATCAAATCTACTTTGTGCTGCAGCAGGCTTTAGGGCTTTCTGCAAAAAAACAGACAGAAGATTTTACTGTGACCAAATCACCTGGCAGCAGTATAAATGCTTCTTATGTTACAGCCTTATTAGCTGTAATGCTGTTTTCCTGCTTGGGGGCCTACGCCCAGACAAGTTATTATTCCAAAGCAACGGCTACGGATTTTAATGATGTTAACAGCTGGGGAACCGCAACTGACGGTACGGGGACTGCTCCTTCGGCAATCTCAAATGCCGATAATTTTATCGTAGCAAACAGTGCTGCATTAACATTAACAGGTAATGCAGCGGTAAGGCAGCTAACAGTAACTTCGGGATCATTGGCTGTAGCTTCAAATACGCTTACGGTCGGTATTAATGCTCAAAAGAATTCAGTGCTGCTTATTAATGGCGGAACATTGAATGTTTCAGGCGGAACCATTAACATTGATGGCTACCTTAGTTACACCTCAGGTAATTTCAGCCAAAGCGGAGGGTCAATCATAATTGACCCTAATAATGCCGGCGTTGCTGCAACAAGTACAACGTCAACCCAATACTCGCTTAACATTACAGCTGCAAATGCAGTAAACTGGACGGGAGGATCTATAACTATTCTTGACCCTCCTGCTTCTACAGGCACTTCTCATTACTCGTTTTATTACAATACCTCTGCAACAGCAGAAGTATCTGTTAACCACACCATTAAATTCGGGAATGGTGTCTCTGCAGATGCGGGTGGAAGTACTGCCAACTTCCTAATATATAACTATGTCGGAAGCGGCAAGCTGAACTGGGGTAACTTTGAAGTGTATGGGCCATCAGCCAATAACCGCAAAGTAAGGCTTTTTACATACAGTAATGGTATACGAGGCAATGTCACGGTTTATGACACAGCTGAGTTAGACATGAACAGCATTACCATGTATATTACCGGTAATGTTACTATCAACTCTGGCGCTACCTGGACCGCAAGCGGAACTGCTTATTTTGCACAGGCATCAGGAACAAGTTTTGTGGTAGGTACAAACCCTTCAACGGTAACTATAGCTCCGGGCGCTACAGTACGAAACCTGGCAACATCGCCAACAGCCAACTTTAGCCAGGTTACTGTAAATAATACTTCTTCTGCAGGAGTTACGTTTAATGGCACAAGCGCAATCAGCGGCCAACCTGCAGGGTCACTTTCTGTAGGCAATACTCTTACATTTGTTGCCGGTAAGATTACTTCATCAGGCAGTATGCCAATAGTACTAGGTACATCTGCACCGTCTACAGGAACATTAACATATACCTCGGGTGGATTTGGCACCGGAACTGTTTTCGGGCGTTGGTTTACGGCAGCAGGAACAGGTAGCGCTTTTACAGCAGGCGCTGATGTTACTACAGCTACATCAAGATATCCGTTTGTTAATGCTGCTAATCAAAACAGGTCGGCATGGATAGAAAGATTAAGCCCTGCGTCAGCCGGAGGCGTACTTGCTATGACATATAATGAGGCTGCGGGTACAAGTGCTATAAACGTAGCTGACGGTGCATATACCGCAAATCTTAAATCAAATGACACATGGTCTGCATCTGCGCTTGCTGGTACGCCGCTTGCGGCTACAACTTTTAAAGTGCATATACAGGCACCGGGAATATTTGGTCTTACACCTTCAGCAGCAAATGTTAGGGTAATACAAGGCAACACATTTGTTGGTACACATCAGGCGGGTACTATAACACCAGGCGGACAAAGGGTTGGCCTTACTGCGGCAGAGCTTACAGCGGCGCCATTTGCCCTGGCATTAAACTCAGCTGACCTTCCTGTAATTTCACTTGCCGGTGGTGACTGGAATAACCCTGCTATCTGGAGCAACGGCGCAGTACCTAATTGTAATACTTCAGTAAATATTCAGGCGGGGCACACAGTTACCGTTAACAGTACTATTAATGAAGTTAAAGGTATTACAATAAGCACTGGTGCAACGCTTGTTGTTGCCAGCGGAGACCTGACAGTTGGCTGTACGTTGTATAATAACACGCTTACAAATAACGGTACACTTACAGTGTCAGGAGGAAGCCTGTATATAAACGGTAATCTCAATAATACTGCAACATCAACTTTTGCCCAGCTTGGGGGTGAAATTTATATTGACGGTAATAATGGGGTGGTGGCAGAATCTGTACCATCAGGCACTCCGCTATTTAACCAGTTGTCAACAAATATCAGCCTAAGTGCAGGTATTCTAACCTTTATAGACCCGCACATAGCCACAACCAATACAAATGGTTATACACTATTTTTTAGCAATGGTACACCAACAGTTTCAACACTAACTGCTTCGTTACTGCATACTACAGTATTTGGTGATGGCGTGTCTTCAGACGCCGGGGGTAGCACAAGCGGTTTCTATATCAATAACTGGGCGTCATCAGCATATTTATCTTTTGGCAATATAGCTGTAAATGGCAACGGTGGTACAAACCGTAACGTTACAACAGTTTACCAACTTACTGCAAACGGTGATGTAACTGTTACATCTAACAGTACTCTTACTGCGGCTAGCCTTATTATTGGCGGTAACCTTGAAGTAGATGGTACTTTTGTAAATACAACCGGCACAACTGCGGCAGTTGTTGCCAGCAATACAGGTACGGTACTTACGTTTGGCCCATCGCTTAACGCGCAAACATTTGTAAATAATGGTACAATTGCTAACCTGGCAACTTCGCCTACGGCAAACTTCGCAGCATTATCCATTAATAACGGCAATGCTCAGGGTGTAACACTTGCCAGCCCAATCAGGGTGAGCGGTACACTTACACTTACGGCAGGTAAGATTAATACTGATAGTGATAACATGCTTACACTTGGTACTGCTACTGCTGCAGGTACACTTACCGGGGGCAGTGCCACTGCGTACATAAACGGGCCGTTTGAAAGAACGATTGCTAATAACAATGCCAATACAAACTACATACATTTCCCTGTAGGTAAGACAGCTTACGCCCCTATATGGCTGGCTCCGGCAACTACATCTGTAGCTGTAATGAGAGCTGAAGCTTTTGATTCAAATACAGGTACTGCCAATGCGGCAATTATGGACCTAGCTTCAAACAGAAGATGGGAAGCTCCTTTGGTATCAGGTACTGTAAATAATGTTAATGTAAGGCTTGGAGGAACATTCGTGGCAGACAATATACCGGTAATGGCTAATGCCGCCGCCGGTCAATATAACAGCACTTTTGGTTCTACCGCTACATTTGTGGCAGGGCCGCCAACAACAATACAATCAACTACACCTGCAGCAGCAGGTGATTATACAGGGTTTATCTCGTATGCTAAATCTAATCTTTGTTCAGGTACACCAAATCCGGGCAACACAATAGCTTCGGCAACCTCAATCTGTTTAGGTACTTCAGTATCATTATCAGTAGAGAATGCCACTGACGGATCTGGAGTGTCATACCAGTGGCAAAGTTCAGCAAACGGTGTAAACTTTACAGATATTGATGGCGCTACAGCCGCAACATTAACTGTTACCCCTGCAGCGCCTACATATTACCAGCTTAAGGTGACATGTTCTGCAGGCCCGGCAGTGGGCACATCAACTTCTGTATTTGTACAATTTACAAATAATATCACGGCCAGCAGTGGCGATACACGTTGTGGCGCAGGTATAGTAAACCTTGGTGCAGCCGGTTCAGCCGGAAGTACCGTAAAATGGTATACTGCCCAAACTGGTGGTGCAGCAATAGCTACAGGTGATACTTACTCACCTTCAGTTTCTGCAACTACAGATTATTATGTGGCAGCTGAAGTTACAGGCGCCCCATCTGTAGGAGGAAAAATGACTGTAGCCACAACAGACGGCGGTACAACACCGTCAACATACGGACTTGTTTTCAACAGTAATGGCTTTAAGCTAAATTCAGTTGATGTATACCTAAACTCAACTACTGCCGGAAACGTTAGTATGGTATTACAAAACAGTTCAGGCGTTCAGCTTTTGGCAGGTACATTTGCGGTGCCAGCCGGTAATGCTACAAACCCGGTACAATATTCAATACCTTTAAACTGGGAAATTCCTGCAGGAACAGGCTTGAGGCTTTTGGCAATATCAGGGCCAAGCATGATTCGTGAATTTACAGGAACCGCTTTCCCTTATGCGTTAGGTACAGTAGGCACTATTACCAGCGGTTATATAACGGGTACATCTACTACGTATTATTATTTCTATAACTGGAACTTTAATACAGTTTGTTCTTCACCGAGGGTTAAAGTTACAGCTACTGTAAACACGCCTCCTGCTCTTACACTTAGTACTAATACTGTTACTATATGTAATGGTGCAACATCAGCGCCTGTAACAATTACTGCCGGAGGTACAGATTATAGCAATTACAGCTGGACGCCTGCTTCAGGCGTAAGCGGTAACGCTGTTACAGGATGGACATTCAACCCAACTGTATCAGGCACCTATACTCTTAACGCTTCACAAAGTTCGGGTGACTTATGTACTGCAAGCGCTACAGTTGCCGTTACAGTTAATACTGTGCCAACAGCCCTTACAATTACAAATTCAGGTGCAACAAGCACATGTATAGGCACTGTACAGTCGCTTACTGCTACTGGCGCAACAATACCGGGACAAGCAATTGTTGGTACAGATGTTACGCTAAATGCGAGCAATACCACAAACGCAGCTTACCCTGCGCCATATGGTGCTTATTATGAAAATACAAAACAGCAGTATCTTATACGCGCAAGTGAGCTTACAGCACTTGGTATGTCAGCAGGTAGTATAATTAATAATATTACATTTGATGTTACTACACTTAATGCTTCAGGCTTACATAAAGCATACACTATAAGTATCGGAAATACTGCACAGTCAGCTATCGCTACATGGGAAACAGGCCTTACCACAGTATTTGGCCCTGTTGACTATCAACCTGTATCAGGTGCAAACACGCACGTATTTAGCACTAATTTTACATGGAATGGTACGTCTAATATAATTGTTCAGGTTTGTCACACTAACGATACTACAGGTGCAGGTACAAACTTTACTAACAATGCGCTTAGTAAATATACTACAACAGCATTCAACAGTTCATTGGTTTACAGAGTAGATGATGCTAATGCTTGTGCAGGTACAACAATTACTTACACACAGGCTAAAAGGCCAAATATGGTATTTGGGCTTACTAAGCCTGAAAGTGTTACATGGTCACCGGCCACAAACCTTTATACTGACGCAGCTGCAACTACAGCTTACGTGTCTGGCAGTAATGCAAATATGGTGTATGTGAAACCTGCGGCAGCTGGTGCTATACTGTATACAGCAACTGCAGGAACAACCTGCCCTGTTACTGCAACAGTTACAATTAGCGCTGTTGATTGTGCTATAGGCTGGGGTAACCTGCAATGGCCGCCTAGCGCAACCATAAATACATGTGGTACAGAAACTGTATATGGTAAAGTATGGAAAGAAAATATTACCGAAGCTGCGGGTGCAAACCCTAATATGAAAGCGTGGGTAGGTATTTCAACAACAAACACCGACCCTGCAACCTGGACTGAAGCGCAGTGGAATGCTGCACAATATAATGTTCAGGTTGATAATGACGATGAGTATAAATATACAATCAGCGGCCTTGCTGCAGGTACATATTACTATGCTTTCCGTTATCAATATTTAACAGGTGCTTACTGGTATGGCGCATATAATGCCGGTGGTGGCGGTGCCTGGAATGGTACATCAAATGTAAACGGTATGCTTACTGTAAACGCGGTAGCTTTACCAACAGCATCAAACCAGACTGTTTGTGCCGGCGCTACAGTGGCTAACCTTGTAGCTAGCGGTACAGGCCTTAAGTGGTATAATGTTCAAATAAACGGTACTGCACTTGCATCTACAGATGTTGTAACTGCAGGTACATACTATGTATCTCAAACTATTGACGGATGTGAAAGTGCACGTGTAGCAGTAGTTGTTACTATAAGCTCATTTGATGCTCCGGTAGCTGCTGTAACTCAGCCTACCTGTAGTGTTGCAACAGGTACAATTACTGTTACATCACTGGGTACAGGTTACACATACAGCATTAACGGTACTGATTTCCAATCAGAGCTTGAGTTTGCAAATGTTGCTCCGGGTACTTATACGCTAACGGCTAAAAACAGTATTGGTTGTACAGCTTCAGCATCAGTAACTGTAAATGCACAGCCTGTTGCTCCTGTGGTAGATGATCCTGCAAATGTAACTGTTTGCGGAAGCTATACACTACCGGCACTTACAGTAGGCAGCTACTTTACTGCTCCTAACGCCGGAGGAACTATGCTGATGGCTGGTGATGTAATCACTACTAACCAGACTATCTATGTATTTGCTGAATCAGCAGGATGTTCAGATGAAGAAAGCTTTACTGTAATGGTAAACCAGTCGCCAGATCTTGGTACGGTTTCAGATGTTACTGCTTGCGGCAGCTATACACTTCCTGTACGCACAGTTGGTAACTACTACACCGCTCCAAACGGAGGTGGTACAATGATGGCTGCAGGTACAGTTATCTCTGCAAACCAAACAATTTATGTGTATGCTGAAAGCGGTACTACGCCAAACTGTACAGCAGAAGAGTCGTTTGATGTAACCATCACTACAGCTCCTGCACAACCTACAGGCGCTATTACGCAGACTGTTACTGTTGCTGACCCGGCTGATGCTACTATCGAAGACCTTGAGGCCACAGCAGCTGAAGGCGTACTATCTTGGTATGCAAGCGAAGCGGATGCACTTGCGGGGATAGATCCACTTTCTCCAGGCACACAGCTTACCAATGGCAACACATATTATGCTACTGCGGCCAGCGGTACTTGCTACAGCACAACTGCGCTTGCTGTAACAGTAAGTGTTGCACTTGGCAGGGACGATTTCAGCTTTATAAACCTGAAATACTATCCTAACCCAGTGACAGATAAACTTACAATCAGTCACAGCAGCGCAATTACTTCGGTAGAAGTTTATAACCTGCTTGGCCAGCTTGTAATAAGCCAGCGCCCTGGTACTGCAACAGTTGATGTTAATATGGCCCAGCTTCAGGAGGCAACTTACATTGTAAGGATTTCTGCTGAAGGTAAGTCTAAAGACTTTAAAGTTGTAAGGAAATAAGCTTAGGCTTATGCAAATAGAAAGGCCTCCCATAAAAGGGAGGCCTTTTATTTTTGTGCCATATATAAAAACAAAAAGAGGGCTGTAAAAGCCCTCTTTTGCTGTTAGGTTTTTTTAACTATGTGCCAGATTTGGTGTGTAGTAAGGTACTGTATTACGTATAATTTCTGCAGGCCTGCTTTTTTGTGTAATGCGGGTAAGCACTACATCATTACCGGCTGCAGAAAGCACATAATCATTTTGTTTAAAAAGTCCGAAAACTGTAAATGGTATTTCCTGGCCTTCAGCCGGCCTTTTCATTATAACCTGCTGGGCAGTTAGTTTATTACCGCCAATACTATAATAAATTGCGTTGCTAAACCTGTATTTAAGTAAAATCAGGCCTTGAGGCCCTTCTACAGGCTGGTGGTCAAGATGCAACAGGCGGATAGTTTTTTTACGTCGCGGCACCAGTTCAAAGGCTCGCTTTGCAATCTGGTAATAAAGTAAAATTTTTTGTGGCATATAGTAAAGTTATAGTTGGACTGCTAATTTATAATGACATTATGTGATGTGCATTATTACAAGGTTGCTATTTTTTTAGTTTTCGATAAACTGATTTTTTTATCGGATTAACGGAGATTTTCCTGCTAATATTTAAGTTAGTCCTTATCCTCGCACTAAAATTAATGCCGGTTTCTTTAACATTTCATGAGGAATTATTTGGATGCTGAATATGTATCTTTATTTGCAATGCCGCGAATATGCAGGAAATCATACCAACACAAAATAAATCCCGTTTTATAGCCGGCCGATGGGCACGTATCACTCTGCGCGCGTTAACAGTAATTATTGTATTACTTGTTTTTGCCTATGTGTCATTGGCATGGTATATACATTCTAATAAAACTGGAGTGCTTCAAAAGCTTACTTCATCTGTCAATGATAATATCTCCGGCGAGGTGACAATTGGCGATGTTGAGCCGACATTTTTGCAGGGTCTCCCATTAATATCCCTCCGGCTTGAAAATGTAACCATACGCGACAGCATGTTTTCCAAACACGGCAAGACACTATTGCGGGCGGAAGAAATAGCAATCGCCGTAAATACATTTGCCATGCTTCGCGGTACCGTCGAGATTAAGAGTGTAAGCATAAGCCGTGCGGCTATTGCACTGCATACCACAGCCGATGGGTATAGCAATACGAATGTATTCAGGAAAGGGCGCAGCACCGGCGAAGGTAAGGGAGGCAGTTTTCCTGAATTAAAGAAAATTATGCTTGATGATGTGAGCCTGGAGATTGACAACCGGAAGATGGGTAAATTATACAGCTTCAGCGTAAATAACTTTAAAGGTAAGATTGAGTATACATTGCCAGGATGGAAAGCTGTTGTGAATCTTAAAACAATGGTTAACAGTATGGCATTCAGTACCCGGAAAGGCAGTTTTATAAAAGGTAGGCATGTCGAGGGCAGGTTTGATATTACATTTAATGAAGATTCCGGATTACTTACTTTTAAAAGAAATAAGCTTGATATTGGCGGTGAAGACTTTTATGTAGCGGCCAGGATGAAAACCGGAGGCCCTTCAGCTGATTTCGCTATTGCCATAGAAAATAAAAGTATACTGTGGCGTGATGCGGCCAATTTGCTGTCTCCAAACATTACCCGTAAGCTTGTGATGTATGATATTAAAAATCCCATTAGCGTAAAATGTAACCTTATAGGTGATTTTAATGCAAAAGGAGACCCGTTAATTTATGTAACAGCTTTGGTTAAGAATAATGTTGTTGATACGCCGGGAGGTGAAATTGCCAACTGTAATTTTAAAGGCATATTCACTAATAATAATATCAGGCAACAGGGATTCAACGATGCAAATTCGGCCGTGAAGCTTATTGATTTTACCGGTGATTATAATGGAATCCCTGTACAAATGAAGCGGTTTTACATTCTTGACCTTGAAAAGCCTGTTGCGCGGGGAGATTTTAAATCAGATTTTGAAGTTAAGCATCTCGGAAAGATTATAGATGCAGAACTGCTTCAGTTTAAAAAAGGGCATGCTCAGGTGGCTGTTGATTTTACAGCTGACATAGTAGATTTTAAACTGTCAAAACCAAAGTTGAAAGGCCTTGTAAAAATAGAAGGTGCAGATGTTATTTATACCCCGAGAAAACTGAGGTTTAATGATGTAAATGTTGCACTTGATTTTACAGATACCGATTTAAACATCAGTAAAATTACTTTGAAAACAGGAAGGAGTACGGTTTATATGGAGGGGAGCATCCAAAACTTCCTGAATGTATATTATAATTCGCCTGAACAAGTAGTGCTGAACTGGAAAATACATAGCCCAAACCTGCATTTAGGTGAATTTTTAGCCTTCCTTAATGAAAGAACAGGCAGCGTAAAAACTAAGCGTAAGCCAACAAAGGGGAATTTTACTGAAGAACTGAATACACTTTTTGAAAAAAGCAATGTCGACATGCAACTAAAAGTTGACAATTTGTATTACAATGCTTTTCATGCCACTAATGCAAAAGCTAGTGTGCTGCTTACCGATAATGCGATTATCCTGAAAGATGCAGGGCTTTATCATGCCGGGGGCGGCCTTAAGCTTAACGGCAGCCTTGCACAAACCGGTAAGTATAACCGTTACACAGTAAATGCTGATGTGCGTAATGTAGATGTTAACCGTTTTTTCAAAGCGTTTAACAGCTTTGGGCTTGAGTCACTTAAACCTGAAAACCTTAAAGGTTCGCTGTCAGCAAAAGCAAATCTTTCAGGCCTGATGAATAATGATGGCGGACTTTCACCAAAATCTATGCAGGGCAATATGGGTTTCAGTCTTAAAAATGGGGCACTTATAAAGTTTGAGCCTGTTCGCAATATTGGTAAATATGCTTTCCCGTTTCGTGATATGGATAATATTACATTTAAAAACCTGAACGGAGTATTTATTGTTAAAGGCGAAAAGGTTACTATAAAGCCTATGCAAATAAACAGCAGCGTACTCAACATGGATGTGGCAGGAGTGTATTCTTTTGGGAAGGGTACAAACATTAATGTAGATGTACCATTACGTAACCCAAAAAAAGATAAAGACATAAGCGATGAAGATGAGTTGGCAAAACGGCGCAACCGTGGCATAGTATTGCATCTTACAGCTCAGGATGATGACGAAACCGGAAAGGTGAAAGTTAAATTGGGAAGAGGGTAAGGTTAAGCTAAATATAATAGCCGCAAGTTATAAGCCAAACTCAGAGTTTATATATAGTAGAATAGGCAACGAACTTGTGGCTTGTGGCTATTAAACTAATAACTTATTAATTTTTCCCCTCTTTTTCATTTAAATATTTCCAGTAACGTTTTGGTACGTGGCGAATATGCAGCTTCATGTTTTTACGGGCAGGTATGTTGGTGCTGTTAAAGTAATCTTTCCAAAGCATAGAGGCTAATTCTTCTTTTTCATCAATCATTTCTGAAGGGAGTGTTACTTTTGATGTGTTAATGTTTGATACAAAGTCATAAGTGATTTCCTCAACACGGTGCAGATTATAATACAGCCCGTATTTGCGTTTTACATCATAAATTATCCATCGCTGGTCAGCATACCGGTCTTTAAAAAATTTGGCTACGAGAGGCAGTACGTTATAGTCGGGTTCAATAGGGCAATAGTATATGCCGTCAGCAGTTTTCTGGAAGCGAATAAAGGCTTTCATACGATGGCGTTCACGGCTCACGCTGCGTTCCATTTTTCTGATTGCAATAACGTACGGATTACCAAAGTTGTTTTCTGCGCCTTGCGAATTGTCAAATATGTATATAGCAAAATTGAAGAGATCACTAAATGTTTGGGCATCTTCGGCCAGGTGAACTTTATAAAATTTCTGCAGCCATTCCGGTGACAGCTTTTTTTTCAGGCCATCCCATACACGTTTCGCCTTAGCTTCGTCAGGTACAATTATATGTCTTTCTTCCAGCATGGCAGGTTGGTAATGTTTATCCCATACTAAAATTGCACCTCCCGCTGGTTTGAGGTCATAAAAGTCAAATATAGCCGTAAGCGCTCCTTCAAATGTGCCATCAAATATAAACGTTACCATAAGCTAAGCTGGTTTTGGGCTGTCTTAAGATATTTACTGCTGCTTTCTGCAAGAATAGCATTTTTAAGATATGGAGCATCCGGCTCATTTAGCAGGTAAGGGCTGTCCGCACAGCGTATAAAATGTTTTGCCCTGTTATAAGCAATGCCTATTTTTTGTAGCTGATCACTGCGCAATTTTCCAAATTTCCGGGCCTGTATAATTTTTAATGCTGATTGTACCCCAATGCCCGGTACGCGCAATATCATTTTATAATCGGCCCTATTAATGTCAATAGGGAACTGGTCCAGATTACGCAGCGCCCAGCTGAGCTTAGGATCCATATCCGTATCAAGCCTTGGGTTGGCAGGGTTAAGCAGCTCTTTTACATTAAACCCGTAAAACCGCATAAGCCAGTCGGCCTGGTATAAGCGGTTTTCCCGGAGTAATGGTGGCTGTGTGCCAATTACAGGCATCCGGCTATCATAACTTATAGGGATATAGCCGGAATAGTACACCCGCTTCAGCGAATAATTTTTATAATACTGGTCGGCACTGTACATGATTTCCATATCAGTCTCAGGCGTTGCGCCAATAACCATTTGGGTGCTCTGCCCGGCAGGCACAAATTTTGGAATGGTTTTTATAAGCCCTGTTTTCTTTTCGTCTTTGTATTGGGTAATAGTATCCTTAATGAAACCCAAAGGCTTTTTTACATCCTCGTGTGATTTATCCGGCGCCAAAAGTTTAAGGCCGGTTTCAGTAGGCATTTCAAGGTTAATGCTCATCCTGTCAGCATAAAGTCCGGCTTCAGTAAGCAATTCTTCACTTGCCCCAGGTATGGTTTTAAGATGGATGTAGCCGTTAAAACGCTCTTCAAGGCGAAGGCGCTTTACAATACGTACCAGGCGTTCCATGGTAAAGTCAGCATTTTTAAAGATGCCCGAACTCAGGAAAAGCCCTTCAATATAATTTCGACGGTAAAAGCTCATGGTAAGTTCAACTACTTCGTCTACAGTAAAAGCGGCACGTTTTACATCATTACTTTTACGCGATACGCAAAATGCGCAATCATAAATACAGTGATTTGTAAGAAGTATTTTCAGTAGTGATACACATCGGCCATCTTCAGTATATGTATGGCATATGCCATTAGAGCTATCACCTATGCCTTTATTGTCATTTTTCCTGTTACCACCACTGGATGAGCATGATACATCATATTTTGCAGCATCAGCTAAAATGGTCAATTTCTCTCTTATCCGCTCAAACATCTCCGACTATTTTCGCAAATATAAGAAAAAAAGCTTAGAAAAAGTTAAATTTTTGTTTTTTGACAAAAATTATGTGATTTATAAATAGGGTTTGTATTTTCAAATTTGTTATTATTGTCTGTTAAATTCTTCTTAAATAACAATTTGTCATTTGTAAGGCATAGGTTAATTTATTAGCGATAATTTAATAATTGAATAATGTTTAATAAAAGTTTCAATTTGATTAGAATTAGAAAGATTATATAAAAGGTTTAAGAGGTTTAATTTGAATTATATAAAAAATACATGACTTTGATAAGAAAGCCTTAAATATTAATATATTACAATAACTTTAACTTTTAGTTTTATATTTGCCGGCTCGCTTAACCGGTTGGATTATAAGATTTTAAAATTAGCATCACATACTATAAAGGGAGACTGAACTATTGCTTGAAACTATGAAAAAAATTTTACTGTCGTTAATTTTATTGGCATCAATTGCAGGGTTTTCACAGGCTATCACTGTAAATCCTAATTCACACACCCCGGCGCAACTGGTAAATAATGTGCTTGTGAATAATGCATGCCTTGTGCAGATAACTAACCCAACTGTTAAGACCGGAACTACTTTCGGATCTACAAACGGTGTGGCGTATTATCAAAATACCAATCCGGCATTTAATGTAAAGCAGAGCGGGGTGTTATTAACAACCGGGCAGGCAGTACTGTCGCCGGGGCCGAATAATTCAGTGCTAAATGGCGGTAATACATCAACTACCTGGGGTGGAGATGCAGGTCTGGAAGCGGCACTTGCTTCGGCAGGTATTATAATGCAGTCTAAAAATGCTACAGTACTTGAGTTTGATTTTGTGCCAAATACGCCAAATTTCGGATTTGATTTCCTTTTTGCATCAGATGAATACGGTGAATTCCAGTGTACCTCAAATGATGCTTTTGTAGTTTTGCTTACCAATGTAGCAACAGGTATTACGCAAAATGTTGCTGTAATTCCTTCAACAAATACACCAATCACTGTAAGCACGATAAGGAATATTCTATATAATTCGGCTTGTCCTTCAGCAAATGCATCTTTTTTCGGTTCACTCAATGTTGGCAGCGCTGCGGCAACATCCCCAACAAATTATAATGGGCAAACGTTATTAATGCAAGCTTCGGCTACAATAGTTCCAAACCAGCAGTACCATATACGTTTTGTGATAGCTGATGATGGTGGCGCTGATGGCACTGATGGTGATTATGACTCTGCGGTGTTTATTCCTGCAGGCAGCCTTAACCTTGGCCAGAAATTATTCCCTCAGGATTTAACTGTTGCCAATGGCAATGCTTTGTGCTTTGGGCAGTCTTATACCATAAACACTAACCTTGACCCGAGTGTATACCAGTTCAGCTGGACAAGAAACGGCGGATCGCCAATAGCCGGGCAAACAGGCCCGTCTCTTACAGTTACAACCCCAGGTGATTATGCAGTGACATTAACACGCACCGATATAAGTTGCGTTACAACACAATCTATAAAAATTGAATACAGGCCTGAGGTTATGGCTCCTATGGCAACCAACCTGCTGAAATGTGATAATGGTTCAGGTTCATATATCTATGACCTTTCAATAAATACCCCTATATTAAAGCAAGGCCTTGATCCTGCTACAATTGTAACATATCACGCAACCGAAGCTAATGCTAATGCCGATACAGCTGCCCTGCCTACAACCTATGTAAGCGCGAGCGGCGCAATAATATGGGCAAGGGTTGAACTCCCTAACGGATGTGCGGCTATCCGCCAGTTCCAGTTATTGACATCACCGCCTCCAACTGCCACGACACCGCCGAATCTTACGCTTTGCGAGAGTGACCAGGGTGCAAACAATGCTGTTTTTAATATGGTTCAGCAAGGTGTAATAGCTCTTGGGGCACAATCTAATACAGAAAACCAAGTGCTGTTTTTTACATCTTTACCTGCAGCCCAAATTGGAACATCGCCAATAACCAACCCGGAAAGTTTTACAGGCACATCGCAAACAATTTATATACGTATTCAAAAAACAGGTGATTCAAATTGTTTTGTGATTACGCAGTTTAATCTTGTTGTGAGGCCGCTGGCACCGCTGCCGGCACCTTCAACTGTAAATTCATGTAATAGTTATACACTTCCGGCCATACCTAATGCTAATTACTACACAGGTATTGGCGGTTCAGGAACAATGTATACTGCAGGCACAGTAATTACTACATCACAACTGCTTTACATAAGGTCGCAAACTGCAGATACACCTCCATGTTATAACCAAAGCACGGTTCAGGTTAATATAATTACTGCAGCTTCAGTACCTTCAAATAAAGTTGGATGCCAAAGCTATATACTGGAAGCTCTTGAAGTTGGAGAATATCGTGATGCACCCGGAGGCGGAGGTAATATAATACCGGCTGGCACAGCTATTACAGCTAACACTACAATATATTACTATATACCGAGTGCAGCCTCTTGTACCCAAAATACATCATTTACGGTTACTATTACAACTCAGCCTACTGTAACCCAGCCTGCAAATGTTAACTCTTGCGGCCCATATACTTTGCCTGCATTACCGGGTGGTGAGAGCTACCGTACCGGCCCTAACGGTACCGGTACCGTTATAGCTGCAGGTACCCAGATTACATCTACGCAGACGTTATATGTGTATAATGCCAACCCGGCTAACCCGTCTTGTAATAAATCTAGTGACCCGTTTACTATCACAGTTACAAATATCAATATAGTACCAAGAAATCCGAGGGTAGCATGCGGAAACACGTTTTTACCACCTATAACTGTTGGTAATTATTTTACAGGCCCTAACGGTACAGGCACCCAGCTGAATCCGGGAGCTAGTATAACCACAACTATGACGGTTTATATTTATGCTGTGAGTCCTACCGACCCTACATGCAGCGCTCAATTTGAGTGGAGTATTACAATAAACCCACGTCCAAATATACCTCCTATTGCAAATGTAACAGCATGTAACAGTTATACGCTGCCTGCGCTTCCTGTAGGAAACTACTATACTGCTCCAAACGGTGGTGGTACTATGATTCCCGCCGGAACAGCGATAACAGCCACACAGCAAATCCATGCCTATGCTGTAGATCCTGTAACAGGCTGTGAGAGCGTGCCAAGGTCATTTACTGTTACAATAATTAATATTACAAACCCGGGAAACCAGACAGTGTGTGAAAGCTATACACTTCCTGCACTTTCTGTGGGCAATTATTATACAGGCCCTAACGGTACAGGCACACAGCTTCAGCCGGGCGCTAATATTACAACGACAAGAACAATTTATATAAGGGCTGTAAGTACTACTACGCCACAATGTATTGTAGAAGAAAGTTATGTTGTTGATGTTGTGCCGAGGCCGGTTGTAGCAAACATACCAAATGTAACAGCTTGTAACAGCTATACGCTGCCAGCATTATCTGTTGGTAAATATTATCCTAATCCTGGCCCACCTAGCCCAACAAATATTGAGATTCCTGCCGGAACTTCAATAACTGCCACCCAGACGATAAGAGTATGGGCTGAAAACCCTGCTTTGGCAGGTTGTGGTACACAGCGTACATTTACAGTGACAATTATTACAGGTGATATCGCACCGGCAGATGTTACAGCTTGCGAAAGCTATACGCTGCCGTCACTTCCTGCAAACAGGTTCTACCGTACTGCAGCAGCAGGCGGAGGTACAATTATCCCGGCGGGCACACCAATAATGACATCACAGGAGATTTTTGTATATTCCCCAGTTACTTCGGGTACTGGCGGCAATTGTAGTGATAATAACAGCTTTATTGTAACAATACTGCCTCAGGTTCCGGTTGATGACCCTGCAGATCAGGATATTTGTAATAACTATACGCTTCCGGCGCTTAGTAATGGTAATTACTATACGGGTCCGGGCGGTACGGGTACTTTGCTGAATGCAGGCCAGGTTATCACATCTACACAAATGATTTATGTGTATAACACATCTAATGCAGGCCTTAACTGTGCTGCAGAAAATAGCTTCCTTGTGCAGATACGCGATATTACAGTGAATGACATACCTGACCAGCTTGTATGTGCGGCTGACGGATTCACGCTGCCTGTTTTAGCAGAAGGTAAATATTATACAGGGCCAAACGGTACCGGAACAGAAATACCTGCAGGTACGGTTATAAATACTACACAAACAATATACATTTATGCTGCTACAACTACAGCGCCTATATGTACTGATCAGGAAGACTTTACAGTGACTATTAAGCCGGCTCCGCCAATTGATACCCCTGCAAACGTTGGTTCATGTGGCCCATACACGCTACCGGCTCTAACAGCAGGAAACTACTTTACAGCACCCGGTGGTGGTGGTACTGCGCTTTCTGCCGGACAGGTAATAACAGAAACTACACAACTGTACATATTTGCACAAACAGGTGGTACACCAAACTGTGTAGCAGAACATACATTTAATATACTTATAAACCCGGGTTCACCAGCAGACGTTGCCCAGTGTGACAGCTATACGCTGCCTGCCCCGCCATTTGGCGCTTACTTTACAGGGCCTGCCGGAAGCGGTACACAGCTCAACGCAGGTGACGTAATTACATCAACACAAGATGTGTATGTATTTATGCCTGGTACAGCGCCGGGAAGCTGCCTGGATAATATTAAATTCACCGTGACTATATATAACTCACCGGTACTTGCACCTGTAAGTAATATTGTAAGATGTGACAGTTATGAGCTGCCTGCACTAACTGTTGGCCAATATCGTACAGGCCCTGGAGGTACAGGTACAGTTTTACCTGCCGGACATATAGTAACAACTTCAGAAACAATCTACGTTTATGCAGAAAGCGCTACTTCGCCAAACTGTATTAGCGAAGACAGCTTTACAGTTACTATTAATTATACACCTATTGCCGATGCAAGGTCAGACGTCCCCGCGTGTAATAGCTATACGTTGCAAAATCTGATTGTTGGTACATACTGGACAGCGCCTAATGGCCCTCACGGAACTGGTGTTCAGCTTAATCCAGGCGATGTAATTACTACAACCCAAACAATTTATATTTATGCAGAAACAGGCACTATACCTAACTGCTTTACAGAAAACAGCTTCCTTGTAGAGATATTCTCAATAGATGTTGACCAGGTGCCAACCGGCACGTTGCATTGTGACAGCTATACTTTCCAGCCGCTTACAGTTGGTAAATATTATGCACAATCTGGCGGCCCAAGCCCTACAAACCCTGAAATACTGCCGGGTACTGTATTCACAACACCGGGTACCCATACATTTTACGTTTATGGAGAGACAACAGGAAGGCTTACATGTCCTGATGAAAAGCCATTCACATTCACAATTTATCAAACACCTGTGATTGATGAGTCGCAAACAAATGTGACAAGATGTAATAATCCTTTTGTACTGCCTACAATGGCCGCAGGAACAGTTGGCCAGTACTATACCGGGCCTAATGGTACAGGTACATTGCTTGCGGCAGGTACATCAATTTCAACCCCGCAAACCATATATGTATATGCATCAAACGGTCCAGGTGCGCTTTGTCCTAAACAGCACAGTTTTTACGTAAACTCTAATGTGGTTGATGTAACAGCTCCTGCCAATATAACCATATGTGGTGTTTATACGCTGCCTCCGCTGGCTTTGGGCAATTACTATACAGGTCCTAATGGCACCGGAACACAGCTTCCGGCAGGTACGCCAATTACAACTACTCAGGATATTTATGTGTGGGCTGCGGCCGCTACAAACCCTGCTTGTACAGATCAGGATATGTTCAGGGTAACAATCATTACGGCGCCACTGGTAATAGTGCCGACACCGCTTGAAGAGTGCAGTATTGATGACGCGGGTAACCAGGCGATATTTAACTTAAACCCAGCACTTGTGCAAGCGCTTGGCGGACAGCCTGATACTGCAGTTTCAATACATGAGACACCGGAGCAGGCTTCGGTTGCAGGTGGCCTTCCAATAGCTAATCCTGGAGCATATACCAATATTCAGGCAGGTAGCCAAACATTGTATATTAGGGTTTACTCAACAGTTTCAGACTGTTTTAGTATCGTTCCGCTACAGTTGACGGTAAACCCGAGGCCAATTGCTACCGAGCCTGATGACCTTCAGGTATGTGACGGTGAAGATGGTGACGGCTTTGCAATATTCAAATTGACAGACGTAAATGCACAGGTACTCGGCTCAATGAATCCGGCGCAGTTCAGCGTTACCTTCTACGAGAACCTGACTAATGCACAGGCAGGTACAAATGCTATTCCTAACCCTAATAGTTACAATAGTGATACAAAAACCATATATGTAAGGGTTACAAATACTACTCAGGCAACAAGATGCTATGATATAGTACCGCTCAACCTTATTGTTAATCCGCTTCCGGTTGCTAACACGCCTGTACCTTACACTCTTTGTGATGTTACAGGGCCGGCAAATGATGAGCGTGAGGTATTTAATCTTAATTCTAAGATTGCTGAAATTACAGGTGGCGCAACTGGTGTAAATGTTACTTTCCATACAACAATGGCTGCTGCTATTGCTGATACCGGCGCTATAACCAACCCTGCAACATATACTAATCAGCAGACAGTGCAAACATTGTTTGTAAGGGTAGAGAACGCAGTGACAAACTGCTTCAGGGTAGTGCTTATGGATATTAGGGTAGAGCCGTTACCATTGCTGCTAATGCCTTTGGCATCTGAGACTACAATGTGTGACCCTGACGGAGACGGATTTGTACAATTCAATCTACAGGCTTTAATGAACAACATGCTGAACGGTGGCAGCAACATACAGATTACGCTGCACGAAACGCCTCAGGATGCGCAATCAGGCCTTAACGCTATAACTAACCTTACAACATATCCTAACGAAGTAACTCCGGAACAAGTAATTTATGTAAGGGCGGTTAACACTATTACCGGGTGTGTGGCATACTGGCAGCAGTTTAAGCTATATGTTAACCCATCACCTCAGGTGCCGGATCTTGCTGACATCAATGTATGTGATACTGATGCGATTGTAAATGGTGAAACTATTGTAAACCTGACAGTTCCAAACACTGCAACAATACAAGCCGCATTAGGTACAGGAGTGACCATTCATTATTTCACATCTTTGGCAAATGCCCAAATAGGCTCACCACGTATTGTTACCCCATCAACATACCTGGCATTTAACGGTCAGGAAATATGGGTAAGGGTTATTGATGCTCAGGGATGTTTCGGTATAGAGAGCTTTACTGTAAATGTTGATGTTCCACTTGTGTTAACTAGCCCAACACCGCTTACACTGTGTGACAATAAGGACCTGCCAAATGATGGCAGCCGCGAGTTTGACCTTACAGTAAAAGAGAATGAGATATTAGGCCCGTTTGGTGTGGGCCAGGGCTTTGTACTGACGTATTTTACTAAGAATCTATCAACGCCGGGCAACATCAACCCAATAACCTCACCGGGCAGTTTTACACAGATTCTGAATCCTGCAGCTTATACTAATCCTGCTACGAATAACCCACAAACATTATTTGTGGTGGCTACAAGCTTGGGCGGGTGTAAGTCTTTCACAACAATGACAATACGTGTATTGCCAAACCCAATGCCGGATATGACTCCGGATGCACTTGAAGAATGTGAAGACCCTACATTACCAGTAGCAGGGCAGGCGGTATTTAACCTGACGGATGCTGCTGCCGATATAAGGAATGGAGATAATACAGCGCTGCTGTCTTACCATACATCAGCTGCTGATGCAGAGGCCGGAATAAACGCTATAACAAATACAACAGGCCATATAAGCGGTACTGCAACTATTTATGTAAGGATGCAGGCCAACACAGGCAATCCTGCTGACCCGGGATGCTATAGGGTAACAGAGTTGCCAATTGTAGTGAATCCTGTACCGGTACTGGGTGACCCTGTAACAGGCATTATTGCGCCACTTTCAGACTGCCAAGTGCCGTATATAGGTACAGCAACATTCTTACTTAACAGCCACATACCTAAGATACTTGTTGGGCAGGATGCAACACAGTTTACAGTTAAATTCTTTGCAACACAGGCATTGGCTCAGGCAGGTACTACCGCATTGCCAAACCAATATATTAGTAACGTTCCTTCAAGACAGATTTGGGTACGGGTTGAAAATATAGCTACGGGATGTATCACAATAAAAGACATGATGCTTTACATTGATCCCGGTGCTGTTGCCAATGTTCCGACAACCAGCCTTGATACATGTGATACTCAGGGAGCCAATGATGGTGTGGTAACGCTTAACCTAAGTTCACTTGACAGCGACATATTAGGAACTCAGCCTACTCCGCAATTTACTGTTGATTATTATACAGTAGACCCAAGAACTGTTAGCGGTGCAATACCAATAGCAACGCCGGGTGCTTTTGTTAATACAGATTTCCCTGATTTAGTGTCAATATGGGCTGTTGTAACTAATACAAACTCACAAGAGCCTTGCCGTGCTTACCGCAATATTAATATTGTTGTAGAACGCCTTCCTGTGCCAATCATTGAGTCTGACGGTGATCTAAACAAAGTCTGTATTGAATATGGTACAAACGTTGTATTAAGTAGTGTTATTCTTCGTGCGCCAAACTTAGGGCCGGGTTATACGTATGAGTGGTTCCGTGGTACTACATCAGTGGGTACAGCTGATTTCTACGAAGCCGAAGTTGAGGGTGCCTACACAGTTGTTGTTAAGAGCCCGTCTACACTTGCTTGCCAGTCATTGCCGAGCCCGGTATTTACTGTAATCAAATCTGGTCCGGCTGCTATACCTGCAGGTGAAACAGGCTATACTGTAACAAATGCCTTCAGTGATACACAGGTGATTACAGTTAACATTGTAGGGCATGGTGAATATGAATACAGGTTAGGCAACGGTCCTTGGCAAACAAGTAATGTGTTTACAAATGTGCCATTTGGTAAACAAACGGTAGAAGTTCGTGATGTTAAGGCAGGTAAACCGTCATGTGGTGACATTGAGATTGAAGTTAGTGTTATTGATTATCCTACCTTCTTTACGCCAAACAATGACGGATTTAATGACAAATGGAATATTGTAGGGCTTAGCGATGCAAACAATAACAAGTATGCTAAAATTTACATCTTTGACCGTTATGGTAAGCTTGTGAAGCAAATAGCGTCTGAAGGTGACGGATGGGACGGTACCTTTATGGGTAGCCCGCTGCCTGCTGATGACTACTGGTTTACCGTTGAATACCAGGAAGAAGTTGATGGAGTGTATGTAACTAAAGAATTTAAATCACACTTCTCGCTGAAGAGGTAATACTTAAATTATAAAAGCGATCAGGGCTGCCATTTGGCAGCCCTGATTTGTTATGAAAGAAAATAATTTATCTGCGCAGGGCTTCAATACGGGCTACATACTTCCCAATTACATCAAACTCAAGGTTAACGGTTGTACCAACTTCAAATTCATGGAAATTGGTGTGCTCATAAGTATACGGAATGATTGCTACGCTAAAGCTGTTGTCTTTTGAATCAACTACGGTAAGGCTTACACCGTTTATAGTAATCGACCCTTTCTCGATTGTAATGTTGTTATACCCTGGATCATATTCAAAGGTAAAATACCAGCTGCCTGCCGCTTCTCTTATTTCGGTGCATGTGCCGGTTTGGTCGGTATGGCCCTGTACAATGTGTCCGTCAAGCCTGTCTCCGAGTTTCATGGCTCGCTCCAGGTTTACTTTTTGCCCTGTTTTCCACTGTCCAAGGTTGGTTTTACTTAGCGTTTCTTTTATGGCGGTAACAGTATAAGTGTCGCCTTCAATAGCAACTACAGTTAAGCATACGCCGTTGTGCGCCACACTCTGGTCAATCTTAAGTTCATGTGTTATGGGTGACTTTAATGTAAAATGCCTGTTATCGCCTTCCTCACGTATATTTTCTATTATCCCGAAGGTTTCTATTATTCCTGTAAACATCCTTTTATTTTACTAAATTTGTAGTTCAAAAGTAAGCATATAAGCCATTATGACAAAGAAAGCACAGAATGTAATTGCAGGTATATCAATAGGCGACCTTAATGGTATAGGCAGCGAAGTTATCCTCAAAACATTTGAAGATAACCGTATGCTCGAGATGTGTACCCCTGTAATTTTTGCCAACGTAAAGCTGCTTTCGTTCATAAAAAAAACACTGAACATTACTCCTGAAATTAACTTCCACGGTATAGATTCCCTGGAACAGCTTGTGCCGGGCAAGATAAATGTGCTTAACGTGTGGCGCGACCCTGTAAACATTAATTTCGGGCAAAATGATGAAGCAGCCGGCCGGCATGCGATTCAATCTTTTACAGCAGCAACAAAAGCTTTGAAGGAAAAACAGATTGATGTGCTTATTACGGCGCCAATAAATAAATATAACATACAGGCGGAAGATTTTAAATTCCCCGGACATACTGATTATCTTAACCAGGAACTGGATGGTGATGCGCTCATGCTTATGGTGCAGGACAACCTGCGTGTCGGCCTTCTTACAGACCATATACCGGTAAATGAAGTGACAGCCCACCTTACTGAAGCGCTCATCCGCAAAAAGATTATCACTATACATAAATCATTAAAGCAGGACTTCAGGATTAGCAAGCCTAAGATTGCTGTATTAGGTGTAAACCCGCACTGCGGAGATAATGGTGTGATAGGTACTGAAGATGATAAAGTGCTGCGACCTGCGCTTAAAAAGCTTTATGAAGATGGCGTGCTGGTGTTTGGGCCCTATTCTGCAGATAGTTTTTTTGGCAGCGGCCAGTATGAAAAATATGATGCCGTAATTGCTGCCTATCATGACCAGGGTCTTATTCCGTTCAAAACCCTTTCCTTTGGCAAGGGAGTGAATTATACGGCCGGGCTTAGCGGCATCAGAACTTCGCCCGACCATGGCACAGGTTATGAAATTGCAGGCAAAGGCCAGGCCGATTATAACTCATTTAAGGAGGCAGTTTACCTTGCCCTTGATGTTTACCAGCACAGGCAGGAATATGCTGAGCTTAACAGTAATCCGCTTAAAACAAAAGAAAAGCCGTTATAAACAAAAAAATGTTGGTAACTGTGGTGTAATTACAATAAATTTATATCTTTGCACGCTCAAAACTATTGTGGCAAAACGAGTTGCGCATATAATAGTGGCGAAATTTAATCATACTGGAAAATGAAAGCGAATAAAGAATTTTTGATTCCGTTTGCGGGATTAAAACAGGGGAAGCACCAGTTTGAATTTCAGATTAATAAAACGTTCTTTGAGGCCTTTGATTTTGATGAGTTTAATGACGCAAATATCAAAGTAGACCTTGTACTGGATAAGAAAATCACCATGCTTGAGCTTAGCTTTAAGCACAGCGGAACTGTAAATGTACCGTGCGATATTTCAAATGAAGATTTCGACCTGCCTGTAAAGGGCAAGCTCGACCTGATTGTGAAGTTTGGTGATGAGTATAACGACGATAATGACGAGATGCTGATACTGCCGCATGGCGAATATCAGGTTGATGTGGCACAATATATCTATGAAATGATTGTGCTTTCGGTTCCCACAAAAAGGGTACATCCCGGAATTAAAGACGGAACAGTGGCGGCAGATATTGTTGAGAAACTAAACGAGCTGGCGCCTAAAGAAGAACATAAAGAAGAAGAAAAGAGTACTGACCCCCGGTGGGACGAATTAAAAAAACTGTTAAACGGATAAATAAGATAGTAAAATGGCACATCCTAAGAGAAAAACCTCGAAAACGAGAAGAGACAAAAGAAGGACACACTATAAAGCAACTGCTCCTCAAATCGCTACTTGCCCGGTAACCGGCGAAGCGCACCTTTACCACAGGGCTTACTGGCATGAAGGAAAAATGTACTACAGGGGCCAGGTTGTTATAGACAAGGCAGAAGCTGTAGCATAATTGCAGAAAATATATGAGCAAAACTCTCACAATGTGGGAGTTTTTTCGCTTAAATAAGCTGCGTTTTAAATAAAACAGGTTGAATATTGCTTGGTTTTGCAATTTTTTTGTAATTTCCACAACTTTTCAAACCGCACGGTATTGAATTGAAAATTATATCCGTATGAGTAAAATAACTGCTGCCATTACAGCTGTTGGTGCCTATGTTCCGGAATTTATATTGTCAAACAAAGTGCTTGAAACTATGGTTGACACCAATGATGAGTGGATAACATCGCGTACCGGCATAAAGGAAAGGCGCATCTTAAAAGATAAAGACAAAGGGACTTCTTATCTTGCTATAAAAGCTGCTGAAAATCTTATTGAAAAATCAGGGCTTAATCCCGCTGAAATTGACTGCGTATTAGTAGCAACAGCAACGCCTGATATGCCTGTGGCAGCAACTGCCGTATATGTGGCCACCCAGATAGGCGCCGTAAATGCCTTTGCATATGACCTGCAGGCGGCATGCTCAAGCTTTCTATATGGCATGAGTACAGCATCTGCTTATGTTGAGACAGGGCGTTATAAAAAAGTATTGCTAATAGGTGCCGATAAAATGTCATCTATTATCGATTATACAGACAGGGCAACCTGCATCATCTTTGGAGACGGTGCAGGTTGTGTGCTTTTTGAGCCTAACCATGAAGGCTTTGGCTTCCAGGATGAGATTTTGAGGAGTGACGGCATAGGGCGTGAATACCTTAAGATTGAAGCGGGTGGCTCTATATTGCCGGCCTCTGAAGAGACTGTTGCCAATAAGCAGCATTATGTTTTCCAGGATGGTAAAACGGTGTTTAAATATGCGGTTTCAAACATGGCCGACATCAGTGAGCGCATCATGCAGAAGAACAACCTGAGTAATGATGATGTAGACTGGCTCATATCGCACCAGGCCAACAAACGCATTATAGATGCTACATCACAGCGCATGGGCCTTGCCGATGAAAAAGTGCTGGTAAATATCGAGAAGTACGGTAACACTACATCAGCTACGCTGCCATTATTATTAAGTGATTTTGAGCACAAATTCAAAAAGGGTGATAATCTTATATTCGCATCATTTGGTGGCGGGTTTACATGGGGTTCTATCTATTTGAAATGGGCATACGATAAAAAACAGACAAACTAAAAACAAAAACAGGAAGTATGGATATTAGAGAAATTCAAAACCTAATCAAATTTGTAGCAAAATCTGGTGCTACAGAAGTAAAATTAGAGATGGATGATTTTAAAATCACCATAAAAACCACAATGGAGGGATCAGCCCCTGAAGCTACTTATGTTCAGCATATTCCTGTAGCCCAGGCAATGCCACAGGCGCCTGCCGCACCGGCACAAAGCGCACCTGCAACGCCATCAGCTCCTGCAGCGCCTGCAGGCGGTAACGATGATACTTCTAAATATGTTACCATAAAATCGCCAATTATTGGGACGCTTTACCGCAAGCCATCTCCGGATAAAGCTCCGTTTGTAGAAGTAGGCACCTCAATCTCTAAAGGAGATGTGGTTTGTGTTATTGAGGCGATGAAGCTTTTCAACGAAATTGAGTCTGAAGTATCAGGTAAAATAGTAAAAGTGCTTGTTGATGATTCATCACCGGTTGAATTTGACCAGCCATTATTCTTAGTAGATCCATCTTAATTATTTTAAATTTTGAATTTTAAATGCCAAATGTTCCGGCATTTAAATGATTTAAAATTTAGCATTCAAAATTTAAAATTGTAAAGACTATGTTTAAAAAAATACTGATTGCAAACAGGGGCGAGATTGCGCTCCGCGTTATCAGGACATGCCGTGAAATGGGCATCAAGACAGTGGCTGTTTACAGTACTGCCGATGCTGAGAGCCTGCATGTGAAGTTTGCTGACGAGGCCGTATGTATAGGTCCGCCGCCAAGCAATCTTTCTTACCTTAAAATATCAAATATTATTGCCGCGGCAGAGATTACAAATGCAGACGCTATACATCCGGGCTACGGCTTTCTTAGCGAGAATGCAAAGTTCTCTAAGATTTGCGCTGAGCACGGAATTAAATTTATCGGTGCATCACCTGACATGATTGACAAAATGGGTGACAAGGCCACGGCCAAAGCAACCATGAAAGCTGCAGGCGTACCATGTGTACCGGGATCTGACGGGCTTCTTGAATCTTACGAGCATGCTGAGAAACTTGCCAAAGAATTCGGATATCCTGTAATGCTTAAGGCTACTGCAGGTGGTGGTGGTAAAGGTATGCGTGCCGTATGGAAGCAGGAAGATTTGCAGAAAGCTTGGGAAAGTGCCAAGCAGGAAGCCGGTGCTGCCTTCGGTAACGACGGTATGTACATGGAAAAACTGATTGAAGAGCCACGCCATATTGAAATTCAGGTAGTGGGCGATTCATTTGGTAAGGCATGCCACCTTTCTGAAAGGGATTGTTCTGTACAGCGCCGTCACCAGAAGCTTACTGAAGAGACTCCGTCACCATTTATGACAGACGAGCTTCGTGAGAAAATGGGCCAGGCTGCTGTAAAGGCTGCTGAATTTATTAAATATGAAGGTGCCGGTACGGTTGAATTCCTTGTAGACAAGCACAGGAACTTCTACTTCATGGAAATGAACACCCGTATACAGGTAGAGCACCCAATTACCGAGCAGGTTATTGACTATGACCTTATCCGTGAGCAAATCATGGTGGCTGCAGGTGTGCCAATTTCAGGTAAGAACTACCTTCCGCAACTGCATTCAATAGAGTGCCGTATCAATGCTGAAGACCCATATAATGATTTCCGCCCATCACCGGGAAAAATCACTACGCTTCACATGCCGGGCGGGCACGGGGTACGCCTTGATACGCATGTATATTCAGGCTACACTATTCCGCCTAACTACGACTCAATGATTGCAAAGCTTATAACTACTGCGCAAACCAGGGAAGAGGCGATTAACAAAATGAAACGCGCCCTTGATGAGTTCGTGATTGAAGGTATTAAGACAACAATACCTTTCCATAGGCAGCTTATGGATGACCCGGCTTATATATCGGGTAACTATACCACAAAATTCATGGAAACTTTTGTAATGAAAGACCCTGCATAAATAAAAATCCTCCGCAGTAACGGAGGATTTTTTTATTCCTGTTTTTTTCGTATCTATGCCGTCATTAATCTAAAAAACGAAACATGAATTTTAATCTTATCAAAAAATTTGCCGGCGCTGTTGTGCTGATGCTTACTTTCACTATCAATGCGGCTGCGCAGGACAAAGCTGTTGCCGGAGCTAAGAAAATTACCGAAAACATGAAAGAGCAGCTTTCACTAAACGAAAGCCAGTATGATAAAGTGTTTATCATTAACAAGGAGTTTTTACAGAAGGCTATCGAAAACAGAGAGTCGTCAAAGACTAAGGTTGACAAAGCTAAAAAACTAAAAGAGCTTGACGACAGCAGGGACACAAAATTAAAATCTGTACTTTCTGCTGACCAAGTAAAACTCTACGTTGCTACAAAAGCTGAAAATCGCAAAAAGCTGCGTGAACATTTCCAGGAAAAAGAAGAATAAATGAAAAACCCTCACATTGTGAGGGTTTTTTTATATCCGGCCAGGAGAATTTAAAAAGTGTAACCTATCCTTGCATGGATATCAACAGCGAGATTTGAACCGTAGTCTACATTACTGTTCTTACCAGACAAATATCCGACATACCCGACACCGCCTCCAAACTCATAGTTGAAATTACTGCTGCCTATGTGCCTCCTCATCATCCATTTCGGCACAATGCTTAATTGGTTAGGTACATTTATATTGTCGGGATGTCCGCCTATAGTAAATGTATCTGGGAAAAACTTAACCGCTACTGTATAATATTTGCACTGTTTTTAGCTATGTTTTTGCCTTTCTCAGCGCGTTTTTTCAGGTTATAATACCACCTTGGCTCAATGCTTATACATGGGGCCATAAACGCTCCTTCCACTCCCTTTTCATTTTCACCATATATACCTAGCTCCAGTCCCAGCTCCGTACGTAAGGCAAACTGGTCTGCAAGCCTTAACTCGTTACTTACCCAAATGCCTACCGGTCCGGTCTGCACATTAAATAACGATTTTTCAACAGTTGCACCTTCTTCCTGCGCCGAAAGTAGTGATGTGACAGATAATGTCACTACAGTCAATAGTAATTGTATCCTTTTCATAAATTTTATTTGGCGCGAAAGTATAAAAAAGTCCCGAAACCTGCCGGAATCGGGACTTTTAAATATTTTAATTCAATTACGATTTTATATCGAGCTTTTTCGCCATGTCTTTGGTAAGTCCGCCCTTGTTCAAAAGGATAGCTGTAGTCTTGTACTTTACAAAGTTCTTTGTCATGTACATATAACCTTTGTAGTCATTAGTAGCACCCCAGCTGTTCTTTATGATATAATATTCTTTACCGTTCTGGTCTTTTGTAAGGCCTACGATGTGCATGCCATGGTCATCAGTAGTGGTATAGTTGTCAAATGCTGCCTGGCGCATTTCCTCAGTAATTTCAAGTTCAGCTTTAGGGCCTGCAAATAAACCCTCTTTCTCTTCGGCAGTCATATCAGCAAACGGTTTTGCAGGTACATACGCCACGCCGTTTTTCCAGCTGAAGCCTTTTTCGCTTACATCACCTGCCCAGGCAACGCTGTAGCCTTTTTTAAGTGCAGCGTCAATAATATCAGTAAGCTCATTCATCTTTACGTTATACACCTGGTCAAGCGACCAGTTGTCAGGCACCATAAGTACAAATTTGGTGTAATACGGATGCTCTTTTAGTGATGAAATTTCCACATAATCATCAGGGTTTATGCCTACCACTTCTTTTGCAAATGTTTGCGGTGTATATTTTTTGCCTTTGTAATCAAAGCTTTCAGGCACGGTGCCAAGATAAGTATCAATTACTGCAGTATAGGCTTTTATCCAGTTAGGGCTAAGCTCTCCGTTAGGGTTTTTCACGGCAGCTGCAAGCACGCCTTCGCCCATGGCAGCCATCTCGGCAAATTTATTATTGGCAGTACCGTAATTAAGGCCGGTATATACGCTTTGCGGAACCGCACCATACTTGCGGTACATATTAATAACATCATGCAGTGCACCACCATCACCCAGCGTAATAGCACCATGCATTTTTACGTAGTTTTTGCCTTTTTCAATATAAGCATTGCGGGCAGTGTAAATTTGCGAAATTTCTACCGGCTGCTTGCCCATGCGTATCATTTCTGACTCAAGGAATGAGTTGGCCGAGTAGCTCCAGCATGTGCCTGAAGATCCCTGGTTTTTTACGGGTGTATTCTCGATATTTATTACCTCGGTAAATTTAAAGGCATCTTTACTATTGGCGCTCTGGTTGTTTTTAAGTGAGTTTACCAGATAGTCCTGTGCAGACATAGTTGAAAAGCCTGCAAGCAATAGACCTGCAGCTATATACGGCTTAAGAGAGTAGTGTAGCGTTTTCATTCGTTAGTTATTTAGGGCCGCTAAAATAGCGTTTTTAATATAATTGATTAATCTTTTTACAAGGTTTCGGCGAGCCATTTAAAGAATTCCCGTTGCCATACCATGGCATTTTGCGGTTTCAGTACCCAGTGGTTTTCATCAGGGAAATACAGGAAACGGCTCTTTATTCCCAGCAACTGTGCCGCCTGGAAAGCTTCCTGCCCCTGCCCGATAGGCACACGGTAGTCTTTACCGCCTTGTATAATAAGTATCGGGGTATCCCATTTTGTTACAAAATTTACCGGATTGAATTGACTGTAAGTCTTTTGTGCTGCTGTATTATCTTTTTCCCAGTACGGCCCGCCACTGTCCCAGTTGGTGAAAAATACCTCTTCAGTCGTTCCGTACATGCTTTGCAGGTTGAACACGCCGCAATGCGAAATGAAGGTCTTAAAACGCTTGTTGTGCATCCCGGCAAGGTAGAACACCGAATAGCCGCCGTAGCTCGCGCCAACAGCCCCTAAACGTGTTTTATCCACATAAGGTTCTTTGGCTACATCATCAATAGCAGAAAGATAATCATTAATCACCTGGCCTCCCCAGTCTTTGCTTATCTGCTCGTTCCATTCAACACCATGGCCCGGCATACCGCGGCGGTTTGGCGCTACTACAATGTAGCCCTGTGCTGCCATTAATTGGAAATTCCAACGGTATGAGTAGAATTGGGTAAGCGCGCTTTGCGGTCCGCCCTGGCAGTACAGTAACGCCGGATACTTTTTCTTCGCATCAAAGTCAGGCGGGAGGATTACCCAAACCAACATTTTTTTACCATCTGTAGTAGTTACGTAGCGCTTTTCAGTTTTGCTCTTGCCGATGCCTGCAAGCAGGGCATCGTTCACGTTTGTAAGCTGCTGCCATTTTTTTGATTTCAGGTCATAACTGTAAATTTCGGTAGGGCGGTTCATGTCAGCACGCTCTACTATAATTTTTCCAGCTGTGAAGCCTACAATGCTGTTCACGTCAAACATGCCATCGGTAACTTGTCTCACCGTTATCGCGATTCGTGTACGGCCCGGGAAGTTTACTTCAAAAAGTTGTTTTGTCCCGTCAACAGCGGCGCTAAAATATACCTTTTTGCCGTCTTCGCTCCAGGTGAAACTGTCAACAGTACCGTCCCAATTTGCAGTTAGGTTGATGTCGATGCCGTTGTGCCGAACAATAATATCATTTTTATCAGCCTCATAGCCATCGCGCTTCATCTGCAGCCAGCTTAGGTCGCCCTGCGGGGAGAATGCAGGGTGCGTGTCATATCCCGGATTACCGGATGTAAGATTTTTTGTTTGTTTAGTAGCCAGGTTATATTCATACAAATCGGTATTGGTGCTTACGGCATAGGCTGTGCCGGCTTTTTTCTTCGCAACGTAAACAATATATTTACCATCCGGAGCCCATGTGTAGTCTTCTTCACCGCCAAAAGGTTTCTGTGGTGAGTCATAAGGTTCATTCGGCATGATGTCGGTAAAGGCTTCTTTATCATTTACCGGGTGATAGCCCACATGGTTGTGAGTGCCGTCATTCCAGGTGTCCCAGTGGCGATAGTCAAGGCCATTGTATACTTGTGCCGTTGACTTTTCAAGCTCAGGGTAAAAATCCTTTCCGTTTACTTTTGAAACCTTCACTTCTTTATGTGTCAGCTGCAGCTTACCGTCAGGCGAAACATATTTATCTTTCAGCAACTGCTTGTATTCAGTTATTTCTTTAGCCGCCCCGCCGTTTACAGGAATGATATAGAATTTTGAGTTTGATTTATTCTCAGCTACATCAGGAGTCGATACCTTGTAAATAATTGACTTTCCGTCGATAGTAATCCCCAGTGAGCTTACACGGCCAAGTTTCCACAAAAGTTCAGGTGTCATTTTTTGCTGTGCCGAAGCCGATACTCCCATAAGTGTGAGGGTTAAAAATAATAATTTCTTCATGTTGCGTTTATTTGGGCTTAAAAGTACGCAATTCTTCAAAATGCGGAAACGGAATGCGATTGCCTGTTTAATTAAATTACCATCAAAAAACTACTTTACCTGTGGCAGAAAACTGCTGTTTAAAAAAATATGAGTAATTTCACGGACTTAAATTTTAGTGTGTGAGAAGCAATACAAAATTATTTATCGCAATAATCGGCGGCTTGTTCCTTGGGGTATTGCTCGGCTGGTATGTAAACACCAATTTTTTGCCTGAAGAAACGGCAGATTTCGCTAAAAAAATTAAACTGCTCGGAACCATTTTCATCCGGATGGTGCAGATGATCATAGCGCCGCTGGTATTTACTACACTTGTAGTAGGAATTGCTAAAATGGGCGATATGAAAATGGTAGGACGTGTTGGCGGCAAAGCCCTTGCATGGTTTATTACAGCATCACTTTCGTCATTGCTTTTAGGCATGGTGCTTGTAAACTGGCTGAAGCCGGGCGCGGGGATAGACCGTAGTATGGCCAACGAAGATGCCGCTAAAGAATTGGTAGCCAATACCGGCACATTTTCCATTGAAAATTTTGTGGTGCATGTAGTGCCGAAAAGCTTTATCGAGGCAATGGCTACCAACGAGATTTTGCAGATAGTGATATTCTCCATAATGTTCGGTATTGCGCTGGCATCAATGAAAGAGATTTCCACACCAATAATCAAGGCGCTTGATACTGTTGCGCATGCTATCCTTAAAATGGTGAGCTACATTATGTGGGTGGCGCCATTCGGCGTTTTTGGTGCTGTGGCTGCCGCAATAGCTGTTTACGGATTAGGAATTCTTGCAGTATATATCAATTATTTTGGGGCATTTCTGTTGGGTATTGCATTGTTGTGGATCTTGCTATTGATAGTAGGTTTCCTTATTCTCGGCAACAGGCTCTGGACGTTGCTCAAAAGGCTTGGAAGCCCTTTGCTTATAGCTTTTTCAACTACAAGCAGTGAAGCTGTATTCCCGAAACTTACTGAAGAGCTGGAGCGTTTTGGCGCCGACCCTAAAATTGTATCATTCACGCTGCCTTTAGGTTACTCATTTAACCTTGACGGCAGTATGATGTATATGACTTTTGCAAGCCTTTTCATAGCACAGGTATACGGGATTGATATGCCTATCGAGAAGCAGCTGCTTATGCTGCTGGTGCTTATGCTTACGAGCAAAGGTGTGGCAGGGGTTCCCCGTGCATCGCTAATTGTGGTGATTGCAACCTGCGCCATGTTTGACATCCCTGCCGAAGGTATAGCGCTGATATTGCCGATAGACCATTTTTGCGATATGTTTCGCAGTGCGACCAATGTTTTGGGTAATGCGCTGGCAACCACGGCTGTAGACAAGTGGGAAAGAAAACCTGAATCAAATTAAATCAATCAAATAAACTCAATCAATTATGGACAGTTTTCACTGGACGCAACTTTTAAACCCTGAATTTTATATTAACCTAACGGTGTCAGGCGTTCCTGTCGGCATCTATGTTGTGCTTTTTATAGTTTTTGCCGAAACAGGCCTTTTTGCGGGCTTTTTCCTTCCGGGCGACAGCCTGTTGTTCCTTGCGGGTATCTACAGCAATGAGCTGATGAATACCATAATGCCAATGGAAAATGATTTTCTTAATGTGGCATTGCTGTCAACATTCGTAGCGCTGTCGGGTATTGTGGGCAATACTTTCGGGTACTGGTTTGGCGCCAAAAGCGGAAGCTACCTTTATAATAAAAAAGATTCTTTCTGGTTCAAGAAAAAGTACCTTATACAGTCACATGAGTTCTTCGAAAAACACGGTGGGCGTGCCATAATTTTTGCGCGTTTCCTGCCGATAATCAGGACGTTTGCGCCAATTATTGCCGGTGTGGTAAAGATGGATAAGAAGAAGTTCATGTTCTTTAATATCCTCAGCTCATTCCTTTGGGCGTTCATCCTCATATTTGCAGGGCATTACCTGTATGACCTGTTCCTGAACCATATGGATATTGACCTGAAAAAGCACATCGAAATCATCATCCTTGGTATAGTGGCAATCACTACCGTACCGCTTATTCTAAATGCGATAAAAGGAAACAGAGTGACTGAAAAAGAGGCTGTTGAAGAGCTTGAAGACGGCCAGGACGATAACCTTCCGGGATGAAACTGAGCTTTTGGGAAATAAACACGTGGTTCACCAATGTTGACTATACTATTGTAGGCAGCGGCATTGTGGGCCTGCATACGGCATTGCGCCTGCGTGAGCGTTTCCCTGAAAGCAAAATCCTGGTTTTAGAGAGTGGCCCTTTACCACAGGGCGCAAGTACAAAGAACGCGGGTTTCGCTTGTTTCGGTAGCCTTTCTGAAATTAATGATGATTTGAAAAACCATACCGAAGAAGAAGTAATCTCGCTTATTACAAGGCGATGGAACGGCCTGCAACTTCTGAGAAAACGTCTTGGCGATGCTGCTGTTGACTACAAACCTTACGGCGGTTATGAGCTTTTCCTGAAAGATAACGCATCGGGTTACGAAGAATGCCTGCGCCGTATGCCGTTTGTAAACGAGGTACTGAAGCCGCTTTTTAAAACAGATGTATTTGCGAAAGAAGTTGACCGTTTCGGGTTCAACGATATACATGATTACCTGATATTTAATCCGTTTGAGGCGCAAATCAATACCGGTAACATGATGCAGGCATTGCTGAAAGAAGCATATGCGAACAATATCATGATACTGAACGGGCAAACCGTGACTTCAATCCAGGAAAGAGGAGATGGTGTGGATGTAGCTTTGGGCGATTTTAATTTCACATCTAAAAAAGTGCTTTTTGCCACCAACGGTTTTGCCGGAGGATTGACAAAAGGCGCTGTAAAACCCGCACGTGCACAGGTACTTATCACAGAGCCTATACCAAATCTTGACATCCGCGGGACATTTCACATTGACCGGGGCTATTACTATTTCCGTAATTTTGAAGACAGGATACTTTTCGGAGGCGGCCGCAATCTTGACTTTGAGGGCGAAACCACAACTGATTTCGGAAATACAGAACTGATTCAGAACAAACTAGAAACTATGCTTCGCGAAATAATCCTGCCCGGAACCGATTTCAAAATAGCCCATCGCTGGAGCGGAATTATGGGTATGGGCACACACAAAAACCCGGTGGTACAGCAGCTTTCAGAGCATGTGTATTGTGGTGTTAGGCTCGGCGGCATGGGTGTGGCCATCGGTAGCATAATAGGGCAGGAGCTTGCCGATTTGGTTTAAAGATTTATTCCTAATTTTGCTCCATAACTAACCTATATGCTTCGCAAGATTTCACGTTTTCTCCTTAAGCTATTCCTTTGGTTTATAGGGCTTTCAATACTATCGGTCATTATTTTCAGGTGGGTGCCGGTGCCGGTAACCCCGCTCATGCTTTCGCGGTATATTGAATACTGGAATGAAGACAATGTAGGCCTCAGCCATGATTGGGTTCCTATAGAAGAAATATCTGAAAACCTCCAGAAAGCTGTAATTGCCTCTGAAGACGATACCTTCCTCACCCATAACGGCTTCAATTTCAAAGCAATGCAGAAAGCCTATGAGCATAACTCAAAAGGTAAAAAGATAAAGGGTGGCAGCACCATATCACAGCAGACTGCTAAAAATGTATTTCTTTGGCAGGGAAGGAGTTATGTGCGTAAAGCCCTGGAAGCCTATTTCACAGTGCTTATTGAAATCTTCTGGAGCAAAGAGCGTATTATGGAGGTTTACCTCAACAGCATTGAAATGGGTAAAGGCGTGTACGGGGCGCAGGCGGCCTGCCAGCACTGGTATCACAAAAATGCTAAAGCCCTGACAAAGAGGGAAGCAGCAGGCATAGCAGCAATATTGCCCAACCCACGGAAGTACAACCCTGTACGCTCATCATCATATATAGAGAGGCGTAAAGGGCGTATTGTGAGGCTTATGCGTTACGTAAAGCTGGAGTACTGATGCAAAGGTTTTACATTTTTTACCTCGCAATTTTTTCACTTCAGGTTTTGGCCCAACGGCCATCTGAGATAGGCGTAATTACTGATAATGACCTTTATACATCATGGGAAAACGACCAGTATTACACAAACGGGCTTGAGCTATACTACCGCTATCTCGGCAATCACAAAAGTGAAAATGTAGCGAAACGAGTTACGGAATTCAGGCTGGGCCAATATATCTACAATCCGCAGTCTGCCAGTGCGGCTGATATCAACGTAAACGACAGGCCCTTTGCAGGTTATCTCTTTGCCGAGGCAGGAATCAACAAGTTTTACCTGAACGAGGACGTGCTGAAAATGAATTTTCAAATCGGCGTAGTTGGGCCTCAGGCGCAGGGCGAGCAAGTACAGGAAGGGCTGCATAACCTGTTGGGATACAAGAAAGTACAGGGCTGGCAGTACCAGATTAAAACAGCATTGGTGCTGCAGGCGAATTTATTTTACTCGAAGAAAATATTTAGTGGACGGTTTAGGGAAAAAGTAGATTTTCATGCGTGGGGCGACATCAACGCCGGTACGATATGGATGGGCGGATCACTTGGAATTACTGCGCGTATAAGCTTAAAAGGACTGCTGACACCAATGTATGATTCGGCGCTGCACGGTGCTGCTCTTTTCCGCGAAAAAGAAAAATACCGGCAAAGCGAACTCTTCCTGTTTTTTTCGCCATCAGTTAATTATCAGGAATATGATGCAACAATCCAGGGGAACAGGTTTAAAGACCCGGAACAAAACCCGGTGACTTTCCCGATTTTACCGTGGCGTTTTAATGGAGAAATGGGAGTTAAGTGGCGAAAGCAAAACTGGAACTTTTCATATTCAATAAATTACAGAGGTAAAGAGCTCTCAAACCGAGTTATCACCGGATTTTACTATGGCTCAATAAACATAGGATATTTCTTATAAGAAATTTGCTGTTAACACTTTTTAACATCTTATAGCAAAAACGTAGAATTTCGTATCACCCTCGTTCAGGAAAGGCGAAAGCATTAACACTTTTTTATGTTAAGAAAATAATCGATGAACGGTTAATTTTTGAACGGGTTTTGTAACCATCGTTTTTTAAACCAGTTGTACCTTTGCAGTGTCGGTTTAGGTCTTCGGTTTTAGGTTTTAGGCCTTGTGTTTAGGTTTGAAATATGTGATTTAATTTTGGTTTTGGTATTTCAGGTTTTGTCAGGTTCTTTGAAATACTGTATTAGCAATTGGTTAAAAAAAAAAGACTGTCTTTCGACAGCCTTTTCACTTAAGTATTTATTTATTATTTCTTAATAACCTTTATCGAACTTGTTTGGCCTTCAGAAGTTATCTTCATAACATAAATACCTGATGATAAGCTGCGCATATCTATTGCACCTTCAACAGCATTAATGTCAGTTTTGCTTACACTTTGACCTGAAAGGGTGAATATCTCAACAGTTTGTATCTCTCTGTCAGTCTTTATATTCAGGTAATCTGCCACAGGATTATTGTAAATTACACGAGATTTTGTGAATACCTGGGTAGACAGTGGCGCACTAAATTCATAACTGCCAAGATCAGGTGTTGTTGCGTTTCTTGTAGCTCCGTCGGCATCTGTAGTAACTTCAGCTACAGGAGTAGCTTTGTTGTCAAGCGCTGCGTTTGCAGCAATTGCCTGAACACGGAAATCTGTTGCTGACATAAACACAGGCAATACGCTTATAGAGTTGGTATTACCGCCAAAGCTTGTTTGTATGTCTGTAAGCGTTGCCCTGTTGGTAGCACCTATATAGCCCAGGTTGGCACCTGTTGTATAGTAATCGTTATTATTAATATTAGAAAAAACGGTATTGGGCGCACCGGAGTATATAGCATACCTTTGGCCCGTTGTGGTTTGTGTATTTACAAATATATTATTGCGCAGATCAATTGCGCCGGCAGCAGTAACCCCTACTGCCACATTTATAGCTGCTGGCCTTCCTCCATTGGTTTGGTTGGTGTTTAAGACAACAGTGTTATAATATATTTTATAACCCGCTCCCTGTGCAACAAAAATTCCGTTACCGTTATCTCCCAATGCTCCGCCTAGCGCATAGCCGGTTCCTGTAACATCGCTTATAATGTTGTTATAAACAAGTAAGTTGGCAGTAGTGCTGTTTGAGTTAAGGTAAAGGCCTACCGCGCCATAGCCATCCGCATTTGTGTTTTTAATATCTGAAATTACGTTATTAAAAATAGAACCATCTGTAGCCCCTACGCCAATAAGCATACCTTGCGCAGTACTTGTAGACCCTATTACAACGCCATTGATAACATTCCCGCTCACTTCAAAATTCTTAGCATTTTGTACAGCAATACCCCTGAACAGCATTTTGTCTGCTGCAACGGTAGAACCGATTTCATTGTTACGGATAACCCATCCTGTATCGGTTGTGGTGGCGTTACCTATAGCGAAAATTCCATTTTGTGCCCTAACAAAAGTATTATTTATTGCGGTAAAATTATTATTTGAAACTTCGGCTGCACCAAGTGTTGATCCTGATACAAGAACATTACCCACGGTTCCTGTCGGGGTAGACCCTGCAAAATTGATATTTCTCAAAGTAACGTTATTAGCGCCATCTGTAAGCGTACTTGCTACCCACAACACCGCCGGGTTTTGGCCTGTTCCGGCAACAAGTGTGTTATTGATGGTAAGGTTTCGGGATGAACTGCCGTTGTTGCTGCCGTTTATGGTAACATTATCAGCCCCATTAAGCTTGATGATAGCTGTTGCAATTGAGCCGGATATTGTAGCTGTAACACCTGTTGCAGGCTTAATTAATACAGAAGTATAGCTTGCAGGTGATGTGCTTCCGTTAAGCACAGCAGCGTCCGTTTCGGCTGTGCTTGCAGTTACATCAATAGTGATAGCCCCCTGGTGTGTACCGGCATTTATTGCGTCAAATGCGCCTTTAAGGGTAGTGTAGGTGCCTGCACCCGTTCCGCCGGTAGCGCTTACATTGATTTGTGCGTAAAGGCCCGCAGTTGTAAAAGCAGTAAATGCTAAATAGAGTAAATTTTTTTTCATGGATGAATTGATTTGTGGTTATATGTAAATGTAACTACTTATTACTCATATTCATGCATTTTATGTAAATTTTTGGAATAGATATTAATTCTGTTTTAAAACAAATAACTTTAAGATTAGTTGCAAAATGCTTAATGGCGCTCGCAACACAGGGTGAAATTCAAAATTAATTTTTTCGGTAAGTACTCTCTCGGAAAGCAAAACTATTTTCAAAATTACTTCAACGCTGTTTTGAATTTAATGGGATAGTCGTCCATCCCTATACCGTCTTCAGATTTAAAAGATCTTCCGGTAAGCACCATTTCATATTCTTTGCCGGGCTGCAATAAAACTTCAAAAAATACTGTTTTCCTGTCTGCAGAATAGGTGATTTTTTTGATATCAGGGAAAAAGTCCCTGCCTTTGTCGCCCAGGTTTACAGAATAGCCTTTGCCCAGCAGCGGCCTGTCAAACATTACCTGAAGCTGCTTCAGGTTTGGGTTTACATCCTGTGCATTGTTCTTAAACCCGACTATGCCGGCCACCTTTGGCTTCCTTTTGTCATAAGCCGCTTTAAGAGTGCCAAAGTCTTTGCTTATGTTGTCATAGAAACGTATAAGCTCAGGCATGTAGCTTTCCAGTGTTAGGTATTTTTTGCGGTTGGCGCTGTATTCTTCCAGCTTTGCAACAAGCTCTTCAATCCATATAAAGCCGCGGTTCAGTTGTATGCCTGTTTCAGTGTCCAGAGCTTCTTTGCTGTACTTGTGGTCTTTCATGTATTTTATCACTGCCGCCCTTACAAGCGCTTCATCAAGCATTGTTTTCCAGTTAGCATATGCCTGCTCGCGCATCTGCGCTTCAACAAAACCAAAAATGCTGCTGCCACTCTTTTTCAGCTTTGCTTTATGCATTTCATTAAGGTAATTCACAAATGAATGGTTAAACTCATGCACCAGCGTCGGGAAAATATCTTTGCCGTATTGCGGCATTGAAACACTGTCAGGCGCCCACGTACCCATAATGGCAAATACCTCACGCCTGCCGTCAGGATATACCAGGTCAGGCCCGTAATTGCCTCCGCCATTCCCAAGGCCAAGTATGATATTGAATTTTTCTTTCGGGTCTTTGCCGTAAAAATCTTTATACCACTGGGTGTCAAGCTCATTAAAAACAGGCATGAAAAGCCTTTCCGATTCGCGGTAAAGCTCCCGGTTTTGCACAAAGAACGCATCGCATTTGGTATCCTTGTAATATTGCCTCAGCAGCGTAAGAAACTCTTCAGCCTGCTTTTTACCCCAACGCTCGGGCAAATTATCGGTAAAAGTTACAAGCGGGCGAAATTCCGGCGCCGGGCTTATATGCACTGCCATTTTCATCACTGCATCATAACCGGTACCTACGGTTTCCCGCTGTTTTTGTATAAAGGCAGAAATCGGGTGGTTTTTATACGGTGCAAAATGTTTATATATCTTGTCGGTGTACAGCTTGAATCCGTCAGATGAATATTCTTCGGCGCCTGCCATACGGAAAACGATACTGAGCAGTTCAACACGTTCATCTACTTTAGGCTTTTCGAGCAAAATGGTTTGTGCATATAATGACATTGACATAGCACACAATAAAAAAAGGTACAGGTGTTTCATTGGTAAAAAATTATTATACAAATATAAAAGACCTCCAATTGCCGCCCTGCTACAGGCAGCAATCTTCATAAAGACAGCACAGATTATATTACATTACAGTATGTGCTGAAATTTTATTAAAACAATTAGATAAAACTATTTAAATTTTAGTTGTTTATGTAAGCTTTCTGCACAATTGTGTAATTACCGGCCTGTATCATAGTAAGAACTTTGTATTGCTGATTATTGCAAATCATAATGTTTCCACAGTTATGATAGGTTTAAGTTAGTGGTTGAGTTTTTTGTCCCTCCGAAAGGAGGGATTTTTTGGTTTAAAAAAAACCGCCCAGGCAATTTGCATGGGCGGCTTCTTATCAATTAAATAAATTTTATTGCTTGATGATCTTAATAGACTTCTGTGTGTTGGCTGAGGTCACTTTTACAATATAAACACCGTTTGTAAGGCTGTTTAGGTCAACTGAAACATCAGTTTTACCTACATTCTCAGACTTCACTTTCTGTCCTACAATGTTGTAAACTTCAACCTTGTCAATAGCAGCTCCGTTCGATAGCTGCAGTATGTCTTTCACAGGGTTTGGCCTGTAAGAGAAGTTTTTAAAATTAACGCCATTAGTGCCCATTGCAGCATCTATGGTAACAGGCAGCCTCTCTACACTTTCACGCCCGAATTTGGTTTGAGATGCGTAGTAGGTCATACCGTCAACCAATAGGGTTGTAAGTGGCAGCGGGGTATCTACGCTGTCGGTTGTAAACTTGCCGGTTGCGTCAGAGCCCGGGTTGTCATACCAAAGTATGTTCTCTCCTTCAATCTCAATATCTGCAAGCGTATCACCCGGTACAAAACCTTGTATGCCCGGCCCTGTTGGCGGGGGTGTCTGGTAATTTTCGTCAACAGCCCCGATGCTGAACTGCGATATAACGTAGCAGTCGTTCTCCGGGTTTTGTATGCGGGCATAAATTACCTGTGGGTTTGCAGTATTTATGTATGGCATCGGCAAAGCGTTTGCATAAGCTTCTGCAGCAGCCTGTGTAACGTGAAAGGTTACATACATGTCGGCGTAACCTGTCATGTTTGTAATGGCTGTTACTTGTGCTGCAAGGTCAAATGGTGCCTGGCCATCGCTGTTTACTTCATACACCCACATGTCATTTAAATCCGGGGCTGTGCCTGATGTTGCAGAATGTATTTCAATGGTGCGCTCTACCGAACAGCCTGAGCCATTTGTCATGGCGATAGTCACTGTATAAGTGCCGGCTTCGGCCACGGTAAGTGTGTTTGACGTTGCACCCTGTATAGGCACGCCATTTAGTTTCCAGCTATAATTTAACGTATTGCTGCCGTTTACACTAAGCACGGTATCTTGGCCATTGCAAAGTATAGTGCCATTTGATGAAGTAAGATTTGTATAGCCTGATGTGATATCACCAATGTTGAAACTGCCTGCCTTAAGAAACACTGCCGAATTGTAAGTATGGTCTAAAGCGTTGGCTATAACCAATTTAATATGGTACTGCCTGCCGGGTATTACTGTACTTTGCGCAGTAAGAGGTACAGTCATACCGTTAAAGTTAACGGGAGCCGCAAAGGGCAGCGCACCGTAAAAGTTACCAAAATATTGCGGATTTACAGAGGGACACGCTGCCGGTGAAAAATATTGCATATCTCTGATGGTAAGTACTGATACCCGTGTATTTGTGCCCGGCACTACCGCCAGATTAGTTTTTTCTCCGGTTACCATATCTGTAAGTATAAAGGCAAATACATCTCCAAAGTTGCAGGCATATGTTCCTTCATACTCTTCTGAAGCAAAGATATAATCAAAGCTCATATGGTCTATCTGCGGGATAAAATCAAATTCAAGTTTTGTTGCGTCGTTAAGCTGGCTTACACCACCAAGCAGCTGAAGCTCGGCATCGCCGGGCCAACCTGGGTTGCTGCTCTGCACGGTGCTGTTAGGCCCGGGGGCTGCGGCAACCGCACCTGTTGAAAGTATTATACCGCTAGCAAGAGGGAAAGAAGTATTATTTCTGTTGAAAGTACCTATACTGGCAGGCTGGCCGTAAGTGCTGCCCCCGCTGTAAGTTATGTTTGATACAGATACACAAGGCGAATTTCCGGTCAGCGTCTCAATTACCTGAGCTGGGGTAATAGTAGCATCGGTAGTAATAACTTCGGCAGTGTTAATACATGCAGTAAAATTAACTGTTTGTGGATTTGCTGACTGGCTATACACCCTTACCTTATAGGTTTCACCCACAACTATGTTGTTTAATAAGGGTGATGTAATATTTGCGCAGCCCTTATATGTAAGGTTGCTGCAATCTCCTGTGTATAGTGCATATAAAATGTTTATGCCTTGGGTATCAGGAGTTATGGTAAGCGAATGTTTGAGGGATGTAGCTGTAAAGCTAAACCATACATCATCATTAGGGTTGCCTGTGCAGGTTGGGTTTGCTACACCTGATGCGGTGGCACCGGTAAGCGTCCCGCTTACAGTTTGTGTACAAAGAACACCGGGGTTAACAGGTATTACAGTAGCATTGGCACAGTTGTCATTTGCAGGTTGTGCAAAGGCAAGGCCGGTAACTAGCAATAATGACGAAAGTAAAAGTTTTTTCATAAAGGTGATTTTGCAGTAAATCTATTACTAATGTTTAATATAAACAACTGGTAATGTAAGATTTAATATTGAATGTTGGGGGTTGGGGTCATTGCGAGAAGAAACGAAGTGGCAATCTCGGAGAGAGCGCAGATTTTAAGGCGGGGTTTTTGTCTCGCAAAGGCGCCAAGCCGCAAAGATTGGCATCATTGCTCCCGCTTCAGCCGGGTTTTTGTTAGAAGGAGTGTTGCTTTAGCCGGAATATTTCAATTCCTTCTGAGTAATTAATGGAATAGGATTTAAGTCGCTATATGCCTTATAACAATTGTTCCCGCCCATAAATCACCCAGTCGCTTTCCTGTGTTTTTTATCGTGATGAAAGCTACTAATCCAAAGAAAAACATATCGATGGGATCAAGGATGTGTCGTTTAAACGATTGAATTACTGACGGTTTAACTAAGGTCAATCGGCTTTAATCTGGCAATGCCGTTACCCAATGTGGCACCAGCTATTTGTTCAATCCCAACAGTCATAAAAAACCAAAATAATACAGGTACAAGTGCCGGTAAGCCATTAACAACGTAGCCATCAGTTGTTTCCTTGCCGAAAGTGTAGATGTAGAACCATGTGGCGCTAATTATTAGAGTATAATCAATTAATCCTGCAAGAAAACGTCTTTTAATATTTGTTTGGTGCTGCATATTTTATGATTGATGAGATAAAATTAAACAAAAAAACCGCCCCAATATCTTATTAGGGCGGTTCTTGTTATTCTGAGATAGCGTTTCCTTTGCTATCATAAAAGCGGTATTCTAAATACGTGTAAGCGTCACGTGGTATAATTTTTACCCATTTTTTATGCTCAAAAAACCATTTTGAGCGGGTGCTGGGGAAACCCTTAGTTAAATAAGCCGCCACAAAAGGGTGTGCGTGCAGCACAATTTTCTTGTGGTTCTTAATAATGCGTTCAAGGTCGGCCGTTATGCGGTCAATCACCAGTATTGGCGCTTCAATTTCCCCTTTTTCGTTGTTAGGGTCTTCTTCGCGCGTCTTGATGTTCACCTCGGGCCTTACCCTCTGGCGAGTAATCTGGATCAGTCCAAACTTACTCGGTGGCAGGATCTTGTGTTTCGCTTTATCGTCGCTCATCTCCTGGCGTAAAAAATCAAACAGCTTCTTGCGGTGGTCTGGGTTGCCCATGTCTATAAAGTCAACCACAATAATACCACCCATATCGCGCAGCCTCAGCTGGCGTGCAATCTCTGCAGCTGCTATCATGTTTACTTCCAGCGCGGTATCTTCCTGGCTTTGGGCCTTATTGCTCCGGTTGCCGCTGTTCACGTCAATAACGTGCAGGGCTTCCGTATGCTCTATAATTAAATAGGCGCCTTTGCTCATAGATACCGTTTTGCCGAACGAGGTTTTTATCTGCCGCTCTATGTTGTATTTTTCAAACAACGGCAGTTCCTTGTTCTGGTAGTGCTTCACGATATTCGCTTTCTGGGGTGCTATCTCCTGCAGATAGTCCCGTGTCTGGTAATACATATCCTCGTCATCAACATATATACCGGTAAAGGTATCGTTGAAAACATCGCGCAGTATTGATGAAGCCCTGTTGACTTCGCCCAATACCCGTGACGGAGGGTGTGCGCTTGGTATCCTCTTGCACATCTGCGTCCATTTGTCAAGCAGGTTGCTGAGGTCCTTGTCGATTTCGGCCACTTTACGGCCTTCTGCAACGGTGCGCACTATTACACCGAATCCTTTGGGCCTGATAGACTGTACCAGGCGCTTAAGGCGGTCTTTTTCTTCTTTTGATTCTATTTTCTGCGAAATAGATATTCTGTCAGAAAAAGGTACGAGCACTATATAGCGGCCGGCCAGCGACAGTTCGCTGCTTATGCGCGGCCCTTTGGTAGATATAGGCTCTTTTACCACCTGCACAAGAACTGACTGGTTTGTGCTTAGCACATCGGCAATGGCGCCGTCTTTGTCAATCTCTTTCTCAAAGGTGAAATTCTTTAATGAATAGTCTTTTAATTTACCTGCGCTTACAAGTTTTATGAATTTCAGCAGGGAAGGGAGGTTAGGGCCCAGGTCATGGTAGTGTAAAAAGGCATCTTTCTCGAAGCCTACATTTACAAACGCGGCATTAAGGCCGGCTACCGGCTTGCGTATTTTCGCGAGGAAAATATCACCTACCTGGAAGTTGCTCTTATCTTCCGTTTCCTTGTGCAATTCAATTAGTTTTCCATCTTTTAATAAGGCAAAATCTACCGCGTCAGAACCAGATCGAATGATTAATTCTTTATTCACACTGTACATTTTTATCCGCGAGGCAGTTATTGGTTTCGGGGTTTCATGTTCCGGGTTGGCTAACTCGAAACTTAAAAACTCTTAACCCGCAACTCCGCAGGCAGATGGATTAAACAATTTTTAAACAGGCATTGTTATTACCCGGCGGGTTATTATTCAGTATTCAGTCACAGTTTTCAGTCACAGTCGTAACTCAAAACCCGAAACCCAAAACCTTAAACCCTTTGTCAATGAACTTAATAATCTAAAAAGAAAAAAGTAGTTTAGAACTACTTTTTCTTTTTGTGGCGGTTAGCTCTCGCACGTTTTTTACGTTTGTGGGTAGCTACCTTATGTCTTTTTCTTTTCTTACCGCTTGGCATACGCGTCTAGGGATTATTGATTAATAAATAAGTTTTTACTTTGCTTCTGTATTAGTTTTAACCCCATCAACAAAAATCTTTGCAGGCTTGAATGCAGGGATGTTGTGTGCAGGTATCTTTATAGTAGTATTCTTAGATATGTTCCTGCCTGTTTTTTCAGCACGTGTTTTAATAATAAAGCTTCCGAAGCCCCTTAGGTAAACATTATCGCCTGTTTCAAGTGAGCTTTTTACCTCTTCCATAAAAGACTCAACTGTTGCCTGTACATCTCCTTTTTCAAGGCCTAGTTTTTCCGAGATTTTCGCTACGATGTCTGCTTTCGTCATTTTCTTATAATTTAAATATATGTGTGTATTTTTTTGAGTGTGCAAATATAACAATTAAAAAAACAATTATTCAAGGTTAAAGCATTAAAATTTAATCACATAAACTTTTACTTTTGCTAACCGTTACCAAATCATGCAATTTTCTAAAGCTTTAACAGACTGGTATTTACAAAACAGGCGCGACCTGCCCTGGCGTAAAACTACCGACCCATACTTTATCTGGCTCAGCGAAATTATCCTCCAGCAAACGCGTGTTGCGCAGGGATTGCCTTATTTTATTGCTTTTGCCGAAGCGTTCCCTACAGTAAAAAGCCTTGCTGAAGCGCCCGAGGAAAAGGTGCTGAAGCTGTGGCAGGGCTTGGGTTATTATTCAAGGGCACGCAATCTTCATGCCACAGCCAAAATGGTAAACGATGAAATGACTGGAATATTTCCGCCCGACTATAACGGCCTGCTTAAATTGAAGGGCGTGGGCGACTATACCGCAGCAGCTATTGCAAGTATTGCGTATGGCGAAGAAGTTCCTGTGGTTGATGGTAATGTATACCGGGTGCTTGGGCGCTATTTCGGTATAACTACCGATATTTCATCACCCGGCGCGAAAAAAGAGTTTACAGCAAAGGCTGCATCACTTATGCCGAAGGGCCAGGCATCACTATTTAACCAGGCTATGATGGAGTTCGGGGCCCTGCAGTGTGTGCCTAAAAACCCGCCCTGCATGATTTGCCCGCTAGTGAGCGATTGTGTCGCCTTCAATACAGGGAGAGTAAATGAGCTGCCGGTAAAGCTGAAGAAAACAAAAGTTACTAACCGCTACTTTAATTACCTTATTGTAAAAGATGCTAATAGTAACAGTCTCATCCAAAAACGTACCGCCAAAGGCATCTGGCATAACCTTTATGAATTTCCTTTACTGGAAACTGATGGGCCCATGGCTTCTGAAGATGTTGAACAGTTAATTAAAAAATATGATTTTGGGTTTCAGGTTTCAGGTTTCAGGTTGCTAAATAATGAGCCGGTCATTCACAAACTGTCCCACCAGCACCTACACATCCGTTTTTGGGAAGTGATTACAAATGAGATTGTTGCTGATGCTATTGATGTTGAAACCTTAAAAACATATCCCTTTCCTATCATTATTTATAATTTTATAGAGAAGCATTGGCAGCTGTCTTAAAATTATTTATATTTACGTAAACTATCCCAGCCATGAACGGAACGTTAAACAAAGTGATGCTCATAGGGCATCTTGGCGATGATGTAAAAATGCACTATTTTGAAGGCGGCAACTGCATTGGCAGGTTTCCTCTGGCCACCAATGAGGTGTACATCAATAAGCAGACTAATGAAAAGATAACAAGTACAGAATGGCACAATCTTGTGGTGCGCAACAAAGCTGCCGAAATTTGTGAAAAGTACCTAACTAAAGGGGATAAGATTTATGTGGAAGGCCGTATAAAATCGCGCCAGTGGCAGGCCGAAGACGGTACCACTAAGTACACCACTGAAATTCAGGTAACAGAATTTACCTTTCTTACCACCAAAAAAGAACTTGATAACCAGGCACGCGCAGCCCAGGGTAACGCATCAGACCAGAAACCTGCTTATGATATACAGCCCCTGCCTAATGACGACCTGCCGTTTTAATTAAATACCCGTAATTTTGGACGACCCCGGCCCCGAGAGTTTACTGCTTACCCCTTCAGAACTTGTTATAAGATTCGCAGCTATAGCTGTGTTTATATTTTGCTCGGCTTTTATCTCTGCCTGCGAAACAGCTTTCTTTTCATTATCCCCCGAAGACCTTGATAAGATTAATGGCAAAAGTCCCTCTCGCGGCATAATGGTTTCGCGCCTGCTCAAAAAGCCCAAAAAGCTGCTCGCAACGTTTGTTATTGCCAATACTTTTACCAATATTAGCATCATTATACTCTTTTTCCGCTATGCTGATGATGTTTTTTACAGCATTACCAATTCAGGGCTTCGCCTTTTTATCCAGGTTGTAATCATCACATTTTTTCTGCTGCTGTTCGGCGATGTGCTCCCTAAAGTATATGCAGCCCGAAACAGTGCTAAGGTTGCGAGGAAATCAGTAAATATGGTATATGTGCTAAGTAAGCTGCTTTCTCCATTAAGCATACCAATGAGAGAAATCACACTGATGCTCCACAGAAAACTGGGCGGCGAAAAACAGGCACTCTCCGTTGACCAGCTTTCACAGGCGCTGGAACTTACCGATTATGGCGATACCACCCATGAAGAGCAGCGCTTGCTTGAGGGTATAGTGGCCTTCGGCAATACGGATGCAAGGCAGGTGATGAGCCCCAGGATTGACCTGTTTGCCTTAGATATCAGCGAACCTTTTTCTGAAGTTTTACCCAGGATTGTAGAAAAAGGCTTTTCGCGCATTCCGGTTTATGAAGGCAATATTGACAGTATAAAGGGCGTTCTCTTCGTGAAAGACCTGATACCGCATATTGAGGATGCAGACTTCGCCTGGCAAGATATCATCCGCGAACCGTTTTTTGTGCCGGAGACGAAGAAGCTTGACGACCTGCTGCGAGAGTTCCAGGGGATGAAGAACCACCTGGCAGTTGTGGTAGATGAATACGGGGGCACATCAGGAATCATTTCGCTGGAGGACATATTAGAAGAGATTGTAGGCGATATCAGTGACGAGTTTGACGATGAGGATATCATTTATTCCCGTATAGACGACTATAACTTTTTGTTTGACGGGAAGATAAACATCAAAGACTTTTGCCGGATAACTGCACTTGATGAGGATGATTTTGAAGAGGCGAAAGGTGAAGCAGAAACCCTGGCCGGTTTCATGTTGGAGCAGTCGGGCAATTTCCCGAAGAAAGGGCAAAAAATTAAATTTAAAGGCAATATCTTTACCGTCGAATCTTTTGACAAACGCCGTATAAGGCAGATAAAGGTTACCCTGAAACATGATAGTGAACAACCTGAATAAGATTTTTAAACTGGCAGGATGCCTCGCACTGACTGTGGCTGCTGTATCATGCGGAGATGAAACTGTGCCTAAGCCTAAGGCATACCTCCGGCTTGATTACCCACTTGGTGAATACCGTAGCCTGGATGTAGGCTGCCCGTTTACGTTTGATGTTAATACTACAGCTAAAATCAAGGATAAAGATGATTGCAGCATTGAGCTTCATTACCCAAAGATGAAGGCTACTATCTACTTAAACTATAAACCTGTAAATGGCAACCTTGAGCAGCACCTGCGCGATGCACAGAATCTTACATACAAGCACGTGGTTAAAGCTGACGAGATACAGGAACGGCCGTATAGCAATGCATTGAATAAAGTATACGGCATGTTTTACCAGGTTGGTGGAAATGCGGCTACCAATGCCCAGTTTTATGTAACCGACAGTACTAAACATTTCCTTACAGGTTCTGTATATTTTTATGCCAAGCCTAATTTTGACTCTATCATGCCTGCAGCCAGCTATATAAAAGACGACATGCAGAACATTGTAGAGAGCATACGCTGGAAATAGTTTTTTTTGCCATCAATAACACGAACAGATCATTCAAAAATTTTAATTAGTGAGGTTGATGAAGTTTGTGGCAAAAAAGACAGGCACATTGGCCTGTCTTCATAATTATATTGCTGTAGACATTACATACTTCCGCCTTTTTCTTCACTGTGGCAGCTTTTCTTAGCTGAAGATGAGCAGCATCCGCCTTTCTTCTCGCCGCTGTGGCATGAAGCTTTCTTGTCGTCTGTATTTGCTGTTGTAGTTTCAGCTTTTTTGGCCTTCTTGTCTGCCTTTTTTTCTTTTTATCCTTGTCTTTATCACCGCCGCCGCCGTTATATGCTTTATCGGCAGAATTGTGAACATCACTTACTTTATAAGCGCCGTCGGCAAGGCCTTCAACTGTTTCTACAAATTTCTCCGGAGTCTGCTTTGCAGGGTCATAAGATACAGTAGCCGTTTTCTTTTCGTAGTCTACTTTAGCTTCGCCAACGCCCTCCATCTTAGCCAGCTTCTTTTCAATAGTTGCAGCACAACCCATAGGGCATGTCATGCCATCAATCTTAAATGTGGTTGTTTCAAGATTGGCCGCCGTTTCTTTAGCCATAGTTGTGTCAACAGCAGTCGTGTCAGTTGAAGTCGCGTCTGTATCAACATTGCCGTCTTTAGATTTGTCATTACATGCAGTGAGCAATACTGCAGCAAGTGCAAATAGTGATAATGATTTTACGATTTTCATGTTATAATATTTTAATGCATTTTGATTACTAATGGATTACAAAGGTATAAAACGAAATGACATATGCATTATTGCGAAATAAAAAAGGCCCCCGCCATGTCGGGAGCCTTTTTACTATCAGGGATTAATGATTACTGGAAGTCAGCATCAGTTACACCTTCGTTTATTTTAGCATCGGTTGCAGTAAGCTCGATTTCAATACCAACATTGATTGCTGTTTTGTAAGGTACTTTCACACCTTTTACAGCACGGTAGTCGCTGTATGGCGTAAGTACGCTCATAGGGCCTTGCGGGCCTTCAACCTTTTCAGATTTTGCAATCTTCAGGCCTGATTTTACATCAAAGTAGTATGTGTTGTCACCTTCAGTAATCACATAAGCATCAACACCGTTAAACTTCTCAATACCTTTAAGTGCAACACCCGGTTTAGACGGCAGGTTAAGTTCGTCAAAAGGCATAGCATCTTTTTGGTAGTCAGCAAGATCTTCGCCTGTAATTTCCTGCCTTTGCCCCTGCATTACCATATAGCCTGATTTTTCATTAATCACCTGCTTCATCATCTGCTGGCCCATTGCCGTAACAATTACAGCCTGTTTTTTGTCGGCCATTTTTACATCCATCTGCATCTGCATGCCCTGTACTGTTCCTGTATATGTCATAGCAAGGGTCTTAACAGCTTTTACTGCTGCTTCGCCACCAATCGCTTTAATATAATTGTCAACAACAGATTTTACTGTTACACCGGCAGCCACGGCTTTGCTTGCGCCCGGTTTCTCTGCAGGATTACCGTACTTGTCAAAGTAAGAGATAGGAATTCCGCGTTTTTCAAGTCCGGGAAGTACATCGCTTGCCTTACCAACAACCACTACGCGGGCATTTTCCGCAAGGAAGAATTTGTTGGCTGCGTTTTTGATATCCTGTGCTGTAACTGCATTGATGTTGGCAATGTAGTTTTCATAGAAGTTCTCAGGCAGGTTTTGCGTTTGAGTCATAAGTGCATAGCGGGCTATGGTAGCCGGCTTTTCAACCTGCATCACAAAGTTACCAATGTATTTAGCCTTTGCATTCTTAAGGTCTTCCTCGCTTACAAGGTCATTCCTCATTCTCTTGATTTCGTTGAATATCTCAACAACTGCACTGTCGGTTACTGTATTACGTACAGATGTTGATGAGTTGAACGTGGTAACATATTTGCCTGAGCCTAATGATGAGTATGCGCCATACGTCCAGCCATGTGCCTCACGAAGGTTAAGGAAAAGCCTTCCTTCACCGCCGCCGCCAAGAATCTGGTTAGCAAGAAGGGCAGCGAAATACTCCTTATCTGTCATCTTAAGGTTTACCACATTGATAACAGAAATTTCAGACTGCACGGCATTGCCCATATCAACAAAGTTGATTTGTGTGCCTGCAACGTCTTTAGGGTCTGTATATTTCACCATTGGCGGAGTTCCTGCTTTCCAAGAACCGAAAAGCTTCTCAACTTTACTTTTTACATTGGCAAATTTCACATCGCCAACAATTACCAGGTACGCTTTGCCCGGTACAAAGTATGTGTTGTAGTTGTTCTGAACATCTTTAAGCGTTACATTGTTTAAAGTAGCCTCGCTAAGGTATTCACCGTTCGGGTGGTTTTTGCCATAAACAAGTACATCAGCTACACGCTCTGCAGCAGCAGGAACGCTCTTTTCGTCAGCCTTAAGCCCTTCAAGAATCTGTGCTTTCTGCTTGTCAAATTCTGCCTGAGTGAACAGCGGGTTAAGCGCTCCGTCAGCCATTAGTTCAAGTATCCTGTCGCCGTATTTTGAAAGCCCGCTTGCAGAAGCTCCCGAGCCTGAAAAGTTGATGTTTGCACCAAGAAAGTCAACCTCTTCATTAAACTTATCTTTTGATATTGTTTTAGTACCGTTGCCCATTAGTGCGCTGGTCATGTCACTAACACCCTTTTTGTCGCCTTCAGCATATGGAGGCGTATCAAGCGTAAGGTTATATGATACCCTAGGCAGTTTATGGTTTTCTACCACCATTACCTTAAGGCCGTTTGGCAGGCTGAAGGTTTGCGGCTTACCTACATTTACTTTTGGCGCCGGCCCCGGTTTTGGCATTGGCCTGTCTTGTGCCTGCATTGTTGTAACAGTTAAAAATAAGGCTGCTACTATATATATTACTTTTTTCATTGTTTTTGTGCTAAAGTTTTGTGCTAAGTTACACTTTTAGAGGAATTACTTTTTTGCAGGGATTGTAATTACCTGGCCCGGGTAAATAAGGTTAGGGTCAGATATTTTGTCTTTGTTCGCCTGGAAAATCATATTGTACTTATAGATGTCACCATAAATTTCGCCTGCAATTTTAGATAGTGAATCACCTTCTTCAATTGTGCGGGTTTGTTCGGCAGGAGCAGGAGCAGCAGGTTTTGCAGCGGCAGCTGCTTTTGCAGGCTCTGCAGCTTTAGCAGGAGCTGGTGCAGCCTTAGCAGGGGCCGGTGCAGCTTTTGCAGCAGTTTTTGGTGCCGCTTTAGGAGCTTCAGCAGGTGCAGCGCCTTCAGGTGCGGCAACATAGTCAAGTATCATGCGTTGGTTTGGCATAAGGTATTTCTTAGCTACTTCCCTAATCTCTTCACGAGTTATTGAACGGTACATATCAATCTCGGTATTGATAAGGTTGATATCACCATACAGCATATAGTAAGAAGCAAGGTTTTCGGCAACACCTTCAAGGCTTGCGTTGCTGCTTACATAACGAGCTTCAAACTGGTTTTGCAGTTTCTGGAATTCCTTCTCAGAAATAAGCTCTGTCTGAAGTTTTTTGATCTCCTCGTCAGACTCCCTTACAAGGTCATCAGCAGTGAAGCCCTGCATTGGTATGCCGTAAATGATGTACAGGCCATAATCTTCCTGTGTATAATTGAAAGCGCCCATTTGCAGCGCCATTTTCTTGTCATCTACAATTTTCTTATACATGCGCGAGCTCTTACCATCGCTAAGTATAGACGAAATCATATCAAGCACGCGTGCATCACGTGTTTTCATAGATGGTGTGCGGTAAGCAGTAACCACCATTGGCAGCTGTACGTTAGGGTCTTCATATTTAGCCCTGAACTGCTGCGTGATTGGTTTTTCTTCAAATTTCTGGCGTGTTACCGGTGCTCCTTTAGGTATCGGTGCAAAATATTTTTGTATCCAGCCCTTTGTCTGTGCAATGTCTATATCACCTGCAACTACAAGCACAGCATTGTTAGGGCTATAGAATTTTTTGTTGAACGCCTGGAACTCTGCCAGTGTAGCAGCATCAAGGTGCTCCATAGAGCCGATGGTTGCCCAGCGGTAAGGGTGCACCTTAAACATGTTTCTCTTTACTTCGGCAATAAGGTTACCGTAAGGCTGGTTGTCTACACGAAGGCGTTTTTCTTCTTTTACAACCTCATTTTGCGTGTCAACACCAATCTGGTTAATTACCGGGTGCATAAGCCTTTCGCTTTCCATCCAGATGGCAAGCTCAGTATTGTTGCTTGGGAAAACTTCATAGTAATAGGTCCTGTCATCGCTTGTGTTGGCATTGTTGTTACCACCGTTTGCCGTAACAATCTTAAACCACTCACCGCGCTGTATGTTCTTTGTACCTTCAAAAAGCAAGTGCTCAAAAAAGTGCGCAAAGCCTGTTCTCTCAGGGTTCTCGTCTTTAGAACCCACGTGGTACATAACAGATGTAACCACTACCGGCGCCGATTTGTCCTGATGTAAAATAACATGCAACCCATTGTCAAGGTTGTATTCCTCAAATGCCACCTTCTGGGCAGAAGCTGCCGTACCGAGCATCAGGAGGGAACCTAAAGCCAATAAAGAATTTTTCATAAAAAATAGAATATTTTGTTTTGTGATATGGGTATGCAAGTTCGTTAATTTGTTACATATAAAATAACTTTTTTTTAAGAATTGAGTGTCAGCTTTACACATGCTGCAAAAACAGGTTTATTTTTTTGACGCAGAGTTGTTTGATAAAGAATATATTGTATATTTGCAACCTCAAATTTTTAATTAAACCATATTGTTATGTACGCAATCGTAGAGATAGCAGGGCAGCAATTTAAAGTTAGCAAAGACCAAAAGGTTTTCGTTCACCGTCTTGAAGGCAAAGAAGGAGATGCGGTATCATTCGCAAAAGTTCTTATGCTTGATGCAGACGGAAGCATTACCCTAGGCGCCCCGGCTATAGAAGGTGCTTCGGTAGAAGCCAAAGTGCTGCAGCACTTAAAAGGTGACAAAGTAATTGTTTTCAAAAAGAAGCGCAGGAAAGGCTACAAGAAGAAAAATGGCCACCGCCAGTCGCTAACGCAAATCCAGATATCTGGCATCACTGCGCCGGGAGCTAAAAAAGCTGCCAAGAAAACAGAGAAAGCTGAAACTGAAACTGCAGAATAATATTAACAATTAAAAACTAAAACATCATGGCTCACAAGAAAGGTGTCGGTAGTTCTAAGAACGGTAGGGAATCAGAGTCGAAACGTCTTGGCGTTAAGATATATGGTGGCCAGGCTGCTATTGCCGGCAACATCATAGTAAGGCAGAGAGGTTCTAAGCACAACCCGGGCGAGAATGTGTACATGGGCAAAGACCATACACTACACGCTAAGGTTGACGGTATCGTGAAGTTCCAGAAAAAAGGAGACAACAAGTCTTATGTTTCTGTAGTAGCGGTAGAAGCATAAGCTTTATCCTCAATACATTATACAAAAGCTCTTTCGCCACAGGCGGAGGGGCTTTTTTGTTTTATACTTTAACGAAACGGTAACAGCATCACTATGTTTTTAGTCCGAACTTTATAATATATCTTGAAAAGTTACCATTATGAGTACAGCCAAAAACCTGCTTGCCGGCCTTGGGGGCGCCATAGCCTTAAACATAATGCATGAAAGCTTAAAGAAAACCGACAGCGGTATGCCGCGGGTTGATCTTGTTGGTGAAGAAGCCTTGCAGAAAATTCTACATTACTTCGGTACACACATATCAGGTAAAGACAATTTGTATGCGGCCACGCTGGGAGGAGATTTGGTAAGCAATGCGTTATATTACAGCGCTATTGGTGCAGGCGGTACTGAAGGTGTCTGGCCACGTGCTTTAGCTTTAGGATTATCTGGAGGTATTGGCGCGCTTGTATTGCCTGAGCCAATGGGCCTCGACCCGGAGCCGGTTACTAAAACCACTAAATCTAAAGTATTGACAGTTGCTTATTATACTGCGGGCGCATTGGTTACTGCGGCTATATTAACTGCCATAAAAAAGAAGTAATTTGAAATGTACATATTTTTAAAGGCTTGCGAATATTTTCGCCGGCCTTTTTTGTTGTCATAATCTTGTTAAAAATATCTAAAAATATTTGTTAATGTTTTTGTATAATTTGCTTAAACTTGCGCCGTTATGCAAATTACTTAACTAATGAAAAAACAGATTTTACTTTTTATAGTTGTGCTTAATGCCGTAGTGGGTTTTGCGCAGAAAACACTCTCTAATGACTACAGCTATACAGTTAGCGCACCGTATAAACTTTTTGAAGGCAAGAAATTTTATTTCAGCAATAATAATCGATTACTTGCCGTAAAAATAGAAGAGCGTGATGTAATGCTGCAGATATTCAATAATAAAGATGAAAAAGTTTCATTTATAGCTGAAAAAAAATATGAAGATTTCCCCAAAAATATGCAGCTTGAAGATGTTATAGAACATGGAGGCAGATATTACCTTTTCTATTCACTTTGGGATGGAAGAAACGATAAAGAGCAGCTATTTGTGCGCGAAATAGATTTTGTAAAAGGAATATTTACAGCAGAGGCGAAGCTGCTATTAAAGGTTGACGGTAAAGTTACGGGCGCACCTTTAAAAACCAAACTTAACTGGAGCGGTATTGATGATGAAGAACGAGGTGGCTGGGTTGACAGCCCGAACTTGTGGTCTAACGGAGTTAATACCTTAAATAGCCTTGAGACCACAGATAAGTTTGACTTTATTCAGGATATGGAGAAGAAGAAGCTGCTTGTGCAATATAGGATGAAGCCCAAAATAAAAAGTGATACAAAAAGCTATGACATAATTGGAATGGCCGGTTTTGATCAGGGATTAACAATGACATCTCAGGAAGAAATAAAGATGCCATATACCGAGCGCAGGATGGATGCCCTTGATTATGCAATTGACATGCAGGGAAATACTTATATACTTGCGAAGGTATTTCATGATGACAGTAATAAAAGCAAAAAAGAAGGTGCACCAAATTACCATATAGAACTTATGCGTTTAAAAAATGGAAGCAATTAAATTAAAACGACCAAGATAAATATCAAAGATAAATTTATAAGGACGCTTACCTTACAGGAAACGCCGGGTGATTACATGGTATGCGCCGGTTTTTATAATATAGGGAAAAATAAATTTTCAAGTGACGGGTTTATTGTAGCAAAAGCTGGTAAAGATGGCGAGCTTTATGATGTAAAAACCTATGAAATTCCGCTTGAGATTTTGAACCAGAATTTATCTGAAAGTAAAAAGAAGAAAAACGAAAAGAAAGATGAGGAAGGAAAAGCTGAATTTGAAGCGCTCAAATTACAGGAAGTAATTGTAAATAACGATGGCAGCCTTGTGCTTTTAGGAGAGCAGTATTATACAGAACTTCATCAAAAACCATCAACATCTAAAAGTAAAGTATTTACACATTACCGTACATATCATTATAATGACCTGCTAGCTGCCAGGATAGATAAATCAGGCAATCTGTCATGGATAAAGAAAATGCCTAAGAAGCAAAGAGGCCGTAATCAAAAAGGAGGCATGTCATACAAAAATATTTCAGCAAACGGGTCACATTACTTCCTTTATCTTGATAACGTAAAGAATTTTAACTTGCCGGCAGATAAGAAGCCTGCTTTGCATACAGATGGTGAAGGTGGATATTTCACTTCTTATAAAATTGATGACGCCACAGGTGCTGTCTCAGCAGGATCAGTTTTTAATGTTCGTGATGTCGAGGATATGACAATATATGAATTTGGTACAGAACGTATACTTAAAACTGCTGAAAACGAATTTGTTTTGGAATTTTATAAAAAGAAAAAGGAAGATGTAATGTTAAAAGTAAAGATGCTGTAAAAATTAAGCCGGCTTATCTGCCTAATCATTAGTGTTGAGACTTAACCTTGGAATTCAGGGACTTTAGATATATTGTTTTAACATTATATTACAACATGGATAAAATATTACATTTGCAAAATAAACTAAATTAATAATGAAGAAAATCTTTACTGTACTATTATTTGCAATATCTGTTATGTCTTACGCACAATTATCAATGCGTACAGATAAGAAAGAATTGCTTGACCGTTTTAAAAATACCGAAACTGTTTTTATTCTTTCAAACGCATATGAGACCAAGGTGTATGATGATATTCTTAAGCAAACCTGGACTGTTACACCCTATAAAATAATAAAAATTGAAGACTTTAATCCGTTGGAGTATATGGATGATAAGCATTCATTTGCAATGCTCGACGGTAATGTTGTTATAAAGAAAAATGGGTCATACTTACATTCATACATGTCCTTTTTTATATTTGACCACGAGGATAAACTTAAAGAAATTGAAAAGTTTAAAAAGAAAACCGGCAAAAAAAGGGATGATTATGATTTGATGAGAGAAAACCGCATAACTATCGCAGACTTTTTTCTTTACAAAAATGCGGACTTCATTAAAAAAAATGAGTCAGGGCCTATTGCCGGGAAAGAAATGCCAAATGATAACATGATACGTATCATCAGATATCTTACTGATGAAATGTATATGGATGATAACGTTTTTCATAATTATAAACCGGGTTTCCTAAAAAATTATTTCCAGAAAGTTAATGCACTTATTACAGAAGGGAAACCATATGGACTATATGGCGGAGCCTGCACGGCTGAAATAAAACAACTAAAGAACAAAACCCTTTATGTGCCTCAGTATGTTGGCCTGAAGTATAATGCTATGTCAAGGACAGAAACAGATAAGACACAGGAAAATAAAACTAAGCTATTTGAAGATTATAAATATAACTATGAGTATATTGATACGGATAAGCTAAGCGATAGGATAATGGCCGGTGAAGAATTTTATTATCTGCGCTATGTTATGGAAAATGCACAGAAATATGTGCAGGTAGTAAACTCAAAAACAGGCGAGATTATTTACAAAAACTACCATCCTATGAGCTATAACCTTAATGAAGGTAATATTGAAGATATTAGAAAAGCTATTGAAAAAGGTAAGGTATAGATTTATATGAATATGTATTAAAGAAAAAAGCGCCTTAAACGGCGCTTTTTTCTTTTTCCATGTTTATCATGTAAGCCATATTTTTAATAACCTTATCGTGCTTCTTCACAAACGGGTTCTCCTCGTTCCAAACGTAGCCTGCAAGTACAGAGCATATCTTTTCCTTTACGTCGGGGTTTTCAGGCCTGTGGAAGAAAAGTGTCTGCAGGTTCCCGGTGTACCACTCTTTTACATATGTGGCAAACACATTTACACCCCCTGCGCATATATTCGGTATATTCCTTATCCCAGTCTACTTTTTCTCCTCTAAGCTCACGCAGGAAAAGCTTGGCCGACAGCATGCCCGACTCAGTTGCGAAACATACGCCTGATGAAAACACCGGGTCAAGAAACTCGCTGCTATTGCCTGTAAGGGTATAACCCGGGCCGCAAAGGCGCGTTACCGAGCAGCTGTAGTTTTCAATTTTGTGCGGTTCAAACAAAAAGTCAATACCTTCAAAACGGTTGCGGTAGTAATCGCTTTGGTTTATGATGTACTGCAATTTTTCGGTATTCGTCTCTCCGGGTATTGCATTAATGTAAGTTGTTGGCCCAACCACGCCAATGCTTGTATTTCCGTTTGAAAAAGGTATAATCCATACCCAAACCTTTGTTTCAAGAATGTCGAAAGAAATCTGTGTACCCTCAACACCTTCAGGGCGGCGCGTGTCTTTTACATGGGTAAACATTGATGAGTTTTCAGGTATAGAAGATGGTGCATCAAGGTTAAGCAGCCTTGGCAGCACACGGCCATAACCGCTTGAATCTATTATAAACCTTGCAGAAATCTCGCTGATGTTTCCGTCTTTGTCGCGAACAGTTGTAACAGAGTCAGTCTCTTTAAATTTCACGTCAAGCACTTCTGTTTCAAACTCAAGGTCAACGCCTTTGCGTTTTGTTTCCTGTGCCAGTACATTGTCAAAATCAGCACGAGGTATCTGCCAGGTCCAGTCCCAGCCCTCGCCAAATTTCTCACTGAAGTCAAACAGGCAGATTTCTTCCCCACGGATAAATCTTGCGCCGAATTTCTTCTCGTACCCCCTGGCTGTCCAGCGCCTCGAAAAGACCTGCTTCTTCAAAGTGGTCCATTACCCGCGGGATAAGGCTTTCGCCTATCACAAACCGCGGGAATTTCTGTTTCTCCACAACCTTTACCTTAATCCCGTTCTTGTGCAGGTAAGATGCTGCCACACAACCTGAAGGGCCTGCACCTATCACCAAAACATCTACACTCTCTTTTAACATATATAAGTTTTTGTGTATCTTAAAATTATCTTGAATTATATTACATTTGTACCCCTGTAAAAGTAGTTACATTAAACTAAATTATACAAAAAAATTACGCAGAGGGCAATATAAAACCAAATTTAAGAAATGATAAACAGGTACCTTAGCCTTAATGAGTTTGAAGCGATAATATTTGGGAATGAAAAAGTTGAGCTTAGCAATGATGTTACAGCCCGCGTTACCGACAGTTTTGAGTTTTTAAAAGAGTTCTCGTCCAATAAGATTATTTATGGCGTTAATACGGGCTTTGGCCCAATGGCGCAATACCGCGTACCTGACGAAGACCGTGTGCAGCTGCAGTATAACCTTATACGCAGCCATGCTTCGGGCACAGGCAAACCATTGTCTGCCGCTTTTGTAAAGTCGGCTATGCTTGCCCGGCTTAATACATTGGCGCTTGGCAATTCGGGCGTGCACCCGTCAGCGGTCAATCTTATGAAAGAGCTTATCAACCGGGATATAACTCCGCTTATTTTTGAGCATGGCGGCGTTGGCGCGAGTGGTGATTTGGTTCAGCTTGCCCATCTTGCACTGGTACTTATTGGCGAAGGTGAAGTTTTCTATAAAGGCGAACGCCGTAATACCTCAGAGGTTTTCGCTATCGAAGGCTTGAAGCCAATAACAGTTGCCATACGTGAAGGGCTTGCGCTTATGAACGGGACTTCGGTTATGACGGGTATAGGCGTTGTCAACCTGTACAACGCAAAGAAATTACTTGACTGGTCGGTTAAATTTTCATCGGCTATAAATGAAGTGGTAAGGGCTTATGACGACCATATGTCTTCAGAGCTGAATAATACAAAATTGCACAAAGGCCAGCAGGAAGTGGCCGGGCGTATGCGCAGTCATATAGCCGACAGTAAGCTTACCCGCAAACGTGAAGAGCATCTTTACAGCGGTGAAAATACAGAAACCGTATTTAAAGAAAAGGTGCAGGAGTACTACTCACTGCGGTGCATCCCTCAGATACTGGGCCCGGTGCTCGACACAATAAATAATGTGGCAGAAGTGCTGGAGAATGAAATAAACTCGGCTAATGATAACCCTATTGTAGATGTAAAAACAAAACAGGTATATCATGGCGGGAATTTCCACGGAGATTATATCTCGCTCGAAATGGATAAGCTTAAGATTGTGGTTGCAAAGCTTAGCATGCTTGCCGAGCGCCAGCTGAATTACCTTATGAATGCAAGGATAAACGAGCTTATGCCTCCTTTTACCAACATGGGCAGGCTTGGCTTCAACTTCGGCTTGCAGGGCGTGCAGTTCACGGCTGTTTCAACTACTGCTGAAAACCAGACATTATCTAACCCTATGTATGTGCATAGCATCCCTAACAATAATGATAACCAGGATATTGTAAGCATGGGTACTAATGCTGCCGTGATTACAGCTAAGGTGATTGAGAATGCATTTGAGGTGCTTGCGGTGGAACTGATGGCAATAATCCAGGCAATTGACCTGTTGGGGCAAAAGGATGAGGTGTCTTCGGCTACAAGAAAAATATATGATGAAGCCAGGGCGATACTGCCGGCATTTACCGAAGATATGGCGCTATACCCATATGTGCAGCGCCTGAAAGAATATCTTATGGATAGCAAAACCAATAATTAACATAAATATCAGTACCATGAAAAAACTACTTCTTTTATTGCTGATTATCACCAATGCAGTATTTGCGCAAGAGCTTGCACTGGTAAAAGTTGACGGCCGCATTGGCTATATAAATAAGTCAGGCGAAATGGCAATCAAGCCGCAATTCCTGAAAGCCAAAGATTTTCATGAAGGCCTTGCAGCTGTGGAAGACCAGGGCAAATGGGGCTTTATCAATACCAAAGGAGACTGGGCTATAGAACCCCAATTTACTAAGGTGAAGGATTTTAACAGCGGCCTGTGTGTGGTTGAAAAAGACAACCGATGGTATTACATCAACAAAAAGGGCGAATCGGCCAAGATGCCTATAACCGACAAATATTATGATTTTGAAGACGGCGTAGCCTTTATAAAACGCAGCGAGAAAGTAGGCCTTATGAATGCCAAAGGTGATGTGGTGCTTGAGCCAAAATATGATGGCATTAAATCTTTCCATGGAAACTATGCGCGCGTAAAAACAGGTGACCGCTGGGGTATTATTGACAAGACAGGCAAAGTGGTTGTAGATGTAATGTATGAAGAGATTGGCAACTACCACAAGGGTGTTACATGGGCCCGCAGTGGAACAGCTTTCGGGCTTGTGACCGATAATAAATTTAAGGCTATAGATGGTGTTGACAAGATATGGGACTTCCATTCACAAGATATCACCTATGCCCGCAAAGGTAAAAAAGTAGGGTTTATTGACCTTAAAGGCAACTGGGTTATAGAGCCTAAGTTTGATAAAGCACGCGCATTTAACAAAAACCTTGCACCTGTTGCAGTAGGCAAAAAGTGGGGCTATGTAAATACCAAAGGCGAAATGGCTATTGAAGCAATTTATAACGATGCTGAAGTTTTCAGCGCTGATGGCCTTGCTCCTGTAAAAGACAAAGACTGGGGTTTTATTGATGCCGACGGTAAAATTGTTATCCCTACAAATTACGGCATTACATCAGCTTTCGGTTTCCTTGACGGAGATGATGACAGCAAAGGTTTTGTAAACGGTGTTGCAAGGGTAAAGAGCAACAAAAAATGGGGCTTTATTGATAAAACAGGAAAAGTGCTTGGCAATACCTGGTATGAAAACGCCGAGCTTTTCTCAAAATAATTATATATGAAGTGTGCATTAGTAACAGGAGGTTCACGCGGTATAGGCCGTGCCATCTGCCAAAGGCTGGCAGCTGACGGCGGTTACCACATTCTTATAAATTACCAGGCCAATGCTGCGGCTGCTGAAGAAACCTTAGCTAAGGTAAAAGAAGCAGGCGCAACAGGCGAAATCATAAAGTTTGATGTTGCCAATGCCGATGAGGTAAAAGCTGCACTTACCGCATGGCAGGACGCTAACCCTGAGGCCGTGGTTGAAGTGGTTGTTAACAATGCAGGCATAACTCGCGATGGTTTGTTTATGTGGATGAGCCAGGATGACTGGCAGCAGGTAATCAATACCAGCCTGAATGGTTTCTACAACGTAACCAACTTCCTGATACAGAAAATGCTTCGTAATAAATACGGCCGTATCATCAATATGGTATCGGTTTCAGGTGTGAAAGGCACACCCGGGCAAACTAATTACAGCGCGGCAAAAGGCGCAGTTGTGGCGGCTACCAAAGCGCTTGCACAAGAAGTGGCCAAGCGCAACATTACTGTCAACGCTGTGGCCCCAGGCTTCATACGTACCGATATGACAGGGCAGCTTGATGAGAAGGAACTTATAAAAATGGTGCCTGCCAACCGTTTTGGAGAGGCCGAAGAAGTAGCTGACCTTGTAGGTTTCCTGGCATCGCGAAAAGCGGGTTATATTACAGGCGAAGTGATAAATATTAACGGAGGAATTTATTCGTAATAGTATGGACAGGAGGGTTGTAATCACGGGCATGGGCATTTATTCATGCATAGGTACATCGCTTGATGAGGTTAAAGATTCGCTATACCACGGCAAATCGGGAATTGTGCTTGATGAGGACAGGAGGGACTTCGGTTTCCGCTCGTGCCTTACCGGTATGGTGCCAAAACCTGACCTTAAAGACTTGTTGAGCCGCAGGCAGCGCGTGAGTATTGGTGAAGAGACCGAATATGCTTACATGGCTACCATACAGGCACTCAAGGCAGCGGGTATAGATGATGAGTTCCTCGATAACAATGAGGTAGGTATAATGTATGGCAATGACAGCGTAAGCAAAGCTATTATTGATGCTACCGATATTATCCGTGAGAAGAAAGACACTGCGCTTATCGGCTCAGGCGCTATCTTCAAATCGATGAACTCTACTGTTACCATGAACCTTTCAACCATATTCAGGCTGAAAGGCGTAAACCTTACCGTGAGCGCGGCATGTGCCAGCGGATCGCATTCACTGGGCATGGGCTTCCATCTTATAAAAAGCGGCCTGCAGGATACCATCATCTGCGGAGGCGCACAGGAAATAAACAAATATGCAATGGGCAGTTTTGACGGTCTGGGTGTTTTCTCGCCCGACGAGGAAAACCCGGCAGCGGCATCACGACCGTTTGACTGTTCTCGCAACGGCCTTGTACCAAGTGGCGGCGGCGCAACATTGATATTGGAAAGTTATGAGTCAGCCGTGAAGCGCGGCGCACCCATACTTGCCGAGATAATAGGTTACGGCTTCTCGTCAAATGGCGGCCACATCTCTACGCCTAATGTTGAAGGGCCTGCGCGTGCCATGCGCCGTGCGGTGGAGATGGCCGGTATAGACCCTTCAGAAATTGACTACATCAATGCACATGCCACATCAACGCCTGTAGGCGATGCCAATGAAGCTAAGGCTATTGACGAGATTTTTGGCGCAAGCAGGCCTTATGTGAGCTCTACCAAAAGCATGACGGGGCATGAGTGCTGGATGGCTGGCGCCAGTGAAGTAATCTATTCGGTACTTATGATGCAGAACTCATTCATAGCGCCGAATATCAATTTTGAAACGCCTGATGAAGACTCGGCAAAATTAAATATGGCCGCAACCACTGTAGATAAGGAAATTAATATATTTTTGTCGAATTCTTTTGGGTTCGGGGGTACCAACTCAGCACTAATAGTTAAAAAAGTTTAAGATTCAGGAAATGGATAAAGCAGCGATTATAGAGAAGATTAATGATTTTTTAATTGACGAATTTGAGGTTAACGGCGATGATATTCAGCCTGATGCCAACCTTAAAGACACCCTTGGCCTTGACAGCCTTGATTATGTTGACCTTGTGGTTACCGTAGAATCAAACTTCGGCGTGAAGCTGGGGGAAGCTGACTTTGTGGGTATTGCCACTTTCCAGAACTTTTATGACCTTATTGAAAATAAGGTGAAAGCCAAGCAGTAGCCATGAGCGACTGGGACGGCAAGTCTAAAGGTAACCTGCTGGGTTACAAAATATTTGTCTTTTTTATAAAGAATATCGGCGTGAGGTCGGCCTATTTTGTGCTGTACTTTGTTGCTGCCTACTACTTTTTATTCCTTTGGCAAACTAATAAGGTCACCTTTTACTATCTGCACAACAGGATGGGCTACAGCTACTGGAAAGCCAAAAGATTGCTGTATTCAAGCTACTATGTTTTCGGGCAGACCCTTATTGACAAGACAGCCATTTCGGCAGGGATGCGCGACAGCTTTACCTATGAGTTTGACGGCATTGAAACGCTTAAAGGGCTTCTGGCACAGAAAAAAGGTGCCGTGCTCATTAGTGCTCATATTGGTAATTTTGAGATATCAGAGTTTTTCCTTTCTGAGGTAAGCGCTGACTTTCGCATAAACCTTGTAACAGCCGATATGGAGCAGCATGCCATCAAGCAATATCTTGAAAGCATATCACTGGGTACAACGGTAAAGTTCATCAAAATTCAGGATGACCTGAGCCATATCTACGAAATCAATGCAGCCCTTGCCAATAATGAACTGGTTTGCTTTACGGGCGACCGCTACTTTGAACATACCAAAACACTGCAGGCAGAGTTTTTGGGTAAAGAAGCTCATTTTCCTTCAGGGCCATTCCTCATTGCATCGCGCCTTCGGGTGCCGGTAGTTTTCGTATATGTAATGAAAGAGAAAAACCTGCACTACCACCTGTATGCCCGTGAAGCTGTGGTAAAACACCGCGATGAGCAGGCATTGCTTGCAACTTACGTAGAGAGCATAACCGGTATGCTGCGCAGATATCCGCTGCAATGGTTCAATTATTTTGATTTCTGGAAGGCTTTTTCAAAAACTTCGTAAAAATACAGCTCCCATTGGGGGTGTTGCTTAATAATCATTATATTACGGCCTGTTATGCAAAACTACGATGCAATAATTATCGGTTCAGGGGCAGGCGGGCTTACCACGGCTTTGTGCCTTGCACGCGCCGGTAAAAAGTTTTGGTGCTTGAGCAGCATTATGTTCCCGGCGGATGGTGCCATAGCTTTACCCTTGGCGGGCAGCGCTTCAGTCCGGGTGTGCATTACATAGGTTTGTGCGAAGAAGGGCAGTCAACGTCTGAACTTTATAAAGGCCTGGGTATAGCCAATGACATTGTGCTGTTCCGGATGAACCCGAAAGCTTTTGAGCATTGCATAATTGGCGGTGTTAAATATGACATTCCCGCCGGGCTTGATAACATGGCTTCTGTTGTCGGCAGTTACTTTCCATCGGAGGCAAAAGGCATTTCGAAATACATCAGGCTTGTAAAAAAAGTAAACTACCAGATGATGCTGATGCCGAGGCTCAGAGGTTTTTGGCAGCTTGCCACATCACCGTTCCGCACAGCCACGTTTGTACACCATCTCCCTTTCAGTTTAAACACAATAGTCAGCAGATATGTAAAAGACTCTCTGGCCAAAGCAGTGCTTAATGTGCAATGCGGAGACCATGGCCTTCCGCCTAAAAAAGCAAACTTTGTTGTGCATACGGCAGTTATGGGCCATTATGCTGAGGGAGGTTTTTACCCTATGGGCGGCGGCAGCGGAATTGTAAAAGCAATGACCAATGCCATTAAAAAACTGGATGGGAAAGTAAAAGTAGAGTCAACTGTTAAGAAAATCTTAATAACTAACCGTACCGCAACAGGGGTAGAACTTGAAAACGGAGAACAGATTTTTGCCGATATAATCATTTCAAATGCCGACCCGGGAATCACATATCTTGAATTGTGCGGGCGGGAAAACCTGAGCGCTAAACTTCAAAAAAGGCTTGATGCTACACAATATTCGTGTACATCGCTAATACTGTTCCTTACGCTGGACATGGATGTCACGAAATTTGGCATTGACTCCGGCAATATGTGGATTTTCAGAGATGAGGATACCGACAGGCAATTTGAAGACCTCACTACAACTGATGTAACTAAAGGTGAGGAGTTTCCGGGATTATTCATGAGCTGCACCACGCTGAAAGACCCTGTAAGTTTTAATGGCCGTTACCACAATTTTGAGATAGTAACTTATGTGGATTACAATTGCGTTTCACAGTTTAGTGATGAAAAAGACTATCAAACTGAAGAGTACAAAGCCTTTAAAGACAAGGTGATAGCTAAATTCCTGAATACGGTTGAAAAGCATATTCCCGGTGCCAGACAAAATATTGTACAGGTTGAACTCGGCACACCGAAGACCAACCGTTTTTATATAAATTCCACCCGGGGCAATGTTTATGGTACAGAAAAGAGCCTGAGTAATGTTGGCCCGATGGCTTTTAAGAAAAAATCTGAAATAAAAAACTTATACCTGTGCGGGGCCAGTACGCTCTCCCATGGCGTGGCAGGCGCTTCTTACAGCGGGCTTGAAACAGCGAAAGTTATTTTAGGGCTGCCCGAAGATGAAATTTTAAAATATTCTGATGAGCAGGAGTTACGAGTTTTTGATGCCGATAATCCTGCCTCGTGGCCCGATTGGGTGCATGCCAAACGCAGTGATAAGGTGCGCCATTTCAAAGAATTAAAATTAAATACGGAGGAGGCAGGAATTTAATGAAAAACGTTCTTGTAATATACTTTTCACAATCGGGGCAATTGAAAGAAATTGCTAAAAACATAACCCTTCCTTTAGAACAGGAACCGGGTATGAACCTTGTTTACCATGAGATTGAGATGGAAAAGCCTTTCCCGTTCCCGTGGAATAAGGAAGCGTTTTTTGATGCGTTCCCTGAATCTTTCCTGCAGGTACCTGCATCTATAAAACCTGTGCCGCAGCATATACTTGACATGAAGTTTGACCTGGTATTGCTGCATTACCAGATATGGTTTTTATCACCGTCAATCCCCGTCAACTCTTTCCTTAAAAGCGAATACGCAAGGCAAATACTGAATAATACACCGGTTATAACCATAAGCGGAAGCCGCAACATGTGGTTTATGGCGCAGGAAAAAATTAAAGGGCTTCTTATTCAAAACAACGCGCAACTGAAAGGTAATATAGCTTTGGTAGACAGGGCCGGAAACCTTATAAGCGTTATTACTATTGTTGAATGGATGTTCAGCGGTAAAAAATACAAACACCTTGGCATCTTCCCGATGCCGGGCGTATCGCAGAAAGATATAGATGAGTCGGTAAAATTCGGTTATCCTATAAAAGACGCGACATTGTCAGGCAATTAACCGCGCTTCAGCCAAAACTACTGGCCCTTGATGCAGTGAGGGTGAGTCCGTATTTGGTAGGTGTAGATAAAAAAGGGAACCATATCTTCAGTAAATGGTCGGCTTTCATCATAAAGAAAAGGGGTGAATCGCGCAGAAGGCTGTTGAAGGTGTTCATTGTTTATTTAGTACTGGCCATTTGGGTTATTTCGCCAATTGTCTTTATATTGCACCTCATTTCTTATCCCTTTAAGCTGAAAAAAATGAAAAGGCAGGTAGCTTACTTTAAGGGAGTTGACTACAAACCGATAAAACAGAGTACGAGTAAAAATAATTATGTTTGACGTATATATAACAAGGTCCGGTAAGTTTTTACCCAACGAAAAGGTCACCAACGACGAGATGGAGGGCATACTGGGCAAAATAGACGATACTGCCAGTAAAGCCCGGCGCATAGTGCTGAGGAACAATGGTATAAAAACGCGCTATTATGCCATGGACAAAGACGGAAACATAACACACAATAACGCCGAACTTACCAATCTGGCTATTGAACAGATGTATGACGAAGATTTTACAAAAGATGATGTCGAGCTGCTTTCAGTTGGCACATCATCTCCGGACAATCTTTTCCCGTCACACGCTTCAATGGTGCATGGATTGATGAAGAACCATTCCATTGAGCTGAATTCTTCATCAGGGGTGTGCTGCGCCGGCATGAATGCCTTAAAATTCGGTTATCTTTCCATTAAATCCGGCAATACCAATAATGCGGTATGTACCGGTTCAGAAAGATCTTCAACATGGATGCTTTCCGATAAATTTGAAAACGAGATCATTAACCTGAAGAAACTTGAAGAACAGCCGGTTATCGCATTTAAAAAAGATTTTTTAAGATGGATGCTTTCAGACGGCGCAGGCGCGCTATTACTTGAGAATAAGCCGGGTAATGATGTTTCGCTGAAAATAGAATGGATGGAAGCATATTCATTCGCTCATGAGCTTGAAGCCTGTATGTATGCAGGCGGCGATAAGCTGGAAGACGGCACTTTGAAACCGTGGCAGGACTACAAGCCGCAGGAATGGCTGACGCAGTCTGTATTTAGTGTGAAGCAGGATGTAAAGCTGCTTGATAAATATGTTATTGAAAAAGGTGCTGATTGTACTAAAAATGCCCTTGAAAAGAATGGTGTAAAGCCTGAAGAGATAGACTATCTTCTGCCGCACGTGTCATCACACTTTTTTGTAGAGAAGCTTGATGCCGCCTATAAAGAGCGAGGGCTTGACATACCTGTGGAAAAATGGTTTATGAACCTTAGTGAAGTAGGAAATGTGGGCGCAGCCTCAATATACCTGATGATAGAAGAGCTGATGCACAGTGGAAAACTTAAAAAAGGACAGAAAATATTAGCTGTTGTACCTGAAAGCGGCAGGTTTAGCTATGCTTTTGCTTATATGACTGTATGCTGATGGAATCAATGATAAGTAAAGAAACCTTGCAGGCACTTATACCGCAAAAGGCTCCTTTTGTGATGGTTGATGCATTATACAGGTTCGGGGAAAATGCTCTTACCGCAGGGCTTACGGTGACTGAAGGTAACATCTTTACAACTGAAGGGAAGTTTACAGAGCCGGGAATTGTAGAGCATATGGCACAATCGGTCGCATTATATACAGGGTACCAATACTATCTTAAGCAAGAACAGGCACCCACGGGCTATATAGGCTCTATAAAAGAAGTAAGCATAACCAGGCTGCCTGAAAATGGCGAAAAACTTGTGACAACTGTAAGCGTATTACAGGAATTTATGGGCATAACACTTGTTGATATAGTTACGTCAATAAATAACGAGCCAATAGCCAAAAGCCAGATGAAAACGGTGCTGGCAAAATAGTATGGAGAAAGTAGTTGAAATACAGCATTTCCTGCCCCACCGCAAGCCTATGCTTATGGTTGACTACATCATGGCGATGGACAGGGAGAATGTTGTAACAACTTTTTCTGTAAAAGCAGACAACGTTTTTGCAGATGATGGTCGGTTTACAGAGCCGGGCCTCATAGAAAATGCAGCGCAAACCTGCAGTGCCATAGTTGCTAAGTCTTATTTTGTAAACGATGACGATACTGTACAAAGTAAAGATGTAATAGGTTTTATAAGCTCAATAAAAAAAGTAATTATACACAGCCTGCCAAAAATTGGGTGTGAAATTATTACCAAAGCACAACTGGTATCGCGCTTTGATACAGGTGAATTTATAACCTGCATGATGAGTTGCAAAAGTTACTGTGACGGCGATTTGTTATTGGAAGGAGATATAAATTTATTTATAAGGGAAGCCGGAAAATGAAGGAGAGTGAAGTACCGCAGGATAAAGGGAGGTTTGAAGCGCTGAATATGCGCGAACTCTGTTATGCTACCGATGAGGATGGCAACTACAAAACGGCACTTAGTGCAGGATGGAAACCGAAGGAGATAGCGCTGGATACGGCCCTGGAAGATATTAAGGAGCGTACTGAAGAAGCAAGGCAGGCCGTAGCACAAGGTAAATTAAGCCCAATTGCTTACTATATGGAGCTGAACAAAATGGATTTGCCTGTGCTTGCCGGCTACGTAAGCATGTGGCAATGGCGCGTGAAAAGACATTTTAAGCCGGCTGTATTTTCAAGATTAAATAATAAGCTTTTGGGAAAATATGCAGGCGCTTTCAATATAACTGTTGACGAATTGAAGAACTTTAAAGGCTGATAATGCAAACAGATTTTAAACATTACCAGTCGGCCCACTGCGAAAATGGTGTAGCCTCAAACCTTTTGAAACACAATGGCTTAAATATAAGCGAGCCAATGGTTTTTGGGTTAGGTTCAGGGCTGTTTTTTGTATTCCTGCCATTTATAAAAGTAAACCATGCACCGGCATTCAGTTACAGGCCATTACCGGGCTGGATATTCAACCGCCTTTCCAAAAGGCTGGGCATAAAAATAAAACGAACAAAATTTTCAAGCCCTGCCGCTGCTGAAAAGGCGCTGCTGGAAAATCTTGAAAACAATATACCTTCAGGCCTTCAGGTTGGGGTATATAACCTTACCTATTTCCCTGACGAATACCGTTTTCACTTCAATGCGCACAACCTTGTGGTGTATGGCAAAGAAGGTGATAACTACCTTATAAGCGACCCTGTAATGGAACGCACCACAACCCTTACAGGCACCGAGCTTGAAAAAGTCCGTTTTGCCAAGGGCGCATTTGCACCTAAAGGGCAAATATACTATCCGATACATATACCGAAAGATATTGACTTCAATAAAGCGATAAGCAAAGCTATAAAAGCCACCTGCCGTGATATGCTTGCTCCATTTCCGCTGGTTGGTGTGGGAGGCATGAGGTATGTTGCTAAAAAAATCAGGAAGTGGCCTGTAAAGTTGGGGCCGAGAAAAGCCAACCATTACCTTGCGCAAATGGTACGCATGCAGGAAGAGATTGGTACAGGCGGCGGCGGTTTCCGCTTTATTTATGCGGCGTTTCTTCAGGAAGCATCAGTAATAATGGATAATCCGGAGTTAAAAAAGCTTTCGCTTGAAATGACCGAAATAGGCGATGCATGGCGAGATTTTGCTGTTGAGGCATCCCGTGTATATAAAAACCGCAGCTCAAAACAAGATGTGTATAACCATCTTGCATCCACCCTTGAGGCTATAGCCGACAGGGAAGAGCAATTTTTCAAAAAACTTAGAAAAGCAGTATAATTGGTGCAGCAAACAGTTATCAACATACAATCCCTTTCAAAGAAGTACATCGGAGCCGATTTTTATTCTGTCAATGATATTTCTATGCAGGTGAACCGCGGCGAGATACTTGGTTTGCTGGGTCCCAATGGCGCCGGTAAGACCACGCTGATATCTATGCTGTGCGGGTTGCTGAAGCCTACCTCAGGTACATTTACTATTGAAGGCTACGATTACAATCATAATTCATGTGCCATTCGCCAGACAATAGGTGTTGTGCCTCAGGAATATGCCTTATACCCGACTCTCACAGCTACTGAAAACCTTTTGTACTTCGGCAGTATGTACGGGCTGAAAGGTAAAAACCTTCGCAAAAAAGTAGCCGAAGCATTGGAACATCTCGGGCTGGAAAAATTTTCAAATAAAAAAATTGAAACCTTTTCAGGGGGTATGAAACGCCGCGTGAACCTCCTTGCAGGATTATTGCATAACCCAACTGTGCTGTTTCTTGATGAGCCAACAGTGGGAGTTGATGTGCATTCGCGCAATGTCATCATAGAATATCTTAAGCAGGTAAATACCAACGGAACAACCATTATCTATACCTCACACCACATGGCAGAAGCCGAAGATTTTTGTACGCGCATAGCAATAATAGATACCGGCAAAATACTTGCGGAAGGTTCGGCAAGCGAGCTGATAGCTTCAGCTGAAAATGCCGAAGACCTTGAAGATGTATTCCTTTCACTAACCGGTAAAGCCTTGAGAGACCATGCATAAGCTGCTGATGTCAATATACAAAGAGGCGCTGCTGCTGAAGCGTGACCCGGGCGGACTGGTAATCCTGTTCCTGATGCCGCTGGTGCTTATTATTACCATAACGCTCATTCAGGACAGTACTTTTAAAACGGCTACCGAGACTAAAATTCCAATACTGCTTGTGGATAATGACAAAGGCGAAGTTTCAAAACTTATTGATGATAACCTTGCCAAAAGCAATTCATTCAAAGTAATCAACCATATTAAGGGAAAGCCGCTTGACGAAGCTGCTGCGAAAGAAAAGGTTTTTAATGGGGACTACCAGCTGGCAATAATAATACCAGAAGGATTAAGCAAAGGCCTTACCGAACAGGTGGATGCCAACGTTCAAAAAATAATGGAAAGCTTCGGGGCTATTGACAGCAGTGCTGCAAAAGTTTCTTCACCGAAACTGGAACCTAAAGAAGTGCGCCTCTATTTTGACCCGGCATCGCAGTCGGCGTTCAAAAATGCGGTAAAGAGTACCATTGATAAGATGATATCTCAAATAGAGACTAAATCTGTGTACACGGCTTTTAGTGAGCAGCTGGGCGAAGAAAGTACCGCAGCTTTTGAACAGCAAAGTTATATCAGCTTTAAAGAAATTGTACCTATGTTTGACAATAAAGAAATGGTGCCAAACTCTACCCAGCACAATGTACCGGCATGGTCACTGTTTGCTATTTTCTTTATCGTAATTCCGCTCAGCGTTAATATTGTAAAAGAAAAAAACCAGGGTACGGGCGTTAGGCTGCGCACTAACCCCGTGCCGTATGCTATAGTATTGGCCGGTAAGACACTTACATTCCTCATGATCTGTATGATACAGTTTTGCCTTATGGCGGCTGTTGGTATATACCTTTTTCCTCATATCGGGCTTCCAACGCTTGAGATGAACGGAAATTTCGGGCTTATGTGCGTAGTAGCATTATTTGCGGGCTTTGCAGCGGTAGGATTTGGGATAGTATTAGGAACTTTGGCCAAAACACAAGAGCAGGCAGCGCCGTTTGGGTCAACATCGGTAGTGATACTCGCGGCAATTGGCGGAGTGTGGGTTCCGGTTTTTGCCATGCCGCGATTCATGCAATATATTGCCAAAGCATCGCCAATGAACTGGGGGCTTGATGCGTTTTATGATGTATTGCTGCGTAACAGTTCGCTCTTGGAAATTGCGCCAAAACTGGCATTATTGTTTGGGTTTTACCTGATAACAATAGCTATATCAATTATATACGATGAAAAGAAAAGAGCTGTATAATGAAGCCAATAGCCTCACGCATAGCGAAAGCGTAAGGGTGCGTTTCAACGAAACGGATCCGTTGGGCATTGTGTGGCACGGCTACTACATAACTTATTTTGAAGATGGCCGTGAAGCTTTTGGGCGGGAGCATGGCTTATCATATCTTGATATCCATGCACAGGGCTATACAACGCCAATTGTAAAATCTATCTGCGAGCATAAATTGCCGTTAAAGTATGGTGATGTTTTCAGGATTGAGACAACACTGGTAGATACCCCTGCCGCTAAGTTGATATACAGGTTCAGGATTTATGATTCTCTTAACAATCTTGCCTGTACTGGAGAAACGATTCAGGTATTTGTTACGACTGACGGTGTAATGTCACTGAATATTCCTCCGTTTTATGAAGAATGGAAACGTAAAGTGGGCTGGATAAAATAACAATGGCAAAAAACGTTTACATAGCGCAGACAAACTGCATCACTCCGCTGGGGTTTGATGTTGATACCAATATTGCCGCAATATCTTCAGGCAAAACAGGCATCAGCCATGTAAATGACGATAAGCTGATGCCACAGTCGTTTTATGGCGCTGTGATAGATGACAAAGCGCTTGATAAAGCTTTCGTAAAGATAAGCAGCGGCCAAAACTACACCCGCCTTGAAAAAATGATGCTGCTGGCATTATATCCTGTCTTTAAATCTTCAGGGATTTTGCCTGACGAGAAAACAGCATTGCTGGTTTCAACAACAAAAGGTAACGTAACATCACTTAATGACGATACAGGAGACAAACCCCGGCTTGATAATCTTGCCAAAACCATAGCAGACTTTTTCGGATTTGTTACAGAGCCTATAGTAGTTTCTAACGCCTGCGTATCAGGAATTATGGCGGTATCGGTAGCTAAGAGATTGCTGCAGGCGGGCATGTATGACCACACTTTTGTAGTTGGCGGTGATGAGGTATCAGAATTTATACTTTCAGGCTTTAATTCTTTCCAGGCAATGAGCGATGAACCCTGCAAACCGTATTCGGCAAACCGAACAGGCGTTAACCTGGGCGAAGCGGCTGCGGCTGCATTAGTCACGATTAACGAAAAAAACGCGATAGCAAAAATCACAGGCGACGGTTCGGTAAATGATGCTAACCATATCTCTGGCCCGTCACGTACTGGCGAAGGCCTTGTACGCAGCATACAGAGCGCGCTGAGCGAAGCAAATATAACAAGCAATAAAATAGACTATATATCGGCGCACGGCACAGCAACGCCCTTTAATGACGAAATGGAAGCTATCGCCTTCAATAGGCTGGATCTTCAGGATGTACCCGTAAATAGTTTCAAAGGGTATTATGGGCATACACTGGGTGCTTCGGGATTGCTGGAAATGGTTATCGGGCTGGAATCGATGCGCAGAGGCGAACTATACACTTCTGCCGGTTATGATGCGCCGGGGGTGAGTCAGCCAATAAATGTAATTACAGAAAATCAGAAAAAAGATATCGCTGTTTTCCTGAAAACGGCATCAGGCTTTGGCGGCTGCAATACAGCTGTTTTATTTGAAAAGACAGGCAATGGCAGAAGATAAATATATTTCAGGTTATTGCCTGATTGAAAATAACCGCGTAGCGCTAAACAGCCAAACCGTTTTTGAAGCGCCGGGCCTGCCATTTGTTGATTTTGCGAAACAAGCTTACCAACATGCAGAGACCGGCTATGCCAAGTTCTTCAAAATGGATAACCTAAGCAAACTGGCATTCCTTGCGGCGGATATGCTGCTGAAAAAAGAAGTAAAAGAAGGTGAAGAGAATAACATTGCATTGCTGTTTGCCAATAAATCATCTAGCCTTGATACCGATGTAAAACACCAGGAGTCGATTACCGACCGGGAAAATTACTTTCCCAGTCCGGCAGTATTTGTATACACCCTGCCAAATATATGTATGGGAGAAATAAGCATACGGCATAAGCTATATACTGAAAATTCTTTCTTTATATTTGCCCAATTCAACGCCGGGTTTTTCGCCAACTATACTGATATCCTGATGGATACCGGCAAGGCAGAAAAGGTGTTATGTGGTTGGGTAGAATATTATAAAGACAATTATAAAGCGTTTATGTATCTTGTTTCAGATAGTGGAACGATAGCACATACGCAGCAAAACATTCAAAAATTATATACAGGACAATAATGGAAGCGTTAAAACAAGAACTGAAAGAAAAAATCATAAAGACCCTGAACCTTGAAGACCTTACGCCGGAAGATGTAAATGACAACGATCCGCTTTTTGGTGAAGGTATGGGGCTTGACTCAATAGATGCATTGGAACTTATAGTAATGCTTGACAAAGATTATGGCATTAAGCTTAGTGACCCGAAGGAGGGGAAAGCCATCTTCCAGAGCATTGAGACAATGGCGAAATACATAACAGAGCACCGCACAAAATAATATGGGTAAGGGCGTTGCCATAACCGGTATGGGAATCATTTCTGCAATAGGCGATACTGTTGCGGCCAACTATGATGCGCTCATCAACAACCGGCCGGGCATTTCTGATATTGAGAATATTGCCACCATTCATAAAAACGTGATCAAGGTTGGCGAAATCAAGAAAACCAACGCCGAGCTGGAAGCCATACTGGGCCTTGCGCCGAAAAATAACTGGTCACGCACCGCGATGATTGGCGCAATTGCAGCACAGCAGGCGCTTGACAATGCTGGTATCACTAATATGAACGCCCACAACACGGGGCTTATATCGGCTACCAGTGTAGGTGGTATGGATATGACCGAGCGGTTTTTTTATGATTACTATGAAAGTGACGAAAACTGGCGATATATCGATGCCCAGGATGGGGGCGACTCAACTCACAAAATAGCCGGATATATTGGTGTTAAAGGGCTTGTGACAACCATAAGCACTGCATGTTCATCGGCAGCTAACGCGATAATGCTGGGTGCAAGGCTTATAAAGGCCGGAAAGCTTGACAGGGTGGTAGTTGGCGGTACCGATGCATTGGCAAAATTCACCATCAATGGTTTCAAGACACTGATGATATTGAGCGATACTTACAATACGCCGTTCGATAATAACAGAAAAGGACTTAATCTGGGTGAAGCAGCGGCATTTTTAGTGCTGGAAAGCGATGAAATGGTAGCGAAGTATAATAAGAAAGTATTAGCCTATGTTTCAGGCTACGGCAATGCAAATGATGCGTACCATCAAACAGCTTCCTCAGAAAATGGCGATGGTGCAACCCTTGCGATGGAAAAGGCATTTAAAGTATCCGGATTAAAGCGGGCCGACATAGACTATATCAATGCGCACGGCACTGCAACGCCAAATAATGACCTAAGCGAAGGCCGTGCCCTTTTAAGAATATTCGGTGAAAAAATGCCTGACTTCAGCTCTACAAAGCCATTTACAGGCCACACGCTGGCAGCAGCGGCAGGTGTAGAAGCCGTATATAGTGTGCTAGCTTTACAGAACAACATTGTGTTTGCCAACCTGAACTTCAAAACGCCAATGGCAGAATTTAACCTGATTCCGCAAACGGAAATCAGGCACAAAGAGATAAATCATGTTTTGTCAAATTCGTTCGGTTTTGGCGGAAATTGTTCAACCCTGTTATTCTCAAAAAGCTGATGAGAAAGTGCTATATAAACGGCATGGGGTGCATATCTGCCCAAAATACATTTGATACGGTTTTCCTTGAAGGCGCTGAACATAATTCGGAACTGAACATATTGCCTGTAGTTGAACCGGACTATAAAGAATTTATTCCGCCGGCTATGAGCAGACGGATGGCTAAGGTGGTAAAGAACGGCGTTGCGACATCATCACGTGCGTTGCAGGAAGCAGGTGTAGAGATGCCGGATGCTATTATAACAGGTACGGGTTTTGGCTGCAGTACCGACTCTGAGAAATTCCTAAAGGCGATACTTGACAATAACGAAGAATTCCTTACGCCAACATCATTCATACAATCTACCCACAACACCGTTGGCGCACAAATAGCGCTGGGGCTGCAATGCAAGGCCTATAATTTTACATATGTAAACGGCGCAGTTTCATTTGAATCATCACTAATAGATGCCCAGTTACAGATAGAGGAGCAGGAAGCAGACAATATTTTGGTTGGCGGCATAGAAGAGCTGGCTGAAAACACCGCTAAATTTCTGGAGCTTTCCGGCCGGATAAAAACGAGAGGAGAGGGGCCGTATCAGGTACTTGAGCCTGAAAGCAAAGGAGCCGTATATTCTGAGGGGTCAGCGTTTTTTGTATTGTCGGCTGACAGACAGGAGTCGACCTATGCAGAACTTAAAGATATCGTGATATACAATACGTTAACTGAAGAAGAAGTAGCGGAAACAGCACAAACGTTTTTATCAAAAAACGGGCTCACAATTGCTGATGTTGACGCAATAGTTTTGGGTTACAATGGCGATGTTATGTTTGATGGGTATTATAAATCCCTGGCAAACAATTTATTTAACAATACGCAGCAACTTTACTATAAGCATTTAAGCGGGGAGTTCAACACGGCATCGGCCTTTGGGCTATGGGTGGCAGCAAAAGTGCTGAAAGAGCAGCGTATTCCGGATATAATCAAAGTGAATGAGGTACAATCAAATTCGTTTAAGACAATACTGCTTTACAACCAATACCGCGGGCTTGACCATAGTTTTACATTGCTGACTATATGATTACCCACAAGGCAAATATCATAGCGAATATTGCTGCTGCAATCCTTATTGGTGCAGCGGCTTTTTTTTATGGCATTAGCTGGTGGTACCTGTTGTTCCCTTTTGGCATATGGTTGATTACTGCAGTTATAGGTTCGGGACTGGTGCAGACAGGCTATCACGTAAGAACTTTTTGCTCGAATAAGGATGTTACCGAAAAACTTATCGCCATAACGTTTGATGACGGCCCCACCCCGGAGACTCCCAAAGTGTTGGAATTGCTAAAGAAATATGATGTAAAAGCAACATTTTTCTGTATTGGTAGGCAGATAGAGAAATACCCGGATATCTTACAACAAGTGATTGATGAAGGCCATACAGTAGGGAATCATACTTACAGCCATTCGCCGAAAATGAGTTTGTGGAACACTGAAGCTGTTTCGAAAGAACTGACTAAAACAGATGAAATTATATACAATATTGTTGGCGTAAGGACAAAATTGTATCGCCCGCCGTATGGGGTTACATTCCCTCAGCTGGCAAGATCTATAAAGGTAACCAAACATAAAGTTATAGGCTGGAATATCAGGTCATTAGACGCTGTGATAGATGATGAGCAACACATACTTAAACGCATTACCTCTCGTCTTAAACCCGGCAGTATTATCCTTTTACATGATACTTCGCAAAAAAGCGTAAATGTTTTGGAACAATTATTGGTAATATTGCAGCGTGAAAATTACAAGCCGGTCACTGTTGACAAGCTTTTAAACATCAAAGCTTATGAAGATTAAGATTTTTGCTTTTTTGCTTTTGGTAATCGGACTTACGGCTATGGCTCAGGATAAAATGAGCGCTGCTGAAGTAACTGCCTTTAAAGACGCGGTTAATGCCACTGCTAAAAATACCAAGAGCTTAACCACAGACTTTGTACAATACAAGCATATGGACTTTTTAGCGAAAGACATAGAAACATCAGGCAAAATGAGCTTTAAGGCGCCGGGCAAGCTGCTGTGGCAATACACAAAGCCCTACCAGTACAGTATAGTATTTAAAGACAATAAAATTTCAATAAATGATGCCGGCAAAAAAAGCCAGATGGATGCCGGCGGGAGCAAGATGTTCGGGAAGCTGACCAAGCTTATCGTGGGCAGCGTAAACGGAAATATGTTTGATGAAAAGGAGTTCAACATATCCTACTTCAAAAATAAAGACCACAATATTACCAGGCTTATTCCTAAAGATGCCGCTTTGAAAAAATACATCAACCAGATGGAATTGTATTTTGATAAAAAAGGCAGTATGGTAAGCGAGGTTAAGATGATTGAACCAAGCGGCGACTATACCCGCATAGTATTTAAAAACAAGACAGCTAATGCGCCGGTACCTGATTCTGTTTTTGCTAATTAGCAGTACGGTAATCTTTTCTTCCTGCGCGGTAAAGACTGTAGCGGGATATTCACCTATAGCACAAATTGATAAAAAGGAAGTCCGTACGGATTATTTTACTGATATAAAGGCCGACTATGTATACAAAGCGGCTATAGAGGTGTATGGTAATAATCTGGGCGGTATTGTAATTATAAAAAAAACCGGCGCAGATTCTCACCGGGTGGCTTTTACAACGGAATTTGGCAATAAGCTGTTCGACTTTACCTTTACCGGAAATGAGTTTACGGTAAATTATATTCTGGAGGACCTTGACAGAGGCATAATCAAAAACACTTTGCGCGATGATTTCAGGTTATTGCTGAAAAATAGCTACAGTATTGAAAGTATGTATGAAAATCCTGAGACAATCGTTTATAAGTCAAATGATGGCAAACGATTCAATTATCTCTTTACCGATAGAAATTCAGGACGCCTCAAAAAACTGGTAAATGCCACTAAAACCAAAGAAAAAGTTGAAATAAGTTATGACGATATTACAAATACTTTGGCAAAAAGCATTATCATTGCCCACAAAAACATTAAGTTAAGAATTGCACTTAACTATATTAATGAATAAAATTTACCAATAAAAACATGAAAAAGATTACTTTACTGTTGCTTTGCTTCATTGCATTTTCTGCTGCTGCGCAGGTTACTTTTAAGCCCGGGATAAGGGCCGGTGTTAACTTTTCAAGAATTACTCAAAGTGAGTTTGATACACGTACCGATTTTTATGTTGGCGCACTTGGAGCCATTAAATTTACCCGTTTCTACACAATGCAGCCGGAACTTACTTATTCCCGTCAGGGCGGTAAGGGAGAAGGCAGGACTTATGAACCTATATCTAATACATTTACAACATTTGAAGGTGATGTTGATGTTCAGTATTTCTCTCTGGGCCTTATGAATAAATTTACATTTAATGATGCGATTAATGTTCATGTAGGCCCGTTTCTTGATTTCGAAACAGGAGGCAATACCCGCACAAATTCTGACGTTGATATGGGCATAATGGCCGGTGTGGGTTATACATTACCTTTCGGCTTAACTATTGAGGCCCGTGTTAAGAAAGGGATTGTTGATGTTCTTGAAACAGATGATTTTGATAGCTTGTATTATTACACTGACGATTATAATACCAACTTTTTGTTTCAGTTGGGGCTATCTTATACTTTTGACAAAATCACCGGAACTACAAACTAATTATGTCGTTACTTAACAATTTTTACAAAGTGCAGGAGCTTACAGCAGGTGAAAACGGTAACCATATTGCTATGGTGATGCTTAATGCCCAGCACGATATCTTTAAAGGGCATTTCCCCGGCAATCCCGTAACTCCCGGAGTTTGTATGATGCAGATCATTAAAGAGCTTACGCAGCAGATTACTGGTGAGAAGCTAATGATGAAACAGGCCACTAATGTGAAGTTTATGGCGCTGATAAATCCTGAAAAGACTCCGGAATTAAAAATTGAGCTGGATGTGAAAGATATGGGTGACACGGTTTCGGTAAAGAATACAACATGCTTTGGCGATACCGTTGCGTTGAAATTAAGCTGTAACTTCAGTAAAAACTAAATGAAAGCAATACTGTTCATCGTTTCATTTATTTTTGGCGCTGCCGTGGCAGACATTGCACAGGTGCGCCAGAAATACATTGCGGCTACTGAGTCGGCTACCGCGTCAGATGAGCTGTATACAATGCTGGAAGGTGTACCGGATACAAGCAAAGAGACAACCATGGTGGCTTACAAGGCAGCGGCAATCATGCTGCAGGCCAGATATGCAAAAGGTATTGTAACTAAAAAAAGCTTTTTGAAAAAGGTGCCAAACTGCTTGAAGCCGTTATTACGAGAGATGAAACAAATTACGAAGCCAGGCTTATAAGGCTTAGTATACAGGAAGGTGCACCCAAGATTACGGGTTATAAGAAGAACATTGCTGAAGATAAGGCCTTCCTCATCAAAAACTATGATAGCCAGCCTACAGCCCTCAAAAAGTTTACAAAAGACTTTGTGGCAGGCTCTGCATCTTTTACCAAAGAAGAAAAAGCGGGGTTTTAATTTACAAGGAAGTTAACGTACTTGCCTGAAAAAAATTAAAAAGTATCTTTGCAGACCTTAACAAACGGCTGTAACTTAATGGACACTGCGCCACAGTATTATACAAAAATAAAAGACCTAAACTGCTGCGTTATTATACCCACGTATAATAATGATAAAACCCTGCAGCGTGTGGTAAGCGGCGTGCTTGGGTATACAGCTAACGCTATTGTGGTAAATGACGGCGCAACTGATGCTACCTCTCAAATACTGGCGCAATACCCGCAGATTACAGTTATAAACCACGAAACAAATAAAGGTAAAGGCATCGCCCTGCAAACCGGTTTTAAAACCGCTCTTGCTATGGGCTATGATTATGCCATAACTATCGATAGTGACGGGCAGCACTATCCAGATGACATCCCTGTTTTTATAGAAATGCTGGAGGCTGAAGGCCCGGCATTACTTATAGGCAGCAGGAATATGGCACATGAGTCGGTACCGAAGAAAAGCAGCACCGGTAACCGGATTTCGAATTACTGGGTATGGGTTGAGACGGGCATTAAGCTTACTGATACGCAATCGGGTTACAGGCTGTATCCGTTAAAGTTTCTGCCAAAAAAATTCTATACCAATAAGTTTGAGTTCGAAATCGAGATAATTACCCGTACCGCATGGAATGGTGTACCGGTAAAAAATGTGCCTGTAAAAGTGTTGTATGACCCTGATGAACGGGTATCGCACTTCCGCCCATTTCAGGATTTTACCCGAATCAGCATTCTCCATACCATTCTTACCACTATCGCTATCCTGTACATAAAACCCCGCGATTTTATACGGGGCTTTAAAAAAAAAGGCCTTAAGCGATTCTTTTTAGAGAATGTATTGGAAAGTGGCGACAGCAACCACAAAAAAGCATTTTCTATAGCGCTTGGGGTGTTTATCGGGATTGTTCCTCTTTGGGGATTACAAACGGTTACCGTACTTTTCCTGGCTTATGTATTACGGCTCAACAAGCTTATTGCGTTCGCATTTTCAAACGTGAGCCTGCCCCCCGCAATTCCGTTTATCGTGTTGGCATCACTATATATTGGCGGCCTTGTAGTTAATAACACACACCCAATTACCGACTTTTCGGTTGAAAGCATAAAGCAGAATTTTGTGCAGTATGTAGTAGGCAGTGTAATATTGGCAACAATATCGGCAACTGTTGCAGGTGTTACAGGCTATGCGCTGCTATCGGCATTCAACAAACCAAAACAACACGGCAATGCATAAGTTTTTTATTGCCATACACCTCTTTGTTGCGAAGAACAGGCTTATTGCTATTGGCATGGCACTGGCTTTCCTTGCGCTGTTCGGGTTTTTTGCCATGCAGATACGTTTTGAGGAAGACATTACACGCCTGATACCTAAAAATGAGCGTACAGACGAGGCCGCGAAAGTACTGCGCCAGCTAAATTTTTCTGATAAGATTACGGTTATTATCAACCGTGACATGAGCGACGGTAAGTTGGAAGACCTTTCACAGACAGCAACAATATTTCTTGACAGCCTGCAGTCGTGCAATGATTACATTAAAGGTGTGCAGGGCAAAGTAGATGACGAAAACATACAGGAGACTTTCGGGTTTGTGTATGATAATCTGCCGCTATTCCTTAATGAAAAAGATTATGAGAAGCTTTCAATAAAGCTAAATCGCGACAGTATTGCGGCTATTGTACAGGCCAATTACCGGAGTATTATCTCGCCGTCAGGACTTGTTACTAAAGACTTTGTATTGAAAGACCCGCTGGGCATGTCACTTATCGGCTTGAAGAAACTGCGCCAATTGGGTATGGGTGACGACTTCCTTTTGCAGGATGGTTTTGTAATGACCAAAGACAGCTCTAAGGTATTATTGTTCATCAACCCTAAATTTGCCGGAAACGAAACCAAGGAAAACACCGCTTTTGTTGACAGGCTCAACAGCATTAAAGATAACCTGAACACGGCATCAAAGGGCAGAACCACCATAGAATACTTTGGGTCTATACCCATTGCTGTGGCCAATGCCAAACAGATAAAAAGCGACATACAGACTACTACCATAGTTGCGCTCGGGCTGCTGATGCTCATCTTCATCATTTATTACCGCAGGCTCTATATACCGCTGATAATACTCATTCCAACGATTTTCGGGGCGCTGTTTGCTGTGGCATTGCTGTATTTTTTACGCGGCACCATTTCGGCCATATCATTAAGTATCGGGTCTATTTTGCTCGGGGTTACTATAGACTATGCCTTGCATATCCTTACGCATTACAAGCATAACAGCGATATAAGGGTGCTGTATAAAGACATTACCATGCCGCTTATCATGAGCAGCAGTACAACCGCCGTAGCTTTCCTTTGCCTGTTGTTTGTAAACTCTGATGCGCTGAAAGACCTGGGCATATTTGCGGCGGTAAGCGTAATGGTAACATCAGTGTTTTCGCTGCTTATCATTCCGCACCTGTACAAACCGTCGGCATCTGCGGCTGAGGCAGATCATAATACGGCACTCGACAAGCTGGCAGGCTTTTCTTTCCACAAAAACAGGCCGCTTATCATCCTTAGCATCTTCGTCATCACAGCCAGTTTCTTTACATTTAATAAAGTTGTTTTTAATAACGATATCTCACAGCTGAATTATGTGCCTGACGATATAAAGCATGCGGAAAAGAGCCTTGAGGCATCAACCAGCCTTACCTCAAAATCGCTATACCTCGCCACTTACGGTAATACGCCTGATGAGGTTTTGCAGAAAAATTCGGCGCTTGCACAATCGCTTGAAAAAGATAAAGCCGGCAAAAAACTATTAAGCTATAGCACTGTCGGGAACATTGTGTTATCAGAAAAAGAACAGCAGGAAAGAATAGCCCGGTGGAATGCTTTCTGGCAAGGGCGAAAAGAAAATACGGTACAGCTATTTGCGGAAGAAGGCACGAAACTGGGTTTCAAACCTGATGCCTACCAGCCATTTTTTACTCATCTTCAAAAAAATTTTATGCCTGTTTCACTTCAGGATTACCTGAATGTGAAAACACTCTATCTAAACGAATTTATTTCGCAGAAAGATGGTTTTTACACTGCAACATCTGTAGTGAAAGTTGCACCGGAGCAGCGTGATGCGCTCGTAAATGAATTACAGAAAAAACAGGGACTTGTGGTTATAGACCGCCAGCAGATGAACGAAACTTTCCTGGGTGGTTTGAGAGATGATTTTAATACGCTCATCAACTATTCGTTTGTAGCGCTGCTGCTTATACTGTACATCTTCTTCAGGCGTGTTGAGCTGGTTATGATAGCCAGCATCCCGATAATTATAACAGGTATTGTCACCACCGGTATCATGGGCATGTTCGGCATAGAGCTCAACATCTTCAGTACTATTGTGTGCACGTTGGTGTTTGGTCACGGGGTCGACTTCAGCATTTTCATGACCAGTGCCCTTCAAAAGGAATACACTTACGGCAGGAATGAGATGGCTACCTACCGGACATCAATATTGCTTGCCGTACTTACTACAGTTCTCGGAATAGGCGCTCTCGTGTTTGCCGGCCACCCTGCCCTTAAGTCCATATCATCGGTATCGCTTATCGGAGTGTTTGCAGCGCTTGTCATCACATTTATCTTTTACCCGATACTGTTCCGCTTTTTCCTTACGCACAGGGTGAAAAAAGGTAAGTCGCCTTACCAGTTCCGCACGCTGGTGCATTCCATATTTTCGTTCATTTACTATGGTTTGGGCGGATTCCTGCTGTCTATATTCAGCCTGGTGTTCATCAACCTTATCCCGGCTAAAAAGCATTGGAAGATGAAGGTGTTCCGCTACCTGATGTCGAAATTCATGAAGTCGGTACTGTACACCAACCCGTTTACAAGCAAGCGCATCATAAACCCGCACAATGAAACATTTGATAAGCCTGCTGTTATCATTGCCAATCACACTTCCTTCCTTGATATTCTTGCCGTGGGTATGCTTAGTCCCAAAATCATTTACCTGGTGAGCGACTGGGTGTATAATTCGCCTGTGTTTGGTATTGGCGTAAAACTGGCCGGCTTCTATCCTGTATCGCAGGGGCTTGAGGGCGGGGTAGAGCATCTTCGCAAAAAAGTAAAGCAAGGCTACTCGCTGGTAATTTTCCCGGAAGGAACACGCTCAACAACCAACCAGATACACCGTTTCCACAAAGGGGCTTTCTATCTTGCGGAAGAGTTTGGGCTTGACATTGTGCCGATAATTATCCATGGAAATTCTGAAGTGCTGCCAAAAGGCGATTTTATCATTGAAGACGGTAGCATTGATGTACACATCCTCCCAAGAATTACGGCTGATGATAAATCGCTTGGGGAAAACTATGCCGCCCGTACCCGAAATCTAACCAAATGGTTCAGGGAGCAGTTTGCCGCAATACGTAAAGCAGGTGAGGGGCCGGATTATTTCAGGCGGATAATCATGAACAGCTTTGTTTACAAAGAACCTGAAATTGTAAAGGCTGTAAAGCAGAATTTTTATAAAAGCAAAAACATCTTCAACAAGCTGAACGGCTATATCGGCTCAAAAGCAACTATATTACATTTTGCGGCTGATTATGGAGAACTTGATGTACTGCTGGCATTGCAGGAACCACAGCGAAAAATCGTCAGCTATATAGCCGATGAAGACAAACGCGATGTAGCCCGAACCAGTTATATCAAAAGAAAACGCGATATTGCATATACAAACATGCCCGCGCCGGAAGGTAGCTTTGACATTGTTTTAATTACTGATGCAGCAGCCAATGTACCTGCAACTGTTATTGAAAATACAGAGCGCATAGTAATTGCCGGTGAAGCAATGGCAAAAAACATGATATTTGAAGAATTTATGGCGGAATATGAAGAGGAAGGCTTCAGGATATTGAAAAGAGCATGACAGAGAAAAAGAAATATGATGTTGTAATCATTGGCAGCGGCCTTGGCGGTCTGGTGTCGTCAATCATACTTGCCAAAGAAGGTTACAAGGTGTGCGTGCTGGAGAAGAACAACCAGTTTGGCGGCAACCTGCAGACCTTCGTGCGTGACAAAACTATTTTTGACACGGGCATACACTATATAGGCGGGCTTGCCGAGGGCCAGAACCTTAACAGCTACTTTAAGTACATCGGGATCATGGACGACCTTAACCTCAAAAAGATGGATGAGGATGCCTATGACATCATTTCATTTGATGATGACCCGGTAGCGTATCCGCATGCGCAGGGGTATGAGAACTTCGTCAGGCAGCTGGTAAAATACTTCCCCGAAGAAGAAGAAAACCTGAAGGCGTATTGTGATATGCTGATAAAGACCTGCAACTCTTTCCCCCTGTATAACCTTGATAACATGGGCGACGGCTATGACAGCTCGCTGCTTTCAATCAACGCGAAAGAATATATTGATAGCATCACGCAGAATGAAAAATTGCGTGCTGTGCTGGCAGGCTCTAATTTCCTGTATGCGGGGATAGAAGATAAGTCGCCGCTGTATGTACATGCGCTATCTGTCAACTCATACATGCAAAGCTCCTGGCGCTGTGTAAACGGCGGCAGCCAGATAACCAAACAGCTTATAAAACAGCTGAAAAAACATGGCGGCGAAACCTATAAATACAAAGAAGTGACGGGCTTCGGGTTTGATGGCGAGACACTTGTTTCGGCTAAAACAAAAGACGGCGATGAGTTCTTTGCCGATATGTTTATATCAAACATAGAGCTGAAGACTACCCTGAAGATGATTGGCTCAGATAAATTCCGCAAGGCATTTTACAACCGTGTACAGGATTTGGAAGTAGTGGGTTCGGCATTCAGCCTGTACCTTGTGTTTAAGCCCGGCACCTTCCCGTATATGAACCACAATTACTATCATTTTAAAGATAGCAGCCGCGTATGGAAAACCATGGAATGCACTAAGGAAAGTTGGCCTGAAGGGTATATGGTAAGCATGAACGTAGCAGGCAAGCAGGGTGAATGGGCCGAGAGCATGACGCTCATCACCTTTATGGATTTTGAAGAGGTAAGGCAATGGGCGCATACCAAAAACACTACTGCCGAAAAAGAAGACAGGGGGAGGCTTACGAAAAATTTAAGGCTGAAAAGACCGAGCAGTTCCTTAAAGAGGTGGAGAAGAAATTTCCCGGCATACGCGACTGCATAAAATCGGTACACACGTCAACGCCATTGTCATACCGTGATTACATCGGGGGGCATAACGGCAACCTTTACGGCTACGTGAAAGACAGCAATAACCCTATGAAAACCTTCATCCCCACAAAGGCTAAAGTACCGAATTTGTACTTTACGGGGCAGAGCATCAACATGCACGGCGTATTGGGCGTAACCATTGGAGCGGTGGTAACCTGTGCTGATATTTTGGGAAAAGAATACCTGGTGAACAAGATAAATGCCGAACTGAACCGGAATGCTTAAACGGATTTACATACTGCTGCTGGTTTTTACTGCAATGCAGCTGGCCTCATGCGGCACATATAAATCTATCCATCACAAGCCGGTTACTGAAGGTTATAATGCCACTGTGCCTGTTGTGGAGAAGGTAAACGACAGTACTTTTATTTCAGGAAGGAATTCCCTCACGAAAAATGAACAAGGCCAGTGGGAACTTTATATTGAGGGTGACCCATTGCAGCGAGGGCTGGTGAACGGCGCACTTACGCAAAGCCTCATGCAAAAACAGGAACATGCTTTCCTTGGAAAGGTGCAGGAGCTGGTGCCGTCAAAATTTAAGCAGTCGCTGCTACGGCAGTTTTTAAAGTGGTACAATCGTAAGCTGTACCTGCATGTACCCGAAGAATACAAGACTGAGATTTATGGACTCTCACAGTATATGCCGGACGACTTTGATAATGTTGCCCCGCCCTATCTTCGCGCCCTGTATCTGCATGCCGCACATGATATTGGCCATGCCCTTAACGACCTTGCCCTTGTAGGATGCACATCATTCGCGGCATGGGGAAACAAAACCGAAGATGGTTCATTACTGCTGGCGCGCAACCTTGACTTCTATGCCGGTGATGAATTTGCCGAAGATAAAGTCATTGCTTTTGTAAAGCCCGATAAGGGCTATCCGTACATGTCAGTTGTATGGGGTGGTTTCATCGGCAATCTATCAGGGATGAATTATGAAGGCCTAACCGTAACCATTAATGCCGGGAAAAGCGATGTACCGCTGATTGCAAAAACGCCTATATCATTGCTCAGCCGGGAGATACTGCAATACGCAAAGAATATTGACGAAGCCATTGCCATTGCAAAAAAACGTGAAGTATTTGTATCAGAAAGCATCATGGTGGGCAGCGCAAATGATAAAAGGGCGGTACTGATTGAGGTATCGCCTGAAAAGTTCGGGGTGTATGATGTAGTGAATTCAACGCAACTTATATGCAGCAACCATTTTCAGAGCGACACCTACAAAGACGACAAAAACAATACGGAAACCATTCGCGACAGCCATTCGGAATATCGTTATGAAAGAATGGAAGAACTGTTGGAGGAGAACAATAAAGTTGGCCCTGAAGAAGCGGCTGAAATAATGCGCAACCGTGAGGGTCTTAGCGACCTGGTTATAGGATACGGAAACGAAAAGGCCATTAACCAGCTGCTGGCACACCATACTGTAATCTTTAAACCGGAGCAAAAACAAGTATGGGTTTCGTCAAATCCATACAACCTTGGCGAATTTACAGGATATGATCTGGACGAAATATTTTCTTCCCGAAGGCAAAAACCGGCTGTAAAGTCGTTGCAGGAGCCGTTGATGCTGCTTCCTGAAGATGAATTTAAATATTCAGAAGAATTCAAAAATTACGAGGAATTCAGAAAGCTTGACAGGGTAATTGATAAGGCAGTTGCAAATGATGAAAAGCTTCCTTCCGGGTTTATCGAAACCTATCAGAGTCTGAACCCAGAGCATTGGAAAGTGTACTACAGCGCGGGTTTGTACTTTTACAAAAAAGGCTATCTGGCTGCCGCACGTCAGCAATTCTCGACAGCCTTAATCAAAGAAATCACTACCTTGCCGGCCCGTGAAAACATTGAAGGATACCTGAGAAAACTTAACAGGAAAACAGAATAGCATGAACATCCCCTCCATAGAGAAAGCGCCGCTGCACGAGATAAAAATACACCAGGAGGTACGCCTGCGTGAGGCTTTAGAATATGTTGCTGAAAATTCGCCCTACTATAAAGTGCTTTTTAACCGTGAAGGGATTGATGTTGCATCCATAAAAAAGCTGGAAGATTTACAGCAGCTTCCTGTCACTACCAAAGAGCATTTGCAGGAATTCAATGATGATTTCCTTTGTGTTCCACGAACAAAAATTGTTGACTATACTACCACTTCGGGTACATCGGGCAAGCCTGTAACGTTTGGGCTTACTGATAAAGACCTTGACCGCCTGGCATATAACGAAGCCATTTCTTTCATCTGCTCAGGCGTGCAGGAAGGAGACGTTGTTCAGCTGATGACAACTATCGATCGCCGTTTTATGGCAGGCCTTGCCTACTTCCTCGGTCTCCGCAAAATGGGTGCTGGCGTGATTCGCGTAGGTGCCGGCATACCTGAACTGCAATGGGATTCTATACTCAAATACAAACCGGCCTACTTAATCACGGTACCGTCTTTCCTGCTAAAGCTGATAGAGTATGCCGAAGCGCATGGCATTGACTATAATGCATCGGGCATACGCGGTGCGGTATGTATTGGCGAGCCATTGCGCAACCAGGATTTTTCTATGAATATGCTTTCGCAGAAGATTACGGAGAAGTGGGACATAAAGCTTTTCTCAACCTATGCCTCTACCGAAATGAGCACTGCCTTTGCGGAATGTGAATACCAGTGCGGCGGGCATCACCACCCCGAACTTATCATTGCTGAAGTGCTTGACGAGAAAAACAATCCTGTATCAAATGGCGGTACCGGCGAACTTACAGTAACTACCCTGGGCGTTGAAGGGATGCCACTAGTGCGTTTCAAGACGGGCGACATCGTGCAGCTGCACTACGAGCCATGCCAGTGCGGGCGTACCACGATGCGCGTAGGCCCGGTTATAGGCCGTACGCAGCAAATGATAAAATACAAAGGCACCACGCTGTACCCTCCGGCCATGAACGATCTACTAAATGCCTTTAGTGAGATTGAAGGGCATATTATTGAAATATCAGTTAACGATTTGGGTACTGACGAAATTCTCATCAAAGCCGCCACCAAAACCCCCAGCGAAGAACTGATGCTGCAGGTGAAAGACCATTTCCGCGCAAAACTCCGGGTAACTCCAAAGATTATCTTCACCACTCCCGAGGAACTTGGCAAAACCATGTTCCCGCCCATGAGCCGTAAACCGGTTAATTTTATTGACAGGCGCTCATAGTTATTAGCCATAAGGCATAAGCCACAAGTTAGTCGCAGTCTCAGTTTTAGTTTTCAGTCAGAGTTACACTGTCCGAAACGTGTAAGTTAAAGCGTTGTGTGAACTAACCTCATTCTATTTGAAAACACAAGATACTCTGTATTCGCATTATCCGCGTTGCAAAATCTGTGGTGATTGTTAAATCAGTTAAATCCCTGTTCATTTTTTTTTAAACCAGAATTTCAAGAACGTCTTTCAAAACTTATCTTCAAAAATTCCAATAATTAAATCACAAATTTCAAACCTGGCGCAACCTTAAAACCTAAAACCTAATACCCAAATCCACTCTGCAAAATTACAACCGTTGTTTGTAAGCATCGTTACAAAACGCTTTCAAAAATCGACCGTTTATCGATTATTTCCTTAACATAAAAAAACGTTAATGCTTTCCTTCATCTTGAACGCAAGGGAAAGTAAATTCAAGCAAATTGTTATTCTTGTAAGGTTCCTGTTAAATTGTGTTAAACCTGTATGGTAGATTTTATCAAAAAGAATAACGCCTATTTCCGCTTCTGCTTAAAGAAATCTTTCACCAGATTACCACATTCTTCCGCCATGATGCCGCTTACCACAACCGTTTTAGGATGGAGTTTGCCGCCCATAACCCGGTAGCCCCGATGATTGTCGGCTGTGCCGTAAACCACTTTGGTTATCTGGCTCCAGTACAGCGCCCCGGCACACATCTGGCAGGGTTCCAGCGTGATGTATAATGTACATCCCGTCAAATATTTCCCACCGAGAAAGTTAGCCGCTGAGGTTATCGCCTGCATTTCGGCATGCGCAGTAACGTCATTGAGGAGTTCGGTAAGGTTGTGTGTCCGGGCTATTATCTTGTCGCCTGCCACGACGATTGCGCCCACGGGAACTTCGCCTTTTTCAAAAGCCGCATGCGCTTCGTCCAGAGCCTTTTTCATGAAATAATCGTCAGTGAAGATATTTTCCATGTCTTATGCTTCTGTTTCCTTCGTAACAATCTGCATTGTTTCACGGCTTACCTGGCGCACCAGCACCTCTTTTCCCTGCGCTACCGCATTTGCTGACTTTTCAGTAAAATGGCGGATAGTGTACAATGAAACATTTTCATTATAGGTCACTTTAAATTTCTTGGCAAGGATGCTTTTAAGTTCGCTGAAGTTGCCAAACTTATCATCTACGCACACCGAAAAGCTGATGGCCGAATTTTGTATCAGGCTCACTTTCATCTTGTATTTGTGCAGCAAGGCAAATATCTCACTGATATTTTCTTCCATGATGAATGAAAAATCAAGCGATGAAAGCGAGATGAGCAACTGCCCTTTTTTTACAATGTAGCATGATGATTGCGGCTCTAAATCAGCGCCTTTGCTTACACTTGTGCCCGGCAGCAGCGGGTTGATGAAGGACTTCACGTAAAGCGGAATCTCCTTTCGTTGCAATGGCTGCAGTGTTTTCGGGTGGATGACCGTTGCGCCGTAAAATGCAAGCTCAATGGCTTCGCGATACGATATCTGGTTGAGTAAAATTGCATTTTCGAAATAGCGAGGGTCAGCATTGAGCACACCCGGTACGTCTTTCCATATGGTAACGCTTTCTGCATTAAGGCAATACGCGAAGATGGCAGCAGTATAGTCAGACCCTTCGCGGCCAAGTGTTGTGGTAAACCCGTTCTCATCAGACCCGAGGAAACCCTGCGTGATGTTCAGGTTTTTCTTCTTCACGCCTTTGCTGATGTTCTTCTGCGTCACATCCCAGTTCACGCCTGCATCACGGTAGTTGTTATCAGTTTTGATGAGTTCGCGCACGTCAATCCACTGATTTTTGAGCCCACGATAGTTAAAGTAATGGCTAACTATGGTAGTCGAAATGATTTCCCCGAAACTCACAATCTGGTCATACACAAAGTTATAGTTTGGTGATTTGTTCTGTTTCAGGAATTGCTCCAGGTCGGCAAACAGCTTATTTACAGCAGCAAACACATCATGGTCTTCTTCTTCAAAAAGATCCATTAAAATCTGGTTGTGGTATTTTTTTACTTCCTGAACAGATGCCTGCAAATCAGCGCCTTTATCAAAATAGCTTTTAATCACTACCTCAAGAGCATTGGTGGTTTTGCCCATAGCTGATATCACCAGCAGCACATCATCATGCCCCACCTTTTGCAGTACGTCAAATACATTTTTAATACCGTCGGCATCTTTTACTGATGCCCCGCCAAACTTAAATACCTTCATTTTTATAGGTCTATCGTAAATTGTGTCATTCCTTTTTCGTCCATCTGTACAGTACGCCAGTCATTTAGTATCGTAGCGCCCGACTTCTCGTAGAATCGTATTGCCGGGGTATTCCAGTCAAGCACCACCCATTCTACCCGCCGTACTTTCTGCTCTGAAGCAAACTTTATCACTTCCCGATATAGTGCGCTGCCTGCTCCCGTTCCGCGAAATTGTTCTTTCACAATCAGGTCTTCCAGATGGATTGTTTTACCTTTCCAGGTAGAGTAGCGGTAGTAAAACAGCGCCATACCAATCACTTCACCATTACGCTCAGCAACAAATGTATGGAATAAAGGGTTATCGCCAAACCCGTCGCGAAGCAGTTCGTCAACCGTCACCACTACTGCTTCAGGCTCTTTTTCAAATGCGGCAAGTTCTTTTATTAATGCCAGTACCGCCGGCATGTCGGTTTTAACACCTTTCCGGATGATCATAGATTCAGATTTTCCCTGCAAAAATACAAGCAAATGAGGTATCACATAAAATTAACTTATGGTATCACAAAAATTTCGATATTTGTGCCCTCAACACAACTATATCGTTTTCGTAATGGAAGAAAGAAACAAGACCCTTGGCGAGTTCATCATTGAAAAACAGGAAGATTTTAAATACTCTTCGGGTGAGCTTTCGAGGCTTATCAACTCAATCAGGCTGGCTGCCAAAGTAGTAAATTACAAGGTTAATAAGGCAGGGCTGGTAGACATAATCGGGGCATACGGCGAGCAGAATATTCAGGGTGAAGACCAGCAAAAACTGGATGTATATGCCAATGAAATTTTTATGCAGACGCTGATAAATCGTGAGATTGTGTGTGGTATTGCCTCTGAAGAAAGTGACGATTTCATCACGGTCCAGGGCCAGGATGGCTGCCATAACAATAAATATGTCGTACTCATCGACCCGCTTGACGGCTCTTCAAACATTGATGTAAATGTAAGCGTAGGTACTATATTTTCGGTATTCAGGAGGGTAACACCTGTTGGCACACCTGTAACTACTGAGGATTTCCTTCAGCCGGGTGTAAACCAGGTTGCGGCAGGTTATGTTATATATGGCACGTCTACGATGCTCGTATATACTACAGGCAATGGCGTGAATGGCTTTACGCTGAACCCCGCCATAGGCACGTTCTACCTCTCCCACCCGAACCTTCAGTTCCCGAAAGATGGAAACATTTATTCGATAAATGAAGGCAATTACGTGCATTTTCCGCAAGGTGTAAAAGACTACATCAAGTACTGCCAGCGTGAAGAAGAAAACAGGCCGTATACCTCACGTTACATAGGCAGCCTGGTAAGCGATATTCACCGAAATATGATAAAGGGCGGTATCTATATATACCCAACCAGTAGTAAGGCGCCTAAAGGCAAGCTAAGGCTGTTATATGAGTGCAACCCGATGGCTTTTATTGCAGAGCAGGCAGGCGGTAAGGCATCAGATGGATTCCAACGAATTATGGAAATACAGCCGACTGAGCTTCACCAGCGCGTACCGTTCTTCTGCGGAAGCTACAATATGGTAGAAAAGGCGGAGGAGTTTATGAGCAAAGCTCAGGTTTAAAGTTTAAAGTTGTAAGGTTTGAAAGTTAGCTTCACTCAAATAGTTTCATCCACTAATTACACCAATTTTGATTAATTAGTGCCATTCGTGAAATTCGTCGTAATAAGAAATCCCCAACAACTGTCGGGGATTTTTTATTACTTGTGGCTTCTGCCTTTTGGCTAAGCACTACTTATTCATATGCTGCATTTCGTATACAAAAGTGTCGCTGTCAACTCCCATTACCAGCAGTGATAATGCTTTGTCTACAATATAGCTTACATTGCCCGGCGTGAAGCCAAGTGCAAGTGCAAAACGTGTAAGTATCTCTTTTTGTTTTGGGCCCAGTACGTGATCGGCATATACCATCCGGCTCAGGTCATAAAGGCGCTCAAGCCTTTGCACGTAAAGATGTGGCGGGTTGATTGGGTATCTGAAAGGGTTTTCCAGAATTTCCGTATATTCTTCCTGAGAAATTTCAAGCTCTTTTGCAAGCTTGTCAAGAAAGTGCCTTTCTTCTGTACTAAGGTGGCCGTTCTCCATGGCAACCCTTACAATTGCTGAAAAGTGGCCTTTATTCCTGTCTTTAAATCCGCTGTCAAATAAATCTGAAATCGACATGTCGTTTATGTTAAAAATTCATCACAAATATAAATGTAACTTTCGGCATACGATAATATTTTGCCGATTTTTTAGTACAATTTACCTTATGGAAACATCAACCGATATGAGAATTAAATAAAAAAATGTAAGTTTACGGCTCATATAAAAAAGCAGCCGCCATGAGTGATTTTTGGTTGTATTTTAACATAGGCCTTACCCATGTACTGGATATTAAGGGCTATGACCATGTTTTGTTCCTTATGGCGCTTACGGTGCCCTACACCTTTAAACACTGGCGCACGCTGCTGGTACTTCTTACATTATTTACCATAGGGCATACAATGTCGCTCATAATGTCGGTTTACGGTGTCATCACCATCCAGTCAGAAATTATAGAATTCCTTATACCAATAACAATCTTAGCAGCAGCAGTTTACAACTTCTTCCGTCCCAACAAAGGCGCAAAGAAAGATAATATAAATGTTGCGGCTTTCGGTACGCTTTTCTTTGGGATTATCCACGGCCTGGGCTTTTCCAATTACTTTAAAATAGTGCTTGACGCCAATACCAATGACAAATTGCTGCCATTGCTTGAGTTTGCCCTGGGCATTGAAGCCGCGCAGATAATTGTAGTACTCGTTGTGCTGATACTTTCATGGATAGTACAGAACTTCTTCCGTGTGTCGCAGCGGGACTGGGTATTGGTAACATCTTCATTTATAGCCGGCATCATTATCCCGATGATCATTGGCAGTGAAATCTGGCAATAGCCTATCTTTGCATTCATCATGGAAGAACATAAACAAAACCGGTATGATACCGCTTACCTGCGAATAGCCGCAGAATGGGGCCAGCTTTCTTATTGCCAGCGCAAAAAAGTTGGCGCAATTATTGTAAAAGACAGGATGATAATATCTGACGGGTATAACGGCACTCCGTCGGGTTTTGAGAATACATGCGAAGACCCTGACGGCCTTACTTTATGGTATGTGCTTCATGCTGAAGCTAATGCTATACTTAAAGTTGCCCGGTCAACGCAATCATGCGAAGGAGCAACACTGTACATTACGATGTCACCATGTAAAGACTGCAGTAAGCTGATACACCAAAGCGGCATAAAACGCGTTGTGTACCAACAGGGTTACAAAGACATGTCGGGTATTGACTTCCTGAAAAAAGCCGGTGTGGCTGTCGATTGTATTCCTGACAGTGCCATTAATTTTACGAATGAACCTTAAAAAAACATACCTGCCCCTGCTCATCTGCATCGCCCTGGCGATAGGAGTGGCGCTTGGCAGTTTCCTCAATTTTCCGGCGCCCCAGCGCGGAATGATATCAACTTCAGGTAAAAGCAAACTCAACAAACTTGTAGATTTTATTGAAAGTGAGTATGTTGACGATGTGGATGCCGACTCAATAGTAGACCTTACGGTAAACAGCATCCTTGAGAAACTCGACCCGCATTCTGTATACATCGCTAAAGATGAGATGGAAGAAGTGGCGCAAAGCATGAAGGGCGACTTTGTAGGGATTGGCGTTAATTTCTACATGTATAATGATACGGTGGCTGTGATAAAGCCTATTCCCGGCGGCCCAAGTGATAAAGCAGGTATAAAACCGGGCGACAGAATTTTGAAAGCCGAAAATACTAAACTTTTTGGCCGGAAATTACCGAATGATTCGCTTTTCGCAAAACTGAAAGGGCCTGAAGGAAGCAAGCTGCCAATTACTGTATTCCGAAAAAGCACGGGGAAAGTATTTAACACTACATTAACAAGAGATGTGGTGCCAATTAAAAGTGTTGATGCAGCAGTTATGATTGGAGGCGGAACCGGCTATATTAAAATAAACCGCTTTGCAGAAACTACGTATGATGAATTTAAGAAAGGCCTGGCTTCACTTAAACAGCAAGGCCTGAAAACCTTAATCATCGATGTGCGGGATAATGGCGGCGGCTATCTTGAAATGGCTGTCGAGATTGCTGATGAATTGCTGAAAGACAAGCAGCTCATCGTAAAAACCAAAAACAAGAAAAACAGGGAAGATAAAACCTACGCAACTTCGGGCGGAATGTTTGAAGACGGTAAGCTTTTTATCCTGATAAACGAAAACAGCGCCAGCGCCAGCGAAATTCTCGCCGGGGCAATACAGGATAATGACCGGGGTACAATAGTTGGCAGGCGGTCTTTTGGTAAAGGATTGGTGCAGCGAGAAATGCCTATGGGTGATGGCAGTGCCGTACGGCTTACAGTGGCCAGGTATTATACTCCATCGGGCAGGAGCATACAGCGTAGCTATGACAAAGGCGGTGAAGAGTACTTCAACGAATTTGAAAAACGATATGAAAGCGGTGAACTATACGCTGCTGACAGTATTAAGATAGCAGACACACTTAAGTTTAAAACTGTAAAAGGTCGCGTTGTGTATGGCGGCGGAGGCATCATTCCTGACAAGTTCGTGCCTATAGAAAGCAAGCATGGCGATGAGGCTATCAATCTCGTAATGCAAAGCGGATTTGTAAGCTACTTTGTATTTGAGCAGCTGGATAAAGACAGGGCCGGTTTCCAGAAAATGAATGCGCAGCAGCTTACGGAAAAAGTTACCGGAACCGATGAATACTTTAAGGCTTTTGGGCGATACCTCAGTAAAAACGGCCTTATGTTTAAGCTTGAAAAACATAAAGATAAAATAAAGCGTTTTCTCGCGGCAGAGTTTGTAAGGCAGGTAGTGAATGAGAACACCTACTACCAGTTAATACTGAAAGAAGACACTATGATAAAGGCTATTGCCAATCCGGTACAGACAGCAGAATAGTTTTTTGCAGCGTTTTAAATAATTGTTCATAACGTAAAACATCCATCGCTGCTTACATTGCTATTTTAATTAGATTTGAAATCACGAAATCAATTAATAATAGCAACAGGTCTATGGGTACGTTTGTAATAAGTAAACGTTACAATGGTGAATACAAATTTATTTTTGCATCGCGGAAAGGAAAAACCATATTTACAAGCATTAGCTGCAGCCAAAAAAGCGACTGCGAACGCATGATTGCCGGGATGAAGGAAAATCTGGAACAGTTTGCCTTTACCAGAAACACTGCTTCATCAGGTAAGTTTTTCTTTCGGATTTCTAAAGAAGGACTTGTGCTTGCTACCAGCCGTAAATATACAACCGAGCTCCTCCTGAAGAAGGGAATTGATGAAATTAAAAAATATGTACCCGTTGCTGAAATTCTAGATTTTTCTGAAAACGAATTCATATTTCCTGACGAGGCGAAAACTGTAGAAGAAGAAATAGTTGCGCCGGCTTAAGGCATCACGGTACCCTGACGTCAGTTTTCTTTTGCAATAACTGCGTGATCACTTTGTCAATATTCTTTTTCAACGTGGCTTCAGTTTTAATGTAGCCAAGATATTTCAGAATGTCCTTTTTCCGCGCTGGCGTAAGCGCTTCAAAAGCATCGGTAAGTTTTTCTGCTTTCAGCTGCTTTTCAAGCTGCGGCACCATTGGGTAGTAGTCTTCTTTTTTGTAAAATCCTGTTCAATGGCAAATTCAGCGATATGTCCAATTTCGGCATTGCTGCCCTTCAGCATAGGTATATTTACAAACAACCGGTAGGGTGCATTTTTCACCGGCACCAGCGTTTGCGTAAAAGCAAAATTATTGATTGTACCTTTTATCCGGATATAACCTTTGTCTGCTACCATGCCTTGTGTAACATCCACCGGCACATCAACCGCGGCATTAATTCCAGTTTTGTATATAGTAGCTTTGAAGTTATGGATAAGGCCTCTCGTCATATCTCGTCGAGGTTAGAATATGTCAATTCATGATCAGGACTTGTCACTTCAAAGAATAAGCCGCGTTTAAGAGAAATGTAGAAGAAGTAAAACTTCAGCCCTCCCAACATTAGCCCCTTGAACCTAGAGTCATAAATTCTGAAAAACTTATCTCCTTCAATTGTAAAGGACTCAGCCACTTCATTCTCTTTTGCAAAGGGAAAAAAAGGAATGCTTTTTAGTTCGCCTATATCGTGTTTAAAATTAAACATCTTCACAGGCTTTTTCAGCTTGTTTCTTTCAAAGGTATACATCATGCTGTCTTTAATGCCAATCCAAAATACTGCTTTGTCTCCTTTATGTTTCAGCTCAAATGATGTGCATTCCATTCCATTTACAACTTTCGTCTGTAGGATATTGAGCTCGATTTTAAGGCTGTCAGTAGGTTTGCCCCACCCGCAGCCAAAAGTTTGTATGCCATACACATATTCACTAGGCTTAAACCTGGTGAAATATTTGCGCTCCTGCGAATGACAAACAACCGAAAGGACCAGTATAGAGAATAGCAGGTACAGTCTCATAATGTCAGCATTTTGAGGTACAACGCTAAATCGCCTGATATTATTTTGGCAGTGGCGCACCTACAGCAACAGAGCATACGTGGCCCGGCTGGCCGTGTGGTGGGTTCATACCCGGTGGCGTTTCAACACTTGCCGTAGCAGCGGCATCTTTCACAGCCGGTGGAGCGAATTCTGCAGGCTGTATTTGTGCAGAGGCTTGTGGTGTTGCTTTTGGCTTGGCAGGCGCTGAGCTCAACGGAGCGCCAACGGCAATATCACAGCGGTGTCCCGGCTGCCCATGCGGAGGGTTCATGCCCGGTGCGGTAGGGGCAGGGGCGGGTACATTAAACTCTTGTATTACCTGCTGGCCATTTGCTGTTGTAACATCAGGGGCAGCAGCCTGGTTAGCAGCGGCAACTTGCTTTGCCTGCTCATCTTCTTCAGGAGTGTTGGCCGATGTTGCAACGGCGCCGTCTTTAATCTTATCGGCGGCGTTGGCTTCTTCTTTGCATGATGCTGCCGTAAGCGCCAGCATCAATGCAGGGACAGCTATTTTTATGATATTGTAAAGTTTCATAATTAAAAATGTTTAGCCTCAAATATAGGGTTTTATGTTTAATCTAAAAATAGGCCCGCAACTGTACGCTGCCGGTATGTATTGCCTTGCTGGTTTCGCTTTTGCGCCCCTGGTAGTTTACGTTTACGTCAAGGTATTGCGTAAGGTTCTTTTGCAGCAGCAGGCGCCAGGTAAGGTTTTGCCCCGGCAGGAGGCCCTCAAGCATCTGGTATGCGGCAGGGGAGAGCGCATTACCGGTAAAGTCATTCTTGTAAAAAGAAAATTCACCATTCGCGGTAAACGACTTCTCTGAAGCATAGCTGAATGATGTCCCCAGCCTTTGCTGCGACAACTGCTCGCGCCCGGTAATCATGTTTTCTTTACTGCGGTATTCATAAAACAAGTCCCAACTGGCATTGCGCGAGAAGATGTATGACACCTTTGGCCCTGCCATATAACCTTCAACCTCATAATTCCGTGAAAGGCTCTGGTCTTCATTCGGGTTTTGGTTGAGCCTTGTATAAGCTTCTGTATCTATAGTTTGCAGCAACGCATTAAACAGCCATGTTTTTTGCACCAGGTGTGTGTATTGCAGTTGGTGAGAGCTGTTGGCGTTTTCCTGGTTACCGAAGTTGAGCAGGCTGCGGCCGCGGTTATTGATATAGGTGTAGATGACTGAATGGTCCTGCTTGCCGCGGTTGTAAAACAGGCTGTTGCGTATGCTTGATGTAAGGCCCAGCAGGTTGTCTTCTTTTCCTGTAAACGGACTCAAATCAAAATTATCTCCTGTACGCTCAATCTTCCTGTCGATGAGGAGAGATGCCTGATTGTAAAAGTACGAGAGGAACTTTTTAAAGCCTTTCTCGTTCTGCCATTGGTTGGCGTTTAGGGTAACCGACTGTGAAAACCTGTTTTGGTGCGTGCGGATGAAAATCTGGTTGGGCAGGAATACGCGTACATATTTCGCCTGATCGGGGAATGGCGCTACTTCAAACTCCTGCAGTTCCTGTATGCCGTTGCCGTTATAATCATTCCAGGTGTAAACACCCTGCCCGGGCTCTACTTCGAGATAGGTAAATTCCTGCTGCGGCAGCGTGCCTGATGTGGTTTCGTAGGCCGTACTCACCTGCACCAGCTGGTCCCAATACCTGTCGTTGTACAAAACGCGCGAGTTGAGTGATGGCTCATCTTTCAGCGCAGGGTCTTCAAACTTTAACCTTCTGTAATTGATAAAGACAGTCAGATCGCTTTTATCCGTTTGCAGCAGTCGTGATTTAAGGTAATAAGAGTTAGAAGTATTCACTTTTTGAAGCAATCCGTTCACGACGCTATCGTTTGCACGCTGCAGGTAGCCCAGCTCGGCATAAACTTTTGTGCTGTCACCACGCCCCACAAAAGCGCCAAACTCTGTAAACCTTTGGCTGAGTGCTGAAAATTGGCCTGTTTCTTTCAGGCGCTCACGGTTATCTTCAAGCCGTAATGTTGCACCTGCCCAGTTCTTCCCGAAGTGTTGTTTGGCTATGGCTTCATTTCGTATAAATTCTGATGCGGCATAATCACTGTCACTCTTCAGCCAACTGCCGCGGTTCTGCACGAGCAATTTGTTGAAAGCCATCCTGCCGTCAATTACATGCCTCGTCCCCGTAAATGCATTGCTGAAGTCCAGCTTCTCTAAGCGATAATCTACCTGTCCGCTGCCCAATCGTTTAAATGTTGCCCCTGATACGAGGTAGCTCTGGTTGCCGTTGCCCTGTACCACACCGTTAAGATTCCAGTCACGGTCGAATTCAATGTTGAAGAGGCGTTCAATAGTGCGAAATTCCTTTTGTATGAACTGGTAGTTGGCAAAGGCGTCAATATTCCATTTATCGGTAGTAAATAAGCGCTGGCGGGCGTTGATTTTTCCTGCAAGGCCCTCATTGTCGCTGTCATTAAGCGATGAGTAGAGGTTAAGGTCGTTATTGCTGATTCCGCCTTCAAAGTCTATATACGTTTTTTCATTAGGGCTGAGCTTACCCAATACGGTAGCTATTTGAATCTTAGACGGAGGGGTAAGCCGTATTACAGGCTCATAATTTCCCTGCGGGATACCGTTAACCGGCGCAACATATTGGTAAATTCGCCCGATAGCGGCAGTACTTGCAAGTATATAATTCCCGTTGCCCTGGCCAACCAGTGAGAAGCGCACATTGTATAATTCATCATTAGGGTCATTGCTATAGATGAAAATGTAGCCAGCTCCCTGAGATACGCGGCGATACAAAATCTTATTTTCAGAATAGCTGTCAAGATAAGCTGATGGCGCTGTCATTTGGGTAATATCATCGCCCGCAGCCTGCAAGACGGCTATCTGTTCCGGTGAAAGGCTTTGTTGCAACGGCTGGTTCTTTACGTCATTTTCGCTATATACATATCCGCCAAGGCTCCATGTTTTTGCTTCGTGCGTTACGCCGCCATAGGTAACAAAACGCGTATAGCTACGCTCGCTGTACTGGTATTCCACATTAATACGCATTTCAGACGTGATAGGAAACAGCGTTGTGAAGATGATTTCGCCGGCATTATAATCAATGATATAGTCGTTGTTTTCACCGCGTTCCAACAGTATCCCGTTAACAAACACCCGCTCTGACCCCGAAATCACTAACACATATAACTCATTATTAGGCCCGCGCAGCTTGTATGGGCCCTGATTCCCTTCCTGGCCAATGAAACTGCTCCTGGCATATTGTCCTCTTACCAGCGCAGCTGCCGCAGATATGGTGGTTTTAGACTCCTTCCCGAATGCCACTGAAGCTGCCAGCCCTTGTACTTTTTTGCTGAAATTGAGGAAACGCGACTGTCTGTTTTCAAGGAAAAGGTCCCCTGCGCGGATATTCCAGTCATCGCTGAAAAGTTCTATGAATACCTGGTCAAACTCGTCAAGCCTTTGGGAATAGCCCCCCTCCTGTAAGGGAATATTACTGTCTTGTATAGAGGCACGAAGGCTTACTTTTTCTGATAATTTACCGGTGATTTGAAGATCTAAGTTTGAATTTACCACGGCATTTTGGTTGTTGCCCACAGTTATTCCACGCGTGATGCTGCCCGATGTGGTGAGCCCGTCAAATGGCCTGAAGGTATTTAAATCGCGGCTGTTTACGCGGTACAGGCTTTCCGTGCCCGATTCATTACTCACCATGCGGCTATCATCATACACACCGTATTTTTTAGTGAGGTATTCAGGATAGCTAAGGTAACGCATTGTAAGGGTGTCTGTAGGAGTAAACCCATTGCGGAATACCAGCGTACTGTTGCGGAAATCTACTTTGTAATAGCTGGTGTCAATATTTTTTCCGTCGCGGTCCTGGAGTTTGAAAAACGCCTTGTTGATGCTTACGTTGTCAATCCGGATGGTATCGCTTACCGGGGGGACTTTGCGCAGCTTGTACGGCGTAGTGATCTCCTGGCTATAAGCCACGGAAACACAACATAAAAACACCGCTAAAAGCCACTTCTTCAGCATCGTTACACTATAACTCTAAAACCGCAAAAGTAGTGTATTACGAACTAATAGTTAACAGTCGCAGTCACAGTTTCAGTTGTGCTCCAGCTTTGTTATTTTTAATTTGTCTTTTGGAATTTTGGTGCTTTAAACAGCATATATACCAGCCCAATAACCGTAATCACTGCTGAAGAATACATGATGGTAGGGAAGCGATCGATAAAGTCGGCATAATACCAGCCTGCAAATAGTGCGCCCAAACCAATACCGGCTTCAAGTGAAATGTACATGGTAGCCATAGCCTTACCACGGTGCTCAGGATGGCTCATGTCGACCGTCCAGGCGTTAACAGCGGGAGAGACAATTCCTGTAGCAATACCATATACCACAGCACCCGCCATAAGCCCAAACGGCGTTTGTACAAGTCCTGTAATCGCTAGCGAAAGCGCCATCACAGCAAGGCCTATTGTAATGACTTTCGGGCGGCCGTATTTATCACTTGCTTTGCCCGCTACGAACCGAATGAGCAAAGAAGCTACAGTGAATGCCACAAAGAAAATACCCTTGTTGGCAATGCCCAAATGAGCCGTCCAGTCAGGTATCAGGGTTAATATTGCACCATAAGATGCATAGGCAAGGAAGGTGATGATCCCCGCCGGAAGTACTTCGGGCGCAATGATATCACGTCGGGAGATTTTCAGCAGTGACAAACTGAATTTTTGTCTTGCCTGCAGCGTTTCCTTCATGTTGAGCAGAATCAGGATTGACAACAATGCAAAAGCCGATGAGCACCAAAATAATACATTAATATTATATCGAAGTGTAATATAGCTTCCAATAGCCGGCCCAATAGCAAGCCCCGTGCTAAACGCCAGACCGTGAAAGCCTAATGCCTCACCCCAGCGCCCGGCCGGGACAATATCGGCTACATATGCCGCAGTAGCCGTCGGCTTAAATCCTGTAGAAAATCCATGAAATAAACGCAGCAAAAGAAATCCCGCGACAGTGCCGAGAACCGGGTATAAAAATCCGCACACAAAACACACAATGCTCCCGAAAGCCATTATGGGCACACGGCCAACGGTGTCGGTAAGGCGTCCGCTAAATGGTCGTGATATTCCCGCAGTAAGGGTAAACAATGCCACGATAAGGCCTTTGTATTCAGCGCCGCCAAGACTGCTGAGGTAGCCAGGCAGTTCCGGCACCAGCATGTTGAAGCTTGCCGAGAACAAAAGCGAGCTCATGCAAACCAGCATGAATTGAAGATTATAAATAGGATGGGGAGTCTTTGCCATAACGCGGCGCAAAGGTAGGCGTTGCTGTTAGAAAGTTTAAATGTTTAAAGTTAAAAGTTAAAAGTTATGGCACGAGTTATAGGGTTACGAATTTCGGGTTGGGGGTGAAGCTAACTTTCAACTTTACGACTTTTCAACTATACTAAAATTTACGGAAAAACCGTACTCATCGTAAAAAATAATTGATTACGTTTATCCCCGCCGGTAAACCACACCTTACACTTAATGCTGGCATACTACTCTCTAACAATTTTAGGCTTTTGGCCTGTAACTTTTGGCTTTTGACTTTTGCCGTTCAGCCTTTGACTTTTGCCTGAGACTTTTACTATATTTGCAGGCATTTGCATTAATTCTATTCAAAATGAAACACACAAAAGTTAAAGACCTGCTGAACAGCACGAAGCCGATTGACGATGTAATGGTTAAAGGATGGGTACGTACATTCCGTAATAACCAGTTCATAGCCCTTAATGACGGTAGCGTGCTTCATAATATTCAGTGTGTTGTTGACTTTGAAAATACGCCTGCCGAAACCCTTAAGCGCATTACAACCGGCGCAGCAGTAGCTATAAAAGGCAACCTTACCGAAAGCCAGGGCGCAGGCCAGAAATATGAAATACAGGTAAAAGAGCTTGAGATACTGGGCGACAGCGACCCCGAAAAATTCCCGATGCAGCCTAAGAAGCACTCACTGGAATTCCTCCGTGAGAATGCCCACCTGCGTGTACGTACAAATGTGTTTGGCGCTATCATGAGGGTACGTTCTGTACTGTCGTTTGCCATACACCAATACTTTCAGGAGAAAGGTTTTGTGTATGTAAATACGCCGATAATCACGGGCAGCGATGCCGAAGGTGCCGGAGAGATGTTCCAGGTAACATCACTGCCTGTAGGCAATCCGCCGCTTAACGAAGAAGGCAAGATAGACTATAAGCAGGACTTCTTCGGGAAAGAAACCAACCTTACCGTGTCAGGCCAGCTTGAAGCAGAAACCTATGCTATGGCACTGGGCCAGGTATATACTTTCGGTCCAACTTTTCGTGCGGAAAACAGCAACACATCACGCCACCTTGCCGAGTTCTGGATGGTTGAGCCTGAGGTTGCTTTTAACGATCTTGATGCCAACATGGACCTTGCTGAAGATTTCATTCAATACGTGATAAAATTTGCGATGGATCGTTGTGCAGACGACCTTAAATTCCTTGACCAGCGCCTTGCTGATGAAGAGAAGCAAAAGCCACAGGCAGAGCGAAGTGAGCTTGGCTTACTTGATAAGCTGAACTTCGTGCTGGAGAACAACTTTAAGCGCGTGAGCTATACCGAAGCCATCGATATCCTCAAGAACAGCAAGCCGAACAAGAATAAGAAATTCAACTATATCATTGAGGAGTGGGGCGCCGACCTGCAAAGCGAGCACGAACGCTACCTTGTGGAAAAACATTTTAAATCGCCGGTAATTTTGTTTGACTATCCTGCAAAGATCAAGGCATTCTACATGAGGCTGAACGATGATAACAAGACGGTCCGCGCCATGGATATTTTGTTTCCGGGCATTGGTGAGATAGTAGGCGGTTCACAAAGGGAAGAGCGCCTTGATGTGCTACAGCAAAAAATAGCCGACCTGGGCATTGACGAGAAAGAGCTTTGGTGGTACCTTGATACGCGCCGTTTCGGTACGGCAGTACACAGCGGTTTTGGCCTTGGGTTTGAAAGACTGGTGCTTTTTGTAACCGGTATGGGCAACATCCGTGACGTGATTCCGTTCCCTAGGACACCGCAAAACGCAGAGTTTTAAACTAAAAAAAGCCTTCCTGACTGGAAGGCTTTTTTATGATAGGTCTTGTGAAAGCTTTTATAATAAAGGCAAATGCCAACTTTACCGTTTTTGTATAAGTTCTTTGATTCCCGGAATGTGCTGTGCCCCGTATACCACCAAAATCTTCTTGTTTTTTGAGGCTTTAATCATATTGGCAACAGTAGTATTCCTAAAGTCTATAGTTATTGCATCCAGGTTGTTTTGTAATTGTTTGCATTTGCCTGCGCCGGGTTTGGTTTCAAAATCGCAAGGCTCTAGTTTTATTGGCCCGTATAATTTTTCATACTGTGCAATATATTCTGCTATAGTAATATCGGCATTTACATCTTTATCGGTAATTCCAAGTTGGTCATATTCAGGTTGTGCAATAACATCAGGGTATGCAAGTGTTATCAGAGAAAACATTTTTCGCGTCGGCTCGACCGGTAAGATCTTCCTGAATTTCAGCCGTAATGTATCTACTTCACTTGAGGCTTTCGTAGCTTTCATCTGCTCATAAAAAACCACATATCCCTCTTTTTTATGGTCTTTTATAATTTTTGAGAGGTTTTCATAAAATTTTTTCTGTGCCGCGTGGGATATAGGGATAAATTTTACAGTCTTATTTTTAAGGACAACAGTCTCTACAGCAGGATTTTCAAGCTTTAATATTTCTGTAGCATGCTTAAATTTTGCCTGATCCTCAGCAGATGAATAACTAATCTGCCTCTCTATCATTAATTGAAGCTGTTCGTGCCCAAGTGATTTAATCATTTTTATCTGCACGCTGTCCAGTTCAAGCTCCTGTGCATGGCAATTAATAATGGTAAATGCTGAAAAAAACAATACTGCCGAAAGCTGTATAAGACTGAATATAAAATTTTTCATATGGATATTTTTTGTATTGGACACATAAGGAGTCAATATGTTACATCATGGCCGTTAAATGATTTGCTGATAATGGTACGGTTTATAATTTTATCTAAAAACCTTTCCAAACTCCTGCGTGTTTTCGTACTTTTATGCTTACAAATATTGAGCGTTCCGTACTATGCTAAAGCAGAATTTACAATTAAAACTTTCACAGAAATTATCTCCGCAGCAAATACAGCTGATGAAGCTGATACAATTGCCGACGCAGGCTTTTGAGCAACGCCTTAAGGAAGAGATGGTTGAAAATCCTGCTTTGGAGAGTGGTAACGAAGAAAGTGATTACGAAAAGGATGAGTTTGATACTCAGGATGATTATGACGACTATGATGATTATGAAGGCGAGCGCATTGATGCCGATGAGATCAATATAGACGAATACCTGAGCGATGACGAAACACCAAGCTACAAGCTTCAGGCTAACAATTATAGCGATGATGACGAAGACCGCAGTATGCCTTTTGCCGCAAGCGTAAGTTTCCACCAAAGCCTTACGGACCAGCTGAATACATTTATACTTGCTGAAAACGAACGCGAAATTGCCGAGTTTTTGGTAGGAAGTATTGACGATATGGGCTACATCCGAAGGAGCATCCCCGATATTGTTGACGATATGGCATTTACGCAGGGCATTTATACCGATGAGGCAACTGTTGAACGCATTCTGCACATCATACATCAACTTGAACCTGCTGGTGTTGGCGCGCGCGACCTCCAGGAATGCCTGTTGCTGCAATTAAGAGCAAAAACGCCTACACAGTCGGTTGAATTGGCTATTGACATTCTTGAAAACCAGTTTGATGCCTTTACCAAAAAGCATTATGATAAGCTGCTGCAACGCTATGACATCACGCAGGAACAGCTACGCAAGGCTATTGACGAGATTGAGCACCTGAACCCGAAACCGGGCGGGGCGTATGAGAGCAATGCCAAGCCTATTGAGCATGTGGTGCCTGACTTTGCCATAAAGATTGTAGACGGTGAACTGGAACTGACCCTGAACGGGCGTAACGCTCCGGAACTGCATGTAAGCAAGGACTACCAGGAAATGCTGCAGAGCTATAAAGACAGCCGCGACAAAAGCAGCGCCCAGAAAGATGCCGTGCAATTCATAAAGCAGAAGCTTGACTCAGCCAAATGGTTTATAGATGCCATACGCCAGCGCCAGGAAACGCTTTTTGTGACTATGAATGCCATCATGCATTACCAGCAGGAATATTTCCTTGACGGTGATGAGGCCAAGCTGAAGCCTATGATATTAAAGGATATTGCGGATATGATTGGGCTTGACATATCAACCGTGTCACGAGTGGCCAACAGTAAGTATGTTGAGACACCATACGGAACCAAGTTGATAAAAGACTTCTTTAGCGAGGCCATGAAGAATGACCAGGGAGAAGATGTTTCTACCATCGAAATCAAGAAGATACTCAGGACAGTTATCGAAGAGGAAGACAAGCGCAAGCCGCTGCCTGATGATAAGCTGGCCGACATACTTAAAGATAAAGGCTACCCAATAGCGCGCCGTACCATTGCCAAGTACCGTGAGCAGTTAGATATTCCGGTGGCGCGAATGCGTAAAAAGATATAGCCATGCAAAGGCTGTTCAGGTTTTGCTCATTTTTATTCCATCCGCTGCTTATCCCGTCTTATGCCACGCTGCTGTACTTTACGGCAACGCACAACTTTTTTTATAAGCACGAGATTTACCTGATTTTCATTCAGGTGCTCATCCTTACCATATTGCTGCCTATTTCATTGTTCTACTTGTTGAGGTCTTTCGGTTTGCTTAAATCAAAAATGGTAAACAAGAGAGAACGCCGACTCCCGCTGGCTATCTACGCCGTGTTGTTACTAATATTGCTACGGCATAGCCTCGCCCTGCTTGTAGTGCCTGAGCTATATTATTACTTTTTAGGCTGCCTGTTCAGTCTTATTGGCGCTCTGGCACTGGCAATCGTCAATATAAAAGCAAGTATCCATACGTTAGGCATCACTACATTGGTAATGTTGCCGATTGGGCTTTCAGCTTATTATCATATACAATTTTTAGGAATAATTATTTTTCTTATTATCATGGCTGGTACCGTTGCAACATCAAGGCTTATAGCCGGCAAACATAACCTGGGTGAAGTTGCAATCGGGGCACTGTTAGGCATTCTTCCTCAGATATTGTTGTGGTTTATCTGGCTTATGCCTACATTATAATATATAGAACATCAGTCCAAGGTTAAGCGAGTTCAGCTTTAGCTTTTCGCCTGTGTCTGTAACCGCGTCTTTATAAATTGGGCTCAGGCCATAGTAAGCATACAGGTTCCAGGTGTTCCATCCGGCAGAGATATAAGCGCCGTATACCCATTTATTAACGTTGTTGTCACCTTTCACTTTCAGTTTTGCAACATTTTCAAAATCCTCAAACTGCGCTTTATCATACAAAAGGTAGCTCAGTTTGAAACCAAGGTATACGCGCCAGAATTTATGGTCTGTAGCTGTTGAATTCCTCCACCGGAATTCTATAGGTAATTCAAGGTAATGCAAAACCAGTTTATCACGGCCAAAATTGCTTTCAGGCTGGATAGTATAGGTGTTGCCGGATGTGTTTTCAATTACTAATAAATTATGTTTTATGTTGTTGTAAGAATACCCAAGCCCGGCAGCAATGGCATAAGTGCGTGCAGGGTTTACAGGAAAATCGCGTAATACCCCAAACGTTACCCCCGTTGAAACCGAATTTTGTTTATAGCCTTCGGGCTTTCCCTGTACAAGATTGTATGATATAGAAGCATAGATTTGGTCTTCACGGTATAATGGGTCGGCTGTTTGAGGTACACTGTCAAGTTTTACAGGCCCTTCCTGCTCTTGAATCTCATTTTGCGCCAAGACTGTAATTGATGATAAAAGCAGCAGCAAAAAAGAAAAACGGCGCAAATTCATATCGGTTTTTTTAACTATACAAATATGCAAAACTTTCACGTAACTCTTATCTGGCAATGCCATCTTTAGGTTGTAAATGTTTTACTAATTAACTCTGATACGGGCAAAATGATTCGTAAATTTGGGTATAAACTAAAATGAAATATTATGCTGATAGAAATCAATACTGACAATCACATTGAAGGTAAAGAGCGTATGAAGACCTACTTTGAAGGAGTGCTTGAAGAAGCTTTCAGGAGATATGATGAAAGGATAACACGCCTTGAGGTACAGCTGGGCGATGAAAACAGCGGTGAAAAAAAAGGAACTGACGATAAGCGCTGCATGCTTGAGGCAAGGCTAAGCGGACTGGCTCCTGTAGCGGTTGTTAACCACAGTGATACGATTGAAAAAGCTGTTTCCGGCGCAATCAAAAAATTGAAAAATGCCTTGGAGCATTCACTTGGCAAAGTCCAGCAACATTAATCTTTTTCAAGATGATCTTAAAGCCCCACAGGGCTTTTTTTAGTGCTTATCAGAAAAGATTGATATTAATAGAAACTTTTACAGCAATGTTTTTAGTGAATTGCGGTAGGTGGTAAGGCCCGTAACGATAAAACGCTGTAAATCCAATAAATTTATAAATTTCGTTAAGTTCAAAACCGCTCTCATAATATCCTTTTTCAAGAGTTTTATAAGGCAGGCCTGTATGCTGTCCCGGGTTTTCCATATTGCCCCAGGCAAAGCGGGTTACAAGTACCGGAGCCAGCTTTATTTTGCCATATATTGGGAATTTCCTCCAGCCGTGCTTAGCCTGGAAGATAACATACTGGCTCGAGAAGAACTCATTGAAATACATGGTTTCAAAACTGTTTTTACCTGCAAAGCGCAGCCTGCCACCAATGGTTTCTTTATCTCGGCTGTTAGGGCGTAAACTGTATAAATGGGTAAGAGGTGTGTCTCCAACAGCCATTCCTGCCTGTGCGAGAAATGATGTTTTTTGCCCGTTAAGGTACTTCTTCTCATATTCAGTCCTGAAGTCCACCTTGCCAAAGGTAAAATCACCATCAAACAATCCGCGTATGGAATGGGTGTATTGGAAGGTGAATTTTGGAAAACGCTTTTCAGTCTCAATACGCCCGGTCGGGGTTTGCATATATTGGCTGAACGGATTCCATTGTATAGCAACCAATGCTGTTGTGAGGTTAAACTGGCGGTAGGTTTGGCCATTGCCCGGGCTAAATTCATATTCAAAAAGCGGTTCTATATGGCTATGTGATAACTGCAGCCGTGTTTGCGCTTTAGCAAGAATTTGTGAATCAATGTATGCATCCCAAGTCTGAAAATTATAGAAGGTTGATATGTTAAGCGGGCGGGAATCCAGTATTTTGAAGCGTTTTGGTTCAGTTGCAAAAGCAATGCTAGCTATTTCCTGTAAATCATCAGTGTAAGAGATGCCTATCCATGAACCAGTAAATTCATCAAGGCGAACAGCGCCACCTGTGCTATATTTGAATTTGCCATCTTGCGTGCCATAGCCTATATAGCCGTTTAACCTGAATATTTCTGAAAATTTACTATTGGTAATCCCTCCGATACCAACACGTATACCTTCACGAAGATTATACCTTAATATTGAGCGAAGATCTATATCAACAGGGCCCAGCGGAAAGTATCCGTTTAATATGCGGCGGCCAAGGATTATTCGCTGCTCCCAGTTTTCACTGGCAACAATACTATCCAGCGAGGCATAGGTTTTGGCTGTACGTATATCAAGCGTATCACGATAGCGGTTCCAGAAAACATCGGGTTGTGAAGTCGCTTCATCGGTAATTTCTACGGCAACTGCTGAATGCTTAATCGTTACAGGGACATTAAACTGCTTGTCGAAATTTCGCGAGTCAGACTGTATATATACAAAGTCTGACGCTTCTTTTGGGCGGTTGGGGTTGGTGGCCTCTTCAGCATCAAATTTTATGGTCTCTCCCAGTATCTTTATATCTTCTTTATTGTTGCCCTTCACAATTTTAAGTGATTTATTTTCAGGAAACCATATGCCTAAATCCTTTTCATAAGTAAAATAATGGCTGGAAGTAATATCCATTATATTTCTTGTTCGGAAGGTTGCCTGTGCCACGCCATAGGTCTCCATATCAATATATAAAACACCTTCAAGCCGTTTCTTTTTCTTTTCGCGGCGAGGCTCAAAGTAAATCATGTAGGTGTTGCGGCCTTTTACAGCAACGGTATCAAGTATCTTGTATGTAAAGTTTGAAAGCGCATCATCTTCCATTGGCCCCCGGTATCGGGTCTCTACAAGGTCAATCCTGTCATAAACCGAATAAGACTGCAGCTTTAGTGAAATAATTTCATACACAGGCTTCTTAAACCCGGCCATGCGTGTGCCCTGTACGTTTTCTTTTAAGCCTTGTTCTCTATTAAAAGCAAACTCAGAAACCTTCTCCATCTGGTACAGGTGCCGCTTTTCAATAAGGCGTTTGAATTTAAAATCAGACGAATCTATCTTCTCAAATCTGCGGCCGGCCTTTTCATAAATATACAATGAATCAAGCTTATCAGAAATAGAATCCGGGTGTGCTGTTACAATTAGGCGCTCATACAAGTTATATTTAAAGCTGGAAAGCTTTTGCTGAGGGTCATTTTGGGGTTTTCGCCTTATGGCTTCGCGCATTATGATACGTGCAGGGCTTTCACCGCCTACAACAACTTCTGTAAGCTGCTGGGCATTTTCTGCAAGTTCAACAGCATAATGCCGCTTGCCTTCAACTATTGTTACGCGCTTAGTTTCAAAGCCTGTGTATGATATAACGAAATAGGTAGAATTGCCGGGATTTTCAATAACGAAACGTCCGTCAATATCAGTTGTTACAGAGCCTCCGTTTTCAGATGTAACAGTAGCAAATGCCAGTGGTACACGGTTGGCGGCCACACGCACAACTCCCGTAACAGGTTGCTGCGCCGTACATATAAAACCAATAAATAATAATAAGATGGCGAAAAATCTCATTAAGCAATAGTTAATGCCCGAAGGTATAAAAGATAGGTCTTTAAAAGCGTTAACAATTAAATAAAAAATCCGCATTTTCAGCGGATTTTCTTATTAAACTTTCATGATTTCTGCCTCCTTCACAGCCAGCAGGTCATCTATTTTTTTTATAAACTTATTAGTGAGTTCCTGTACGCTTTCTTCAGCACCCTTGCAAACGTCTTCACTCAGGCCGTCTTTTTCAAGCTTCTTAATTTCAGTATTTGCATCCTTGCGTGCATTGCGTACACCAATCTTCGCATCTTCAGCTTCAGATTTTGCCTGTTTTACAAGGTCACGGCGGCGTTCTTCAGTAAGCGCAGGTACATTAATTATAATATTTTCACCGTTGTTCATCGGGTTAAAGCCAATGTTAGCTATGATGATAGCTTTCTCTATAGGCTGCAGCATGCTTTTTTCCCAAGGCTGGACCGTAATTGTACGTGCATCAGGTGTATTGATGTTGGCCACCTGCGAAAGCGGGGTTGCCGCGCCGTAATAGTCTACTTTTACACCACCCAACATGGCAGGGCTGGCCTTGCCGGCACGTATATTAAGGAATTCTTTTTCAAGGTGGGCCAAAGACCCGTTCATTGACTCTTCTGTACTATCTAAAATAAAATCTATTTCTTCCATGATATAATTTTAGTATAAAATTAAACATTTACTGTAGTGCCTACCGGCTCGCCGCTGCATACTTTCAGCAAATTGCCTGCCTTGTTCATATCAAATACTATGATTGGCAGTTCATTTTCCTGGCTTAGCGTGAAGGCTGTAGTATCCATTACATTAAGGCCTTTTGCCAGTACATCTTCAAACGTAAGATTATCATATTTTGTTGCTGTAGGGTCTTTTTCAGGGTCTGCAGTATAAATACCATCAACGCGTGTACCCTTGAGTATAACATCTGCATTCACTTCCACACCGCGCAAAACCGCAGCAGTGTCTGTCGTAAAGTAAGGGTTACCCGTACCTGCACCGAATATCACAATACGCCCTTTTTCAAGGTGGCGCACCGCACGGCGTTTTATATAAGGCTCGGCAATAGCTTCAATTTTAAGGGCTGTTTGTAATCTTGTCTGCATTCCTGCATCTTCAAGCGCACCTTGTAAAGCCATGCCGTTTATAACAGTGGCAAGCATGCCCATATAGTCGCCCTGCACACGGTCCATACCGTTACTGGCGCCGGCCACACCCCTGAAAATATTGCCTCCGCCTATCACTATGGCTATCTGTACGCCGCTTTTGTGTATTTCCCTGATTTCGGCTGCATATTCTGCCAGGCGTTTCGGGTCAATGCCATACTGCCTGTCGCCCATTAAGGCCTCACCGCTCAGTTTTAAAAGGATTCTCTTATATTTCATAGGGTTGTGATTGAATGGTGCAAATATAGCAATGTTTTTTATCAGTACAATTGGCGCAGCCCTATACAATCAGGTCTTCGTAAGACTTTTTTGCTGCTTCATACCCTATGTTGAAAATCTCGTCCATCTTGGCTTTATTTGTCTCAAAAGTGCTGTAAAGCGCCAGGTCTTCGGGACTTATTACCCAGTCACAAAGCGTAAATTTTTGCATGTTGCTGTTGGCCGAAAGCAAATCATACGCCCGTGCGGTGACAGACTTTATCGTGCTAAGGTCTTTAGACTGAATTTTCTGGACAGGGCTTACATAAATGCCTATAAGCCTGTCGCAACGCCCCTGTAAGATATCGGTAGGGAAATGGTTGATGATACCGCCGTCACTATAAATTTTGCCATCTATCGTATATGGAGAGATAACACCGGGGAATGCAGAAGACGCCAGGACAGCATCGGTAACTTTGGTGTCCTGCCCGAATATTTTCAACTTGCCCGAAACCAAGTCGGTCGCTGTAAGGTGCATTTTAAAAGGGAGTTCGCCAAGCGTAATATCATAAAACGCCGAATTGAAATAGGGCTTGAAAGCCTCGGCATCAATAAAACCCGCTTTACGGAAAGTAAAGTGCCTCCAGTGGAAAAAGTAGATAGATTTAAAGAAGTCCAGTATTTCCTCAGGTGATTTGCCGACAGCGTACAGCGCCGAAACAATTGCGCCTGAACTTGTGCCTGCAATATGCGACGGCATTATCCCGATTTCATCAAAAAACTTCAGTACGCCGGCATGGGCTATGCCTTTAGAACCGCCCCCGGAAAATATGAGGCCGATAGTGTTACCGTCAAATTTCATTAAGTAATTTATTTCAATGCTAATGTACGTGATTTTGGCGGGACTGTAAAGTTTATCTATATTGTATACAAATACGAACAGATGATTCCGTCAGAAAGAACTTATAATTATAAAGTTGAACTATTATTGTCCCGGAGCCACGTACTGAAGTATAATAACTCTCCAAAAGATGATATAGTTAATTGGCTTTTTGCACATATTGGTAATTCAAAATATGGGTTTGTTTACAAAATTGAGGAAGTTGAATCGGCCAGTTTCGAGCAGCCATTTTTAGCTGACGCATCTTTTTTAGCGATAGAGTTTGTGACTGGTTTACTAAAGGTGGGTGATACTTATGAAGTTTCAAGAGGTGAAGAACAGATAGGTTCGCTAAAAATTGTTGAAATCTTGTAAACAATAATCTATTTTCCTACTTGCGTAAGGTTTGCTAACTTTGTAAAAACAAACAAACTATGAGTACGATTATTGCAGAATCTATAAAAGAGAAGTTTAGTTATAAAGAATACCGCGAATATATGTCGGCTTTGCTGAAACAGGGGCTTTCAACCGGGCATACCCAAAATGAAGACCTGATGCATTACAGCACGCTGAATGAAGTACGCATGAACAGGCTCGACAAGACTATTGTACTTCTTGGCGAAGCAGAAGAAGCACTGAAAAACCTGAAGAAGGAATATACTTTGCTAGTAATTTCTGAAGGATGGTGTGGAGATGCTGCCCAGATTCTCCCGGTTATGAATAAGATTACCGAGGCAACTCCTAAACTTGAAATGGAAATTGTACTACGAGATGATAACCCGCAGCTGATGGATGAATACCTTACCAACGGCGCACGTTCTATCCCGAAGCTTATCCTGATTGAAAAGGAAACAAATACAGTGCGGGGCAGTTGGGGCCCTAGGCCTCATGGCGCATTACAGCTTGTGCTGGATTATAAAGAAAAGCACGGAGTATTTGACATGGACGCCAAAACGGCGCTGCAAAAATGGTATCTTGAAGATAAAGGGTTGAGCACAGTTGAAGAGATTGTATTGCTGCTAAAGACAGCGGATAGCCTATAATTAGGTTTCAGTCACGGTCGCAGTTTTCAGTTAGCTACAGTAAAAGAAATTGCTGGACTGTAAACTGTGACTGTGACTGCGACTGTTTACTGAATTTTTCCTATAATTATAATCTTATCACTTGTTGACATCCCACCCGGGTTACAGCCGGGCTTTCCTTCAGGGATTTCTTTACCGATGGCTGTGTAGTAATCAACCCACGCCGGGAAAAACTTATTTGTGCCGGGTTGTTTGTAGGTCATTGGATAAAGCTTAAAGAAAGGCTTGCCGCCATTGGCAAACATGAACGCATCATACAGTAATTCAGAGCAATAGTATGCGCCGTTGTCATAAACATATTCATCATCGTACGGTACACCAAGCTGTTTTATTGAAAAAGCTATGGCTTGAGGAATAAGCTTTTTATACTGGTTTTTCAACCTGCCTACATACATGGGCTTCCTGGTGTTGGTAGCGAACTTTTCATAAGTATTCAGCCGTACTGCTTTTCCTGCTGCCTCAATAATGTAGAGCGTGTCGTTCCTGTAGTACACCATACCCATATGGCTGAAGTCATTGCCTTCATAACCTTCAGTCACAGCCTCTATGGCATCACAAAGCGGGCCGCAGTCCATGTCCTGAAATATAAGGTCGCCATCTTTTAAATCTTTCTGGCTGATGTTTTGGGCGAAAGACCAAAAGGGCAGAAAGAATATTAAAAACCATTTATTCATTTTCCGGAGTAATTGACTGTTCAAAAGCATCGGGTGTAATAGCATTTTCAACAGAAAATGCGCCAATTTTGGTGCGCCTCAGCGCTGTAAGGTGTGCCCCGGAGTTTAACGCCAGTCCAAAATCATAGGCCAGTGAACGGATGTAAGTACCTTTGCTGCAAACCACCCTGAAATCAACTTCAGGCAAGGCAATTCGGGTAATTTCAAATTCGTGTATCGTTGTTTTACGTGAAGCGATTTCCACTTCTTCACCTTTACGGGCGTGTTCATATAGTCGTTTACCATCTTTTTTGATTGCAGAAAAAACCGGAGGCTTTTGGTCAATCTCACCAATGAACTGTTGTAGGGTAGCAGCAATTAACGTTTCATTAACATGTCCCGACGGGAAGGTTTCGTCCACTTCTGTTTCCAAATCATAAGACGGAGTTGTGGCACCAATGTAAAATGTTCCTGTGTATTCTTTCGCCATACCCTGGAGCTCAGAAATACGCTTAGTGAATTTCCCGGTGCAGACAATCAACAAGCCTGTAGCCAATGGGTCGAGCGTGCCGGCGTGGCCTACTTTTATCTTCTTCAGCCCAAGGTGTTTCTTCAGGCTCCATTTTACTTTATTCACGGCCTGGAATGAGCTCCACGTCAATGGCTTATCAAGCAGCACAACCTTTCCTTCCTGAAAATCTTCGGCTGAAATCAATGTAATTTATTTATAAGTAACAAAATAGGCGAGGAGCAAAGCGCCGGCAATAATGCGGTACCAACCCCACGGGCGGAAACCGTATTTTTTTATCACTCCGATAAATCCTTTAATCGCGATTATGGCAACAACAAATGCAATTACATTTCCTACGAGAAACATTTTCAAGTTATCGTCATTCTGCGTGAGAAGTTCATAACCTTTCAATTGCGTGTGCTCATATGTCTTTAGAAAAATCGAATACGTTGTAACTGCCAGCATTGTAGGCACGGCAAGAAAGAAAGAGAATTCTGCTGCAACTTCGCGGGTCAATCCCTGCTGCATACCGCCAATGATTGACGCTGCCGCGCGGCTTGTGCCCGGCATCATGGCAAGGCATTGCCAAAAACCTATTGTCACAGCCTTTTTTATAGTAATGTCTTCTTCTTTCGCAATCTTAGGATTTTTAAAGTAATTGTCGACAAACAAGAGTATAAACCCGCCAACAATCAGCATAATCGCGATAGGGATAGGGTTGCCCAATACTTCCTCAATCATATCATCAAACAGCTTGCCTAAAACAAGCGCCGGAATGACTGCGCAAGCAAGTTTTACGTAAAAGCCTATCCGGGAGAAGTCGAAAAACTTTTTCCAGTACAAGGCTACAACAGCAAGTATTGCCCCGAATTGGATAGATACCTGGAAAAGCTTTACAAAATCGTCTTCCTGAATGCCGTAGTAAGAACTGGCAAATATCATGTGGGCCGTTGAAGATATCGGCAGGTACTCCGTTAATCCTTCAATAATGGCAATGATTATCGACTGTATAAAATCCATTATTTCTTTTTACCTGTTTTCAGGTTAGTGTCTGGAATCGCATCACGCTCTACTTCGGTGGTTATCGGTGACGGGTTCTTTAGTATGGCATAGATAGTCACACCAAAGCCTACAAGCACAACTGTCGGTGCAAGCCTTATCCTCCTGAAGTTAAAGATTTCTTCATTAAATACATTGGGATCGTCACTGCCGCCACCTGCCATCAGTATGAAGCCAAGAGCAATCACGGCAATGCCAATAAGCAGTATCTTATAATTAACCCTCTCAAAAAGAAAGTGGGTGGTTATTTCGTTGTTTTTCATTGTTTGAAAGTTCAAAGTTTAATGTTTAAAGTTGCCACTCACTCTCAACTAGTGGCTTGTGCCTTTTGGCTAATGGCTTTTTTAATAAAGATCATCCGTCCTTAAGTTCAGGAATCGCTGCGTTGCGAAGAATGTACTTATCGATGCTATGATGATTCCGAACGCCAGCACGCCAGCAAGTATTATCGCTGTAGGTATCCAGTCTTCCCAAAGGTTCAGTACCGGCAATTGTATGTCGAGCCAGTACACAAGCCCAATCAGGGCTGCAATAGCCAGTAATGAGCCAATAAGCCCCAACCTTACACCCTTCCATATATAGGGTTTGCGAATAAACGACTTTGTGGCGCCAACCATCTGCATAGTTTTGATGGTAAAGCGGTGAGCGTAAATGGAAAGCCTCAGCGCACTGTTAATTAGCAGCATTGATATTATTGCCAACACACCGCTGATGATCAAAATCCAGAAAGTGATGGTTTCAATGTTTTTATTGGCCAGGTCAACCAGCGCATTATCATAGGTAAGGTCACCCACTGCAGGGTCGCTGCGCAGCTCAATCTCAATTTCCTTAATGCTGTCTTTTTGAACGTAATCGCTCTTTAGGTGGATGTCGTATGAGTTAAGTAACGGATTTGTTTCCAGAAGGTCTTCAGAGCCGCCCATTATATCAGGATTGTTCTTGGCAGCATCTTCTTTTGAGACAAACTTGTAATCCTTGATATAGCCTATATTCTGCAGCCTCACGCCGAAAGCCTGCATAGTACTGTCAGTTGCCTCTCTCTTAAAATATACCGTCATCGGGATGTTCTCCTTCACGTAGCCGCTTATCTTCTCGGTGTTGATAACGAAAAGGCCAAGTGCGCCAAGCAGCGTAAGCACGATGAAAATACAAAGCACCACAGAAAAATACGATGAAATCACGCGCCTTTTCTGGAACTTCTCAAAAGATGGAGCCATAGAATCACAATTTAGCCGTAAAAATAATAAGAAATTATTTATCGGTACTTTAATAACGGGCAAAGTTTTGACATTCGTACAATTGGCGTAAATTTGTTGCTTAAAGCTGCTGAGGTGCTGAGCTACTTAGCTCCTGAGCAATCAATCACAACCTAAACAGCTAGGCGCTAAGCCGCTTAGTAGCTAAGAAGCTTACAATGAAATACAACCACAACGAAATAGAAGCCCGCTGGCAGAAATACTGGGCTGAAAACGGCACTTTCGCCGCTGAAAATATATCCGATAAACCTAAATATTATGTGCTTGACATGTTCCCGTACCCGTCAGGGGCAGGGCTGCATGTGGGGCACCCGCTGGGCTATATAGCGAGCGACATCTATGCACGCTACAAGCGCCATCAGGGTTTTAACGTACTGCATCCGCAGGGGTATGACAGCTTCGGCCTTCCGGCAGAGCAGTATGCCATACAAACCGGCCAGCACCCTGCGATAACCACTGAAGCTAATATTGCGCGTTACCGCCAGCAATTGGACAGGATAGGTTTCTCGTTTGACTGGGACAGGGAGGTGCGAACATCAGACCCTGAGTATTATAAATGGACACAGTGGATATTCATCCAGCTATTCAACTCATGGTATAATAATGACACAGACAAGGCAGAGAGCATCTGTACGCTCATCGCTAAATTTGAAGAAAACGGCAATAGCGGTGTTAATGCTGTGAGCGATGATAATATTATAACCTTTACTGCCGACGACTGGAATAGCTGGAGCAAGGAAGCGCAGGAGCGTATGCTGTTGAAATACCGCCTTACCTACCTTGCTGAGACTGAAGTGAACTGGTGTCCGCAACTGGGTACTGTGCTTGCCAATGACGAGATTGTAAACGGCGTATCAGAACGCGGCGGTTATCCTGTTATCCGCAAAAAAATGACCCAGTGGAGCATGCGTATTTCCGCCTATGCGGAAAGGCTGCTGCAGGGACTGAACACAATTGACTGGACAGAGTCGCTTAAAGAAAGCCAGCGCAACTGGATTGGTAAATCGGTAGGTGCATCGGTGAAATTCCAGGTGGTGGGCTATGAAGCTGAAACCACCGCCGATCCTGATGACCCGATTATTGAAGTATTCACCACAAGGCCTGATACCATTTTCGGCGTGAGCTATCTGGCTTTGGCGCCTGAGCATGATTTGGTGAGGCAGATAACAAAGCCGGAACAAAAAGAGGCTGTTGAGGCGTATATAGAAAGCACAGCAAAACGCAGTGAGCGCGACCGTATGGCTGACGTTAAGACCATTAGCGGAGCGTTTACAGGTTCGTATGCCGTACACCCACTGACAGGGTTAAATATACCGATTTGGATTGCAGATTATGTTTTGGCAGGCTATGGCACAGGCGCTGTAATGGCTGTACCGGCGGGCGACCAGCGTGATTATGATTTCGCGAAGCATTTCAACCTGCCTATTGAAGATATATTTGAAAGCACAGCCCCCCCAACCCCCCAAGGGGGAGCAAGAGAGCCTTATTGCTACGGAAGCGTTTACTGCTAAAGAAGGGTTTGTGTTTAAGAACAGCGATTTTGTAAACGGATTGGGCTATAAAGAAGCTTCTGCTAAAGTTATTGCGGCTTTGGAAGATGCTGAAATGGGTACCGGCAAAACCAATTACCGCCTGCGCGATGCGGTGTTCAGCCGCCAGAGGTATTGGGGTGAGCCGTTTCCGGTGTATTACGTAAATGGGCTTCCGCAGATGATTGACGCAGAACACTTGCCGATACGCCTGCCCGAAGTGGAAAAATACCTGCCGACAGAAACAGGAGAGCCGCCATTGGGTAATTCACGCGAATGGGCATGGGATACCGTACAGAATAAAGTGGTGGCAAACGACCTTATTGACCATAAATCCGTTTTTCCATTAGAACTCAACACCATGCCGGGCTGGGCAGGAAGCTCATGGTACTGGCTGCGCTATATAGATGCCCATAACAAAGAGCAATTTGTAAGCCCCGAACATGAATCCTATTGGCAGAATGTGGACTTGTATATCGGCGGCAGCGAGCATGCCACAGGCCACTTACTGTATAGCCGCTTCTGGAACAAGTTCTTAAAAGACCGCGGCTTTATCACCCACGAAGAGCCCTTTAAAAAGCTCATCAACCAGGGAATGATATTGGGTATGAGTGCTTTTGTGCGTCGTCCAATGTTAAGATTTGGAGAGCATATCTTATTGACTAATGACGAAGACAAATCCAAACTGGAAGAATTAAGAAACAGTTTTTCCTTGGTTAAAGATATTTTTGTTTCCTATGGCGTAAGAGAAAGGTTAAGAACTATAAATTTCAATCCTGAAACACCAGAAGAAATCGAACAAATGGAAATAAATAAGAATATTAAAAATCTTATTTTAAACTCTGTTAATGACAAGATAAGGGAATTGGGTTTAGAAGGCAAAGTAGAAGCTCACATTTCTAGTTTTCTTCGAACAAATGTGGATGTTAATTTAGTCGATTCTTCTGATAATTTAGATTTAAATTCATTTACGAAGCATCCACTATATAGCGAATTTAAAGACGCAAAATTCATCACTGAACGCGACGGCACTTTTAAAGTTTCCCGCGAAGTCGAGAAAATGTCGAAGTCGAAATACAACGTGGTAACGCCTGATGATATTTGTGAGCAATACGGCGCTGATACTCTAAGGCTGTACGAAATGTTCCTTGGCCCGCTGGAGCAGGCAAAGCCATGGAACACTGCCGGGATTACAGGTGTATCAGGCTTCCTGAAAAAGCTTTGGAGATTATACTTTGATGATAACGGCTTGATTGTAACCACAGGCGAGGCCAGCAAAGAAGCGTTCAAAATTTTGCACCGCACTATCAAGAAAGTGCAGGATGATATCGAGAATTTCTCGTTCAATACATCGGTGAGTTCGTTCATGATTGCGGTAAATGAGCTTACAGCGATCAATTGCCACGAACGCACGATATTGGAGCCGCTTGCCATTATCATTTCGCCGTATGCGCCGCACATTGCCGAAGAGCTTTGGCACAGGCTGGGCCATAATGGAAGCATCTCGCAGGTGCCGTTCCCGGTTTTTAATCCGGAGCATTTAGTGGAAAGCAGTAAAGAATACCCGGTGTCTTTCAACGGAAAGATGCGCTTTAAAATTGAACTCCCGCTTGACCTTTCTGTGGAAGAAATAGAAAAAGCCATCATGGCTGATGAACGCACGCAACAGCAGCTCAACGGGCAGCAGCCGAAGAAAGTGGTGATAGTTCCCGGCAAGATTATCAACCTCGTAGGATAAACTCCTGCAAGGTCTTTGAGACCTTGTAGGTGTAATTTTAATTTATGTAAACCTGCAAGGTTTCAAAAACCTTGCAGGTTAGAAAGCCATACCCGTAATAAGGTGTGGCTTTTTTCGTTTTGCATTAACAGGAATTTTTGGCACAAAATTTGAAAATTACCATTTAATCAATTAATCAAAAATCACTTAACAATGAAAAAACTAGTACTTGCAGCTATCTGCATTATCGGGTTTCAATCGGCAACTTTTGCACAAGATTCTCAATCTTCAAAAGACAGTATTCCAACTTTAAACCTCTACGCTTCTTTCGGGGCGGTTTTTAACGGCGACTACAAGCTGAACGACAAACTTGCGGCTCAGGGATTGCCTCAAATGGCAGATGCACAGGCAGAATTTACAGTTGGTTTCAATGTAAGGGCCACAAAGAAATTCTGGATGGATACCGAACTAATGACATCTTACAGCGATGAAAAGAATGCAGTGAACCGTATACGCAGCGCTGCGTTTGGCGTTAGGCTGAGGCCTCATTATGTAGCTTTCAATACTAATAAATTCTTTGGTACGGTAGGTGCAGATGTGTCTTTTATAGGAAACCAGGTTGACCTTTTCACCCGTACCAACCAGATTGACCTAAATGAACTTGACCCGGCGTTGCAAAATGGGCATATAAGCCTGAGAAATGAAATGTTGTATGCAGGGTCCGTCACTGGCATTCGGATTCCTCCAAAATACAAACTTCCCTTTAAGGCTGAACCTTGGCTATGAGTGGGGCATTACAAATGGCAAATGGAAATCAGACTTTGCCGATGTTAATAATGCTGTGAAAGAAAGCGGCCATGGCAGGGCATACGCAAAAATCACAATAGGTTTATAAATAAGCCTGACAAATTATCATAGAAAGCCGGTCTGAAAAGATTGGCTTTCTTTTTGCTGTATGTTTTATACAATCAAAAACTAAAACACAATGATAGGATATTATATCATAATAGGGCTTATCGCCCTGATAAGTTTTGCAGTAAGTGCGAAACTCAAGAGCAAATTTGAACATTACAGCAAGGTGCACCTGCGCAATGGCATGAGTGGTGCAGAGATAGCGCAGAAAATGCTTAGTGATAACGGCATTAATGATGTGCGGGTGATCTCAACACCGGGCCGTTTAACAGACCACTACAACCCGGCAGATAAAACGGTAAACCTAAGCGAAGCAGTATACAATCAGCGTAATGCCGCCGCCGCCGCTGTTGCCGCACACGAGGTGGGGCATGCCGTACAGCATGCCACTGCCTACAATATGCTGCAGTTCCGCAGTAAAATGGTGCCTGTGGTGAATGTTTCGTCATCAATGTCTCAATGGCTGATCATCGGCGGTTTGATTCTTGGTGCAGGGCAGGGCTTAGGCTGGGGCTTTTATGTTGCTGTTGCAGGTTTAATCCTGTTTTCACTGACAACGCTCTTCACATTTATAACCCTACCGGTTGAATATGATGCCAGTAACCGTGCACTTGCGTGGCTGAAAAGAGAAAACATGCTAAGCCAGCAGGAGTATGCCGGCGCCGAAGACTCACTAAAATGGGCTGCGCGTACTTATGTTGTAGCTGCAATAGGCTCACTGGCTATGTTGGTATATTGGGGTCTCCAGGTTTTTGGCGGAAGAAGGGAGTAATGCACCTAATCAGCAATTTGAGAATGTAACGATTACCAAGTGTATTTAAATAGTGAAAATCCGCTAAGCAATTAGCGGATTTTTTTATTATCGTCGCAGTTCCCCATTCGGGTTAGGGGGCTTACAGTTGTATCTGTCTTTCAATCTGCTGGTCGAGTGATATAAAAGTCTCAGTACGTGATACGCCATTTATGGGTTGTATCTTTGAGTTAAGCAGCTGCATAAGGTGTTCGTTATCCCGGCAGATTATCTTAATCAAGATAGACCAGTTTCCGGTAGTGTAGTGGCACTCCAGCACTTCAGGTATCTTTTTCAGTTCTTTTACGGTTTCGGCGTTGCTCGATGCTTTATCCAGATAAATGCCGATAAATGCCATAGTGCTATAGCCGAGAACTTTCGTGTTTACCACGAACTTGCTTCCTGCAATTACACCGGCCTGCTCCAGTTTACGAAGGCGCTGGTGTATGGCCGCGCCGCTTATCCCAATCTTGCCTGCAATCTGTAGTATGGGCTTGCGTGCGTCCTCCATAAGGTAACGGAGAATTTCTTTATCTATCCCGTCGATTTCTATTTGTAACTGATTAATTTTCATAGCTTTTATTTTGTAATCCAAATATAGAATTTTACTTTAAAAAAATAGCCTTTCTGCAATTGCAAAAAGGCTATTCTGTATTAAGGCTATTTAATCTAACTTGCTACATTATGCGGATTGTACCCCATGTAAGGAACATCTTTTTCATTGAAAATTACGCCAAATTCTTCAAGCTCTTTCAAAATAGGCAGGTATACTTCTTTATAAATAGGCATTTGAACTCCTGGCGTGGTGATGTTTCCGTTCAAAATCTGTAATGTTGCCATAGCCACAGGCAAGCCTACTGTTTTGGCCATTGCGGTATATGTCTGGTCATCACCAATGCATACCATAGTGCTGTCAATCTGTTTCTTTTTGCCGTCTAGCTCATAGCCAAACTTGTGGTACATCACAATCATGTCTTTATCATCAGGGCTAAGCGTCCAGCTGTCGGCCAATATTTTTTCAAGTATTTGTGCAGGCGTGGCATTTACAAGTCCTACTTTTTTCTCATCATTAAAAGGTCCAGTTCCAACAGCTTATCCCACTGTATATCATCCTGGTCAAGCTTTAATATATGGCGAAGTTTCAACTCAACGGAATCTGTCGGGTGGTAAGGAAGGAAGGAATTTGTAAAGTCACGGTAACTCATTTCCTCACTGTTTTCCATAACGTAGCTGTCATCAGTCATACCCAGCTGTATGAACATGTTCCATGCTTTGGAAAAGCCCACACGGCGCAGTGTACCCCTGTATAAAGTATGCGCATCATCAAGCCCGTATACACTACGGTATTTAAGTGAATCACGGTTGGCGTAACCTTCAAAGCGGCCAAAACCTTCCACGTGCATAAATTCCGTACGGCGGAAGAGTTTGTTATAAGGTATGTATTTGTAATTACCCTCTTGTATGAACTTAGCAGCGCCACCCTGGCCGGCAAGTACAACATTGCGGGGATTCCATGTAAACTTGTAGTTCCACAGGTTATTGTCGCTATCAGGCGCTACCAATCCGCCACAGAAAGATTCAAATAAAATCACCTTACCACCTTTGGCCCGAATTTCATCAATCACTTTCATGGCACTCATGTGGTCAATGCCAGGGTCAAGGCCTATTTCATTCATAAAAACAAGTCCGTTATCTTTTGCCTGCTGGTCAAGGCTTTCCATAGCAGGGCTTATGTAAGATGCAGTAACCATATGTTTTTTGAAGGTAATGCAATCTTTGGCTACTTCAAAATGCAGGTTTGCCGGAAGCATAGATATTATTACATCAGCTTTTTGTATCTGCAGATGCCTGTCAGCTTCATTAAATACATCAAATGCAATTGCAGTAGCACGGCTATGGCCTTTAGTTTTCTTTCTGGCAAGTTCTTCCGAAAGGTCACCAATAGTTATATGAAGGTTTTCAGATTCGGCTTTATTCAGCAGGTATTCTATTAATGACGATGCCGAACGGCCTGCGCCAATAATCAAAATATTCCTCATGATTTTGATTTTGTAATTATAACACAAAAGTAGCCATTTGTTATATTATAAAAAGTTTTTACTCATAAAATGGCTTGTAATTTTTAATTTTACGCAAAAACTATTTTAATGGACAAGAAACTCATAGTGGCAGGGGCAGTCTTTGGCGCAACCTCAATTGTTTTGGGTGCCTTTGGTGCACATGCCTTAAAAGAAAAGCTTCCGGCAACGACGTTGGCAGTATTCGAAACCGGAGTAAAATACCAGATGTACCATGCCCTGTTTTTACTTTTTGCAGGGATTGTATTGTCAATTTCAGCAAGTGCAAAAAATGCTATTTTTTGGCTGACAACTATAGGTGTAATTTTCTTTTCAGGTTCAATTTATTTGCTGTCATGCCAAACACTATTTGGTATAGATTTTAAGTTTCTGGGGCCGGTAACACCAATTGGAGGATTGCTATTAATTGCCGCCTGGATAGTGTTGTTATTGAATATTTTAAAGGTAAAACGATAAATTTTAGAGGATTTATTATTTTGTAAAAATATATTTTTACTTTTGCCCTTTATTAATAACACAACTTAAGCTCAAAACAATGGATAATTACGGCCTTTCTACGAAAACGATTTCGCTGGAAAACTTAGGAATTAAAGATGCAGATGTGAAATATCAGCTGAGCCCTGACGAACTTCATAACATTACAATTGAAAAAGGGCAGGGAACAGAGAGTGATACAGGCGCACTTGCCATAAATACAGGTGAGTTTACAGGAAGGTCTCCGCAAGACCGTTTTATTGTGCGTGACAGTATTACTGAAGATAAAGTATGGTGGGGCAATGTAAACCTTGCTTTTGACAGCGATAAATTTCAGGCACTATATAATAAGGTAACAAATTATCTGTCAGGCAAAGAACTATATGTGCGTGACAGCTACGTATGTGCTGATGATAAATACAGAATGAATGTGAGGGTTGTAACCGAATTTCCGTGGAGCAACCTTTTCTGCTACAATATGTTCCTTCGTCCTGAAGAAAGTGAACTTGATAACTTCACACCCGAATGGCATGTAGTATGTGCGCCGGGCTTCAAGGCAGACCCTGCTGTTGACGGTACACGCCAGCATAACTTCGCAATACTTGACTTTACACGTAAAATAGCACTTATCGGCGGTACAGGTTACACAGGTGAAATGAAGAAAGGTATTTTCTCTGCGCTTAACTTTATACTTCCGGTATTTAAAAACACCTTGCCAATGCACTGCAGCGCCAACGTTGGTGAAAAAGGTGATACAGCTATTTTCTTTGGACTTTCAGGTACTGGTAAAACTACACTTTCAGCAGATCCTGCAAGGAAACTTATAGGTGATGACGAACATGGCTGGACGGCTGAAAACACTGTTTTCAATTTTGAAGGCGGATGCTATGCCAAAGTAATAAACCTGACTGAAGAGCAGGAACCGGATATCTGGAGAGCGATTAAGCGTGGTGCCATACTTGAGAATGTTATTTTTAAAGAGGGTACAAACGAGGTTGATTTTGAAGATGTATCACTTACGCCTAATACTCGTGTGAGCTACCCAATCTATCATATAGACAATATACAGCCGGGTTCTATAGGCCACAACCCTAAGAACATATTTTTCCTTACGGCAGATGCTTACGGTATCCTGCCTCCTATATCTAAGCTTACTCCGGGCCAGGCGGCTTACCACTTCATTTCGGGCTATACTGCAAAAGTTGCAGGAACTGAAGCAGGTATCAATGAGCCTCAGCCAAACTTCTCTGCATGCTTCGGTGCGCCATTTATGCCGCTGCACCCTACAAAATATGCCGAGATGCTAAGCAAGAAAATGAAAGATGCAGGCGTAAACGTTTGGCTTATAAATACTGGCTGGACAGGTGGCCCTTACGGAACTGGCAGCAGGATGAAACTAAAATATACCAGGGCTATGATTACTGCAGCGCTTAACGGTGAACTTGATAATGTGGAATATAAAAACCACGCTGTGTTTGGCCTTGCAAAGCCGCAGAGCTGCCCTAATGTTCCTGCCGAGGTGCTAAACCCGAGGAATACATGGGCTGATAAAGATGCTTACGATGCCAAAGCACTTGAGCTGGCTGCGGCATTCAGGAAGAATTTTGCCAAGTTTGAGGAGTTTGCCAATGACGAAATCATGGCAGGCGGCCCGGTGGCATAATCGATGCTTTTTAGAATAGATGCTTTGAAAGAGCCGCCTGCTAGGGCGGCTCTTTCTTTTATATATTTACATCATGAAAGTTTTGTTTCAGTTCATGATTACAACGATCGTCCTGATAAATTTGATAGCCGCTTATATCTATATAGATGGTTACTACATTAATCCCGGCTCTAAAACTATAAGTAAGCTTGATATTAACAGTTTACTTGTTGTGGATTTAATAAGTGCCGGTGTTTTGCTATTTCTGTACTGGCAAATAAATAAAAAGAGCCACCGATAGGTAGCTCTCTAATTTTATATTCTGAAAGGATATTATTTTCCTTTATTAGCTTCAATAATATATTTTTCAAGCGCCATAGTCATGCTCGGAGTTTCGGGCGTTGGCGCCATAATATCTACGCGCAGGCCGTGCTCAAGGGCTTCTTTTTGTGTGGTGCTTCCAAATACCGCTATACGCGTATTGTTCTGCTCAAAGTCCGGGAAGTTCTTGAATAGTGACTTTATCCCTGTAGGACTGAAGAAAGCAAGTACATCATAATAAACGTCCTTCAGGTCGCTCAGGTCGCTCATCACGGTTTTGTAAAAAGTCCCGGGTGTCCAGTCCACTTTAAGATTGTTCAGCGTTTGCGGAATGTCAAAATTCAATTGATCGCTTGACGGCAGGAGGAATTTCTCATCCTTATATTTTTTTATAAGCGGAGCCATATCAGCAAAGTCTTTCTGCCCAACATAAATTTTACGCTTACGGTACACTACATATTTCTGCAGGTAAAAGGCAATTGCCTCGCTCTGGCAAAAATACTTCATTGTTTCCGGCACTTTGTAGCGCATTTCTTCGGCCACGCGAAAAAAATGGTCAATAGAGTTCTTGCTGGTAAGGATTATGGCGGTAAAGTTATTGAGGTCTATCTTCTGCGCCCTTACGTCTTTGGCGCTTACACCCTCTACGTGAATAAATGGCCTGAAATCAACCTTAACCTTCAGCTTGTTTTGTATCTCAAAATACGGCGAATTGTCAACTTTAGGTTCCGGCTGTGACACCAAAATAGTTTTCACTTTCATACTTTACATGTAATATTTCTAACTGTTTGCAAACCAATGATACATGAAATAATAGGGTGCTATTTCAAGTGCGCAAAGATACAAAATAAAATAAAACAATTTCCCTATGATTGCATTTTGGTAAAGCCTTAACGAAATGAGGTAAGAAACCACGCTGGTAAGCACTATAAGGCCTATGATAATCCATAAAACAATGATGTGCGGGGGTTCATTATAAAACAAAATAATGTTTACCGGCAGCAGCAGCATACCAATATAGGTGCGATAATTTACCTTGTGCAGGTTGAACTGCTCATTAAACTCTTCAATGTTGAAAGATGTGGCGATAATCTTTTCAATCAGAAATTTAGAAAGGATGAAAACCGCAACCAGCGTAAATATTTGTATGAAAGAAATCCAGCTGTATTTATCAACCCCGGTACTTATCCTGACGTCAGGGTAACTTAAAAAAAACTGTATAAGAAACGAGTAGGATATAAGCTGTATGACAAAGAAAGAAACGGTAAACCCGCTCATGAGGTTGCTGCCTTCTTTATAAATTTTGGTGTACTTATCGCTCCACGCAAGCTTCACAAATTCGGCAAAACGTGTTTCGTAGGCAGTCCTGTTTACTGCAATAAGCACAAAGCATAAAATGAAAAGAATGGTAGCCCAGTCTTTTCCGCCAATTATGCGCTCATTCAGCAACAGTTCATTCATTGTGCAAAATTACTAAATTTTAAATCCTGTATGTTTTATTATAATTAAATTATGAGTACACCGTTAGAAATGCATTACTTTTGCACCAAATTTCACATTGTACATGAACCAGGGCATTGTTGTTATCCCTACCTATAACGAAGCAGAAAATATTGAGGCCATTGTTAGGGCAGTTTTTGCGCTTGATACAGCTTTTGACCTGCTGATTGTGGATGACAGCTCGCCTGACGGAACAGCTGCAATTGTAAAGAAATTACAGCACGAATTTGAAGGACGGCTTCATATTGAAGTGCGTGCAGGTAAGGCAGGTTTGGGCACAGCTTATGTACACGGGTTTAAATGGGCTATATCCAGGAAATATGAGTACATCTTTGAAATGGATGCAGATTTTTCACATAATCCAGCAGATCTTGAAAATTTGTTCACAGCATGTGCAAACGGCGCTGATGTTGCTATTGGCTCAAGATACAGTACAGGGGTAAACGTTGTGAATTGGCCTTTGAGCCGTGTGCTTTTGTCTTACTTTGCATCAGTGTATGTGCGTATGATTACAGGTATGCAGATAATGGATGCCACTGCGGGATTTATTTGCTACAAGCGAAAAGTGCTTGAGAGTGTAAACCTTGACAACATTAAATTTGTGGGTTATGCTTTCCAGATAGAAATGAAATACCGTGCTTATGTAAACGGTTTTAATATAGTGGAAGTGCCTATAATATTTACCGACCGTACCAAAGGGGAATCAAAAATGAGCGATGCTATTATTAAGGAAGCTATATTTGGCGTGGTGTCGTTACGAATGAAAAAAATGCTTAACAGACTATAGAGGATTAATGAACAGGATTTTAATTAAGAATGCCAGGATTGTAAATGAAGGCACCATTACTGAAGGTGATATACTTATTGAAGGCAAATTTATAAAAGAAATTGCCGAGAGCATAAGTGCAAAACCCGATGTAAAAGTTATTGATGCCGAAGGCAATTATCTTATACCCGGCGCTATTGATGACCAGGTGCATTTCCGCGAGCCGGGGCTTACGCACAAAGCGACTATTGAAAGCGAATCACGGGCTGCCGTGGCTGGTGGCATCACATCGTTCATTGAACAGCCTAACACGGTGCCCAACGCTGTAACACAGGAACTTCTTGAAGAAAAATACCAGCGTGCTGCAGAAACATCATATGCCAACTACTCTTTTATGATGGGTGGCACTAATGATAATCTTGAGGAAATACTTAAGACAAACCCAAGAAATGTTGCGGGGCTGAAATTATTCCTTGGTTCTTCAACCGGAAATATGCTGGTGGATAATCCTGAAGTGCTTGAAAAAATATTCTCGAGCACACCATTGCTTATTGCTGTGCATTGTGAAGATGAAGCGACCATCCGGCAGAATCTTGAGAAATTCAAAGCCGAATATGGCGATGACATCCCGGTGAAATTCCATCCCGAAATTCGTAGTGCTGAAGCTTGTTATATTTCTTCGAGTAAAGCTATCGAGCTGGCAAAGAAAACGGGAGCAAGACTGCATGTATTTCATTTGTCAACTGCTATAGAGACTGATTTGTTCACTAACAAAATACCTCTTGAAGAGAAAAAAATTACGGCAGAGGTTTGCATACATCACCTTTTGTTTAGTGATGCTGATTATGAAAAGAAAGGCTCGCTCATAAAATGGAACCCCGCAGTAAAAAGTGCTGAAGATCGGGATGCACTGTGGAAGGCGCTGCTTGATGACAGGATTGATGTTATAGCGACAGACCATGCGCCGCATACGCTTGAAGAGAAGAAAAATCCTTACACAAATTCACCTGCAGGTGCCCCGATGGTGCAACATGCAGTAGTTGCCATGTTTGAAGCATTTCACCAAAAGAAGATTACAGTTGAGAAAATAGTTGAAAAAATGGCGCATAACCCGGCAAAACTTTTCAAGATTGAGAAGCGCGGTTTTATACGCGAGGGGTATTATGCTGATATTGTACTAATTAACCCTGGTTTACCCTGGAATGTAAAAAAGGAAAATATCCTCTATAAATGTGGTTGGTCTCCACTTGAAGGCACAAACTTTAAATCAAGAATTACACATACTTTTGTAAACGGCCAGCTAGTATATAATAACTTTAAAGTTAAAGATGTACGCTGTGGAGAAAGGCTGCTTTTTGATAGATAAGAACTTATGAAAAAGGTTATCTGCATAGTTACAATAATTGCTGCATTCATTTCGTGCAGCCAGGGAAATGTGGTTGAAAAGCCTCAAAATCTTATTGAGGAAGGCCAAATGGTAAACATGCTGTATGATCTTTCATTGCTGCAGGCATCATACTCTGTACTCAATATGCAGGATAAACGCATTGACGGCCTGAAATTTTTAAAAGAAAAGTACGGTGTAGACAGCACTGCGTTTGCAAGCAGCAATAAATATTATGCTTCACAACCTGAAAAATACCAGAAAATGCAAAAGCAGGTGCTTGAAATGATGGAAGCTGAAAAAGCCAAGCTGGGTAAAGCAGCGCAGACTCCTGCCGAAAAGCAACTTGAAAAAAGCAGGCTTAGCCAATAAAGGCAGCACTAAGCTTTTTAAGGTAAGGTTTCATTTCAATAAAATTATAATGCAAAGCTTTTACAATTTTAGAGTTATCAAAGGTTTCAGTATTGTGTGATGAACGTGCTACATCTCTCGAAAATTTCCTTTTCCTCAACAATAATTTTGAAAGCACCCAGTCAGCTCGCCATGCAAAAGATGTCAATGCCTTTGTAGCGTAAATTGATGGTCGCTTTTTATTCATGCCATCTGCAATAGTATTAAGCAGGTGATTACATGCAATATTTTCAGCTACAAGGGTATAGCGTTCGCCTTCAAAATTTCCGTCCATCAATCTCATCATGATTTCCACAACATCTTCAACCGCAATAATTCCGTACAATCCTTTCGTGTAAAACTGCTGGCCTTTCTTGACTGACTGAATTATCTGGCTGCTGCCCTGCTCCCAAAATCCATAGCCGAATATTAATCCCGGGTTTATAATTACTACCGGCAAGCCTTCTTCACGTGCACGCCACACTTCAATTTCTGCACCATGTTTTGTGAGTGCATAATCACTGTGCCGTTTTTCAGGGTTCCATTCAGTTTCTTCTGTTATAATACTTTCGCCAGGTTTGAGGTCGCCCAATGCGGCTATAGAACTTACATGGCAGAACTTCTTCACATCGGCAGCCAAAGCGCAGCTCACCATATTGGCAGTGCCTTCAATGTTTACCTTATGAAGCTTTTTTCGTCTGCGGGGTCATATGATATATGGGCTGCACAATGGTACACGTATGTTACATTTTTAAACGCATCTTCAAGTGAAGGGATGTCGATAATATCAGCCTGTACCCATTCAATCTTCCCGAATAATTCCTCCTTGCCCTGATTTGAAAATAAATTACGCGTTGCAGCAATGCGTTTTTCATTACGGTAAATAGCGCGTACAGGCATAAAGCCTTCTGTGAGCTTCAAGAGCAGATGTGCGCCAACAAGGCCGGTGCCGCCGGTTACTAATATCATACAGCAAATTTAAAGACAGAACCTTTAAAAATTGCATCTGGCCGTCTGAAATATGCCGTTAATTATCATAACATCCCTATTTTTGCGTATCAATTTATAGAAGCATGAAAAATTTTGTAGAAGAACTTAGATGGAGAGGCATGGTACATGATATTATGCCGGGCACGGAAGAGCAACTGATGAAAGAAATGACGACAGCTTACATTGGCTTTGACCCCACATCAGACTCCCTGCACATAGGCAGCCTTGTGCCCATAATAATCCTTGTTCATCTGCAAAAATGCGGACATAAGCCCATTGCCCTCGTGGGCGGTGCCACCGGTATGATTGGTGACCCATCAGGTAAAAGTGATGAGCGCAACCTGCTTGACGAAGCTGCTCTTGAGAAGAATGTAGCCGGTATAAAGCGTGTGTTATCGCGTTTTTTAGACTTTAATTCTTCAGATGAAAATGCACCTGTCCTCGTAAATAATTACGACTGGATGAAGGAGTTCTCGTTTATCGGGTTTGTGCGTGATGTAGGCAAGCGTATAACTGTGAATTACATGATGGCTAAAGACTCGGTAAAAAAGAGGCTCACAGGTGAAGCCGGCAGTGGGATGTCTTTCACCGAGTTTACTTACCAGTTGATACAGGGCTACGACTTTTACCACCTGCATAAAAAATACAATTGTTTGCTGCAACTGGGCGGAAGCGACCAATGGGGCAACATTACTACCGGCACCGAGCTTGTACGCCGTATGAATGGTGAGGGTGCTAAAGCGTTTGCCATGACGTGCCCGCTCATAACTAAGGCCGACGGTTCTAAATTCGGGAAGAGTGAAGGCGGTAATGTATGGCTTGATGCCGACAAAACATCTGTTTATAAATTCTATCAGTTTTGGCTGAACACCAGTGATGCCGACGCTGAAAAATATATTAAGATATTCACTTTTCTGGATAGGGAAGAAATAGAGGCTCTCATTGCTGCGCACCATGAAGCGCCGCACCTAAGACAGCTTCAAAAGAAACTGGCGGAGGAAGTTACCACATTCGTCCATTCAGCAGAAGATACCGAACTGGCTATTAAAAAGTCAGGATTCGCTTTTTCAAATTTTGATAAGGCAGAACTCGAAAATGTGGGTGAAGAATTCTTTACAGATATATTTGGTGAATTCATTGTTGCTGAACTTCCGTTAGCGTCTCTGCAGCAGGGTATAGACATTGTATTAGCGTTAAGTGACGAGACTAAGATTTTTCCATCGCGCGGTGAAGCACGCAAGAGCGTTATAGCCAATGCGGTTGCAATCAACAAAGAGAAAGTTGCAGAAGGATTTGTGCTTTCAGATAAAGACATTGTTCTTGGTAAGTACATTTTAGTACAATTCGGCAAGAAAAAGTATTTTGTAATTGAAGTAAAATAATGAATTGTTATCTTAAAAAAGCGTCTTTATTGTAAAATAAGCACTGTTTAATAAATTTGCATAATATAAAAGTTACTCTTTTTATCATTACAAATAAGGGCTGCCTAAAGTTAGGCAGCCCTTAAAATTTTAAATATTAATTGTGCATTTACATCAGGAAGCGTATAAGCTGGCCATTCTTCATCAGCATTTCAACCCTAACTTTCTGGTTAGGATTTTTGCTGTTAAGTACTGATGATACAGTTTCAATGTCTTTAGCCTTTACATTATTTACACTTAATATTATACCGTCTTTAAGTTCATCATAATACGGCATATACTCGTCACCTGTAATATCTTTTATTTTTACGCCATAAGTAATGTTGAACTTTTTCTTGTCGGCTACTGTAAGGTCTTCAAACTCAAGTCCGCTATAGCTATAGCTGTTAATCTCATTTTTAGAAAGTCTAACTGGTAATGTCTTCAATGTTCCGTCACGGTTAACGGTTACTTTAACCACATCACCGGGTCTTTTGGTTACAAGCGAAGCATTAAGGTCGGCAAAGCCGTTAATATCGCGCCCGTCAATGTTCTTGATGATATCTCCTTTTTTAATGCCTGCTTTTTCAGCGCCTGAATCTTTAATGGCGCTATTTACATAAAAGCCTTGCGTTTCGGTAATGCCCAAATCTTTCGCCACCGTAGCATTAAGCTCGCCGCCCTGTACACCCAGCGCACCGCGCTGTACATTGCCGTATTGCATGATGTCTTCAATAATTTTACGCGCTATGTTAGATGGTATTGCAAATGAATAGCCTACATATGAACCTGTCATAGATGATATCATGGTATTGATGCCAATAAGCTGGCCACGGGTGTTTACAAGGGCACCACCACTGTTGCCGGGGTTTACTGCTGCATCAGTTTGTATGAATGATTGGATACCGTCTTTACTAAGATTCCGGGCCTTGGCAGATACAATACCTGCCGTAACGGTTGAATTAAGATTATACGGGTTACCTACGGCCAGCACCCATTCACCTACTTTAATATCATCACTGTTACCAAAAGTAGCGTAAGGAAGTTTATCAGGCGTATCTACTTTTAGAAGAGCAATATCCATCTTAGAATCAGTTCCAACAAGTTTAGCTTTGTACGACTTATTGTTATTCAGCGTTACCTCAAGCTCACTCGCATTCTGTACAACGTGGTTGTTGGTCACAATGTAGCCATCTTCAGTAATTATTACACCCGACCCGGTACCAACCTGCTGTTGTTGCTGGCCGCCCTGATAGCCGTAAAAGAACTCCATTATAGGATTGCGCACAGTAGCGTAAGATGTATTTTTAACGTGCACTACAGTATGCACGGCATTGTCTGCAGCAGCAGTAAAATCAACTTCTTCAGTCCTAAGGCTTACATTGCGCGTATAATTAGGCTCGTTTGAGGCAATTGATAAGGCAGATTTATTTGTGTCATTATCAAATACCAGTTTGTATGCCCCAAGCGTAGTGGCGCCACTCATAAGGGCTACCAAAAATAAACTTGAAATTCTTTTCATATTTTAAACAGTATTTAATTGTAAGGTTATTGTTAACTCAGTCTTTCCGTATATAAAGCGATCATAGAACGTGTCGTATATATTTGTACTTTTGCCTGACTATATGTAACAAAATGCTGCACACTTTTTACAAATACCAGGGCACCGGCAACGATTTTATAATGATTGACAATCGTGATAATGCATTTCCCAAAAATAATACCAAACTTGTTGCGAAACTATGTGACCGAAGGTTTGGCATTGGTGCTGACGGGCTTATCCTGTTGGAAAACGGTACTGGTGGCGATTTTAGTATGGTGTATTACAACAGTGATGGTAACCAAAGCACAATGTGCGGTAACGGAGGCAGGTGTATTGTGGCATTTGCTAAGCAGCTTGAACTCATTGACGCGCAGACGGAATTTATGGCGGTAGACGGGATGCATGTGGCGCGAATAAATGACGATGGCACAGTATCACTGCAAATGAAGGATGTACACAACGTCACCGTTTATCAAAACTATGTTTTTCTTGATACCGGATCTCCTCATCATGTTGAACTGGTAGATAATTTAGATGAGTTTGACGTAAAGCGTGTGGGTTCGCAAATTCGTTACAGCGGTATGTATGGCGATGCAGGCAGCAACGTGAATTTTGTTTCTGCAGTGGGAACTGACAAATTTTCAGTACGCACTTATGAGCGTGGTGTTGAAGATGAAACATTGTCTTGCGGCACAGGCGTAACGGCAGTAGCCATAGCCATGAAAGTTTTAGGTAAAACCGATAGCGAGATGGTAAAGCTTCAAACACCTGGTGGTGAGCTTGAAGTTTCATTTCTTCAGGATGGGCAGCAGTTTAAAGAAATTTATCTTACCGGCCCAGCTGCTTTTGTCTTTAAAGGAGAGATAAAATGGTAACCCTTACAGGCAATACTGTTTACCTTCGTGCGCTTGAGCCTGAAGACCTTGAATTCATTTACGCTATAGAAAATCACGAACCTGCATGGGAAGTGTCTAACACACAGACGCCTTACAGCCGATTCCTGATAAGGCAGTACCTTGCGAATGCACACCAGGATATTTACGAAGCTAAACAACTGAGGCTTGCTATCTGCAAAACAGGCAGCAGTGATGCCATTGGGCTGATTGATCTTTTTGACTTTGACCCGGCTAACCAAAGGGCAGGGGTAGGTATAATTATAAAAGATGATGGAGAGAGGAGTAAGGGTGTTGGCAAAGAAGCTTTAGGGCTTTTAATAAATTATACATTCACTCACTTGCGCCTGCACCAGCTGTATGCAAATATTGGTTTGCACAACGCAGCAAGTATCAGGCTTTTTAGTAATTTTGGCTTCGTTGAAATCGGCATCAAAAAAGACTGGAACCGTACAAAAACAGGATATGCTGATGAAGCTATGTACCAATTAATAAATACAAACTAAATTCATTTTACTTTGAGACTAAGGAAAATTATAGGCATATTTTCGCTTGTTGTTGTGCTTGGCGCCACAGCTTATGGATACATGATGTACAGGGATATTTTCTCAGCCAATACTACATTCAGCGAAAATACTATGGCAGTATATATACCTACAAATGCAACTTATGCAGAGGTTCAGGAATTGATCAGGCCATACATTAAGGATATGGATAAATTTAATTCAACTGCTGACAAAAAATCATATCCTGCTAATATCAAAGCGGGTAAATTTATCCTGAAGCGGGGCATGAACAATAATGATTTAGTGAACGCACTGCGCCAGCCCGTGCCTGTGAACATTGCCTTCAACAACCAGGAAACCCTTCAGAGGGCTGTAGGCCGCATTGCTTCACAGATTGAGCCCGACAGTATTGCGCTGCTAAAAGCATTTACCGATAAAACTTTTCTTGAAGAAAATGGATTTACAGAAGATAATGTGTTAGCTGTCTTCATCCCCAATACTTATGAGTTCTTTTGGAATACGACACCAACAAAAGTAAGGGACAAGATGGCAAAAGAGTATCGTAAATTCTGGACAAAAGAACGCCTTGCAAAAGCTGAGGCACAAAACCTTACGCCGCTGCAGGTATCAGCCCTTGCATCTATAGTACACAAAGAAACTGTAAAGACAGATGAGCGTCCGCGTGTGGCAGGCGTATATCTCAATCGACTGAAGAAAGGGATGAAGCTTGAGGCCGACCCTACTGTGATTTATGCAATGAAAAGGCAGTCAGGCGATTTTGATCAGGTAATTAAACGTGTGCTGTTTAAAGACCTAGTTATTGATTCTCCTTACAACACTTACAAATATGCAGGCCTGCCTCCGGGGCCAATTGCAATGCCTGATATTTCAGCGCTTGATGCAGTACTTAATCCTGAGGAGCACAACTATATCTATTTTTGTGCGAGTGTTACGAATTTCGGCTATCATGAATTTGCTGTTACACCGGCTCAACACGAAGTAAATCGTCAAAAATATGTTGCATGGGTAAATAAGATGGGTATCAAGCGTTGATTTTGGAAGAAAAATCTTTAAAAATCCGGAAAATGAACTAATAATTTTTCGGATTTTTCATTACAAATTTCTCCTGTTTTATGTAATCCCGGTCTTACTTATCTTTGATGTAAAAGTCCTTTATTACCAGTATCTTACTGAAATTTCTTTCAGGATTTTGTGAGTCTTAAATTTATGTAAATATTTAGGCTTTTGTAACATATTGTAAATCAGGTTAATAATTTATCGTATATTTGCCCCCTGTGAAATTCATAAGGTGACAGATTATGAGAAATAAAAATACATGATAAAACAATGGGCATATTTTTCAGGCATAGCGCTTTTCATTATTAGTGTTAGTTCAGGCTTTAAAGCCACACAACCAAAACAATTCGGTAAAATTGAAGGTTTTCACCTTACCGAAGATGAAATAACAAACTATACGGTACCAACAATTGACGAGACTGCAACAGTTGGTTTTGATTTTCCTTTCACAGGCAAATCATACGTAGGTTTTAAGCAGGCGGTAGCCATAAAAGAATCCCAGGGCCTTTATAAGTTAGTAAATCCTTTTGGCTATATGGGCAAATACCAGTTTGGGCGCAGCACTCTTCGCGCACTTGGTATTAACGATACTAAAAAATTCCTCAATACGCCGGTACTGCAAGAACGTGCGTTCAGGGCGTTGCTCTGCAAAAATAAATGGGAACTTCGCGGGGAAATTGAACAGTTTGACGGAAAAGTTGTGAACGGTGTTAAAATTACTGAATCTGGGCTCTTGGCTGCAGCACATTTAGCGGGAGCAGGGTCAGTTAAAAACTTTTTGCACAGTAATGGTAAAAGGGTTTTCAGGGACGGTTTCGGTACTTCGGTTAAAAGTTATATTAGGAAATTTGCGGGCTATGATACATCAGGTATCGTTCCCCATCCAGAACCAAAGGTAAAACTGTAGTAGAGACTATCGTGGCTTTCACTTTAATTCCATAATCGGTTCTTTCAGCTGTTTGAGTTTTTCCTTCTGTTTGTCAAGGCGATCAGATGTTATTTTGAAATACAAAGGGTTGATGCCGTCTCTTACCCTTATATAATTTCTTTCTGAAAGATTTTTTTGGTGGTTAAGTTTCAGGCAGTCGAGGTAATCACCAAAATTTTTACCGTCTTTAAATTCACGCTCAAGGGCATCATGCTGTAATATATAGTTGCTTAATGTATCCTGAAGCTTAAAAGAAAGATGTTGTGTGCGGCGATACTTTTTTAAGAGGCCGAGCTTTTTTTCCTTACTCTTAGGGCTATAATTAAGCACTAATAAAAGTAAGACTAATAGGATAAAAAAGCCTATTATTAGCTCCGGCAGGTAAAGCATTGGTGTGTTGTTGTCGTTGTTGCAACGAATATACAAAAAATTTTAACATTTGTAACTTTTTGTATATTAATTAAATACTGGCTAAATACACCTTAAAGCACATTTTTCTCCATCAATCGCTGCAGAAATAATTCCACCGGCATAGCCTGCGCCTTCTCCGCAAGGATACAAGCCTTTTATCTGAACGTGCTGAAGGGTTTCACTATCGCGTGGAATACGTACCGGTGACGATGTTCTTGATTCGGGTGCGTGAAGTATAGCCTCATTAGTAAGGTAACCGCGCATTGATTTGCCGAATTCCGTGAAGCCCTGGCGTAATGTCTGTGTTATAAATCCCGGAAATACCTGCCCTAGTTCAACTGAGGTTGTTCCCGGTACATATGATGTTTTAGGTATATCTGCTGAAACCTTACTTTGCGTAAAGTCAACCATGCGTTGTGCGGGTACACGCTGCGTTTCTCCTGCCATGCGCCATGCCTGCTGTTCAATGCTTTTCTGGAATTCCATTCCTGCCAGTGCTCCGTGTTTGGCAAAAGGCTTGAAATCTTCCAGCTTCAGCTCTACAACAATACCGCTGTTCGCCGTTTCCTGGTCGCGTTTTGAAGGAGACCAGCCGTTAGTAACCACTTCACCCGGACTTGTGGCACATGGTGCAATAACACCGCCGGGGCACATGCAAAAAGAATACATACCCCGCCCGTTTACCTGTTTTACTATAGCGTAGGGTGCGGGAGGCAGAAATTCGCCACGGCCATCAAAACCGCAGCTATACTGTATGCTGTCGATAAGGCTTTGCGGATGTTCGGCACGCACACCGAGGGCAAACGGTTTGGCCTCAATATATATTTTCTTGCGGTCAAGCAGCTCAAAAATATCACGGGCAGAGTGGCCTGTTGCCAATATGACTTGTTTTGAGAAGTGTTTATTGCCGTTCTGTGTTGCTACTCCTTCAACTGCGTTATCCTTAATAAGGATATCGGTAACACGGGTATCAAAAATTACTTCACCTCCAAATTCAATTATCTTCTCGCGCATCGCTTTAATAATCTTCGGCAGTTTGTTGGTGCCTATGTGCGGATGTGCTTCTACCAATATCTCTGGCGAGGCACCAAATGCTACGAATAGTCGAAGGATACGGTCAACATCACCACGTTTTTTGGAGCGTGTGTAAAGCTTACCGTCAGAATAGGTTCCCGCACCGCCCTCTCCATAACAGTAGTTAGAATCTTCATTAACAATATGGTCGCGATTAATGGCTTTTAAGTCACGGCGGCGTTCCTGCACATCTTTACCCCGCTCCAGCACTATAGGCTTAAGACCAAGTTCAATTAACTGTAGTGCGGCAAATAATCCCGCTGGCCCTGCGCCAACAATTATAACTTCACGCGCTTTAGAAACATCTTTGTAATCAGGTAGCGGTATAGTAGTTTCCGTATATTCACCAACATTAAATACAGCAAGCTTAAGGTTAATCTTTACGGCTTTCTGCCTTGCATCAATACTTCGCTTAAGTATAGCCACATGCCCAATGTCCGATGGAGATGTTTTCGTCAATTTGGCAACGTGTTCTTTAAGCAAATGCGGCGTTCCTGCCACCTCCGGAGCAACCTGTATCTGTAATTCTTTCGGCATGCGGCAAAAATACGCTATTTTTTATCGAATGCATACAAAGCAAACGATGCCAGCCAATGCTCGCCTTCATAATTGCCATCTGTAATTGATGGTAGAGAATAGTTGATGTGTGTATCAGCCAATGCTTTGAGATGGCCAAGTTCTTTAGGATATTGTTTTGCGAGCGCATACATATTCCATGCCCGGCTAAAGTTTAGCCCGTCCAAATGTACCAGGTGCCCGTCTGTCCTGTCAGATACCTTTCCCGGTTCCCACACAAACTTTTTATGGAAGAGCTGCGGTGCAAAATCCTTCAGCCATTTAAGGAAATCTTTTGACGAAAGAACGCGCTGCATGGTTCCGATTTCTTCCATGCAGGGTGAGAGGAAATCGGTACCGCTTGGTTCCCAGGTAAACGGACAGTCTCTGTCATTCATAAACAGGCGTATGGCGTTGGTACGGATGCTTTCCTGAAGTGCCGTGTGTGTTGATGCAACTGCGTAATCCCATGCAAGATTGAGGCCGAAAGCTGTATTGGTATGCGTACCATTGCGGAGGGCATAATTCAATTTCGGTAAAAACTCAATATACCTTTCAACTAATAGGTTTGTAAGCGGCTGGAGGTTCATGGCTAATTCTTTGGCGAAGGGTTCATTGTAGCTGTCAAGTTCCTGCTGAAGTTTTAGCAGCCAAGCCCAACCGTAAGTGCGTTCGTAGCTTTTCTCATGCTTTTTGCTGAAGTAAGCGATTTCAGCAGCAATGTTTTCTTTGGATAGGTTAACCTTAAGCTTATTGATTATCTCCTGCCGGTTTTCAAGGTTTGGAAATTTCTTCAGCAAATATACAAGGCTCCAATGCCCATGTACGGATGAGTGCCAGTCAAAACAGCCGTAAAATGCAGGATGTAAGGTTTTTGGTCCGGCTATTTCGTTCGAGTCGGCAAGAAGCTGACTTAGCTTGTTTGGATATTCCTGCTGAAGGCATTTCAGCGGAAGCTTTGAAAGTGCATTGGCTTGCTGTGGTGTAAGTTGCTGTGAAAAACCTGACGCAGCGATGAGTAATAAGAAAAAGAAATGTTTCATTATCAAAAATAATAAAAATTCGCCGTCATCAGCTAAATCCGCGTCATCCGCGTTCTATAAACTTTGTAACTTTGCTACTCTGAACTTTGCCACTCAGCCATGAGAAAAATAAAACTGATATGGGATTTCCGTGGACCTGCGGCTGCCAAAACCGCTGAGCATCACGAGAAGCACCTCAAAGAATATATTGCTATAGAAAAACTGCCGCTGGACATCACAGGTTTTGATGTATTGAATGAAATGTACAGCACTGCCTGGATGGTTGTAACGGAAGAGTATATGATACAGGTAAGAGATGCGCTGAAGCCGCATAGGGGAGAGGTTTACGCTGAACAATAAAAGTATTCAGTCACAGTCTCAGTTTTCAGTGTGGCACTGTAAATAAAAATCCCCATGAAGCGGGGACCTTAAACTGTAACTGCGACTGTAAACTAGTTCGCTACTTCACTTATAAATTTAATCCGCATTAGGCGAAGTTCTTCGGTGTCGTAGTCGCCATCAAATTCTTTCAGCGCATCTTTAATGTTGTCAGATTCCGATTCCATGTAATAGTCGTGAATCTCCTCCTGCTGGTCTTCATCAAGAATTTCGTCAATCCAGTATTTAATATTAAGTCGCGTACCGCTATATACAATCTGCTCCATTTCTTTCAATAGCGCATCCATATCGAGACCTTTTGCTTTGGCAATGTCATTCAGCGGAAGTTTCCTGTCAATATTCTGAATGATATATAGTTTTAGGCCTGAATTTGCTCCGGTAGATTTCACAACCAGGTCATCCGGCCTTACAATGTCATTATCTTCAACATACCTGGCTATAAGCTCCACAAAGTCTTTACCGTATTTTTTGGCCTTGCCTTCGCCTACGCCATGTACATTGCCGAGCTCTTCAAGGTTGATAGGATACTTCAATGCCATGTCTTCAAGCGATGGGTCTGGAATACCACAAAAGGCGGTACGCCCAATTTCTTGGCTACTTTCTTACGCAGGTCGCGCAACATCACCATCAGGGCTTCATCAGCAGTACCTGAAGATTTAGACGCTGTTACCGTTGTTTCATCATCGCTTTCGTCATAATCATGGTCTTCACTCATCATAAATGACTGTGGTGATTTAATAAAGGCCTTACCTTCAGGAGTAACTTTTAGTACACCATAGGTTTCAATGTCTTTGCTTAACAAGCCTTCCACCAGTACCTGGCGGATGAGGGCCATCCAGTACTTTTCGTCTTTATCCTGGCCTGCGCCAAAAAACTTCTGGGCATCCGTTTTATGCGCCTTAATTACAGCATTTATTTTACCTGTAAGGGTAAAAATTATTTCTTTGGATTTATATAACTGCTTGGTATCGCGCACTGTTTCCAGCAGAAGCTTTACTTCATCTTTTGCTTCAACTTTCTTTTTAGGGTTGCGCACATTGTCATCCATGTCTGCACCCTCACCCGTTTCCTCGTCAAATTCCTCACCAAAATAATGCAGCAGGAACTTACGGCGTGATATGGATGTTTCAGCGTACGCTACTACTTCCTGCAGCAATGCATAGCCAATTTCCTGCTCAGCAACCGGCTTGCCCGACATAAATTTCTCGAGCTTCTCAATATCCTTGTACGAATAGTAAGCAAGGCAATATCCCTCGCCGCCATCCCGTCCGGCGCGCCCCGTCTCCTGGTAGTAACTTTCGAGAGATTTAGGGATGTCATGGTGGATAACAAAGCGTACATCCGGCTTGTCTATTCCCATCCCGAAAGCTATTGTTGCCACAACCACGTCTACGTCTTCCATCAGGAACATATCCTGATGCTTGGCGCGGGTCTTCGCATCAAGCCCGGCATGGTACGGTACTGCGCTGATTCCGTTCACCTGCAATACCTGTGCTATTTCCTCAACCTTTTTGCGGCTCAGGCAATATATTACACCTGATTTGCCTTTATGCTGGCGAATGAAGCGGATGATATCACTCTCTACATTCTTCGTTTTTGGTCGTATTTCATAATAAAGGTTTGGCCTGTTGAATGATGCCTTGAACGTGTTGGCATCAGGCATGTCGAGGTTCTTTAGTATATCTTCCTGCACTTTTGGTGTAGCTGTTGCGGTAAGCCCGATAATAGGTATGTCTCCTAACTGCTTAATAATGCTGCGTAAGTTGCGGTATTCCGGGCGGAAGTCATGCCCCCATTCTGATATGCAGTGCGCCTCATCAATTGCAACAAAAGACAGCTTAACGCTCTGCAGGAATTGAGTATATTCTTCTTTGGTAAGTGATTCTGGCGCTACGTATAATAGTTTGGTAATGCCTGATGTGATATCTTTTTTCACCTGTGCCACTTCGGCTTTGGTAAGTGATGAATTAAGTACGTGTGCAATGCCCTGCTCGTGAGACAGGCTGCGTATGGCATCAACCTGGTTTTTCATCAAAGCGATGAGCGGTGATACAACTATGGCAGTGCCGTCAAGCACAAGGGCAGGGAGTTGGTAGCAAAGTGATTTACCGCCACCTGTGGGCATGATAACAAATGTATTATGGCCTGTAATGATGCTGTGTATTACATCTTCCTGAAGGCCTTTGAATTTGTTAAAACCAAAATATTTTTTTAACTCTTTGTGTAAGTCAATTTCGGCCAATTTCATTATTTATTAATAGTAATTTACATAAATTTGCACAACCTAAAGATACTAAATTCTTTATAAACTGCAACTATTTAAACACTCAAAAAGTTTGATCAGTAATACATCAATCCTTGCATCTGCCCGAAAGACCATCTTATCTGAAAGCGAGAGTGTTGCCCGCCTTGTAACATTGCTTGACGATGATTTTGCCAGTGCGGTACAGCATCTTTACAGTTGCAAAGGCCGTGTTGTGGTTACCGGGATAGGCAAAAGCGCCATCATTGCCCAGAAAATTGTTGCAACCTTTAACTCAACCGGCACGCCTTCACTTTTCCTCCATGCAGCTGAAGCCATACATGGCGACCTCGGTATGGTACAGCCCGCTGATGTTGTTATCTGTATATCAAAAAGCGGCAATAGCCCTGAGATTAAAGTACTTGTGCCATTGCTTAAACGCTTTGGTAATGTACTTATTGGCATGACAGGCAATAAAACGTCATTTTTAGGAAAAGAATCTGACCACGTGCTAAATGCGTATGTAGATGCGGAGGCTGACCCGAACAACCTGGCGCCAACTAACAGCACAACAGTTCAGCTGGCTCTTGGTGACGCTTTGGCTGTTTGCCTTATTGAAATGCGCAGCTTTGCCGCTGAAGATTTTGCAAAATACCACCCCGGCGGTGCGCTTGGCAAGCAATTGTTGCTGCGCGTTGCTGATATGCTTGGCGGTACACACAGGCCAATGGTAAGCCCTGATTGCAGCATTAAGAAGGCAATAGTTGAAATAAGTGAGAAGAGGCTGGGTGTCACTGCAGTTATTGAAAATGAAAAAGTTGTAGGTATTATAACCGACGGCGACATAAGGCGTATGCTGAACAACCATGATAACATTGCGGGGCTTACGGCTGCAGATATTATGACCCGTAATCCTAAAATGATACCCTCATCTACAATGGCGATTGACGCACTGCATACGCTTGAGAATTTTGCAATAACACAATTGGTAGTGGTTGATGGCGGTGAGTATAAAGGTATATTGCATTTACATGATATTTTAAAAGAAGGCATAGTATAATGGCGAAAAAAGCACCGGGTGAAATGTCCTTTCTTGACCATCTTGAAGAGCTGAGGTGGGTATTGGTAAGAAGCACAATTGCAATACTTGTTGGTGCCGTTGTTGCTTTTACATTCAGTAAATGGATATTTGATAATATTGTCTTTGCGCCAAAAAGTTCTGATTTCATTACTTATAAGTTCTTTTGTGATTTAGCAAACAAGTATGATCTGGATAAAAGCTTCTGCGTAACGAACATCCCTTTTGAAATACAGAGCCGTACCCTTGACGGGCAGTTCAGTACCGATCTTTGGACATCTATTACCGCAGGTATAATCATAGCATTCCCATTCATTTTATACCAGTTCTGGAAATTTATAAGTCCGGCGCTATATGCCAATGAACGCAAATATGCTGTATGGTTCATAATATCAACGTCAATCTTGTTCTTTTTAGGAGTGTTGTTCGGGTATTATCTTATCATGCCATTGTCTATCAACTTCCTTGGGAATTATAAGATTAGCGATGTGGTAAAAAATGATATTGACCTTGACTCATATCTTAGCCTTATAAAAACTACCGTGATTTCATGCGGTCTTGTATTTGAAATGCCGATATTGATATATTTCCTTGCAAAAATTGGGCTTGTATCGGCTGATTTTCTGAGAAAATACAGGAGGCATGCTTTTGTGATAATATTGATTTTGGCGGCGGTTGTGACTCCACCGGATGTTGTAAGCCAGGTAATTGTAACAATCCCGTTGATAATTTTATATGAGGTGAGCATATTAATTGCTGCCAGGATGAACAGGAATAAATTAGAAGAAGCAAATGGCTGATATAGTACAGGAATTTAATGATTACCGCAGCAGGATGAATGAAAAGCTGCTGGCAGACAACAATAAGGTTATTAAACGTATCTTTAACCTTGATACAAATGCTTATATGGAAGGTGCGCTTGACGTGAAAACTAAAGAGCTTCTTGGGCTTGTAGCTTCGGCAGTATTGCGTTGTGATGACTGTGTGAAGTATCACCTTGAGACCTCATACAAAGAGGGCATTACGAAAGAAGAAGTTATGGAGGCGCTTAGCATAGCAACGCTGGTAGGCGGTACGATTGTGATACCACACCTGCGCAGGGCATACGAGTTTTGGGAAGCGCTTGAAGGCAATACACAGGCTGAATAAGCGTTTTAACAATAGTTTTTGAAACAGATATTATGAAATTAAGGGCAGATAACCTTATAAAAACATACAAAGGGCGTACGGTAGTAAAAGGTATTTCCGTTGAAGTAAACCAGGGCGAGATCGTTGGTTTGCTGGGGCCTAACGGTGCCGGTAAAACAACCTCTTTCTACATGATTGTTGGGCTTGTGAAGCCTAATAGCGGCAAAATTCATCTTGACAATATGGAGATTACCGATTTCCCGATGTATAAGCGTGCGCAGCATGGTATAGGGTATCTTGCGCAGGAAGCATCGGTATTCCGTAAATTAAGTATTGAAGATAATATTTTGAGCGTACTGCAGCTTACTAATCTTTCTAAAAAAGAGCAGGAAGCCAAGATGGAAGCGCTTATAGATGAATTCAGCTTGCAGCACATACGCACCAACAGGGGCGACCTTTTATCTGGTGGTGAGCGCCGCCGTACAGAGATTGCGAGAGCATTGGCAACTGACCCTAAATTTATCCTTTTGGATGAGCCGTTTGCAGGGGTTGACCCTGTTGCGGTTGAGGACATTCAGCGTATTGTGGCGCAGTTGAAAAATAAAAATATCGGTATCCTTATAACCGACCACAACGTTCAGGAAACGCTTGCGATTACAGATAAAACCTATCTAATGTTTGAAGGCGGCATACTCAAAGCAGGAGTGCCTGAAGACCTTGCCGCAGATGAAATGGTACGTAAGGTATACCTGGGCCAAAATTTTGAGCTCCGTAAAAAGAAACTCGATTTCCAGATGCACAAAGGCCCTGACACAGTGCCGGACCAGGAAAATTTTTAAACGCAAAGCCCGCAATCGCAGGGCTTTTTTATTTAGTCGGGATTCTTTCTTCAAGTACAACATTGCCGGCTTTATCAAAATAAGTGCATACCATAGCATTCATATCAACGCGCCATTTTTCAACGCCTGTATCAGCACAATCCCGGCAGAAAGTTATATAATCAGTGCCGCCCTGTTGGTGAAGTTTCAGGCGCTCTTCAAATCGGTCTTTATCAGCGCTATCTGCAATAGAAAGTTCACTATACTTTGCGCTGCTTATCAACTTTTCTCCATCAACTGCAAAATAGTCTGTATGCCCGTCTGATACAAAAGCATCATAATGGCTCATGCCAATGGCTTTAAGTTCCTGCACATATCTGGGGAAATCAGCTCCCGATTTTACTGTAGCATGTATAGCTGCTATCTTCTCAAGTGTAAACATAATATTTGCTTTTAAAGGGTTTCGGTTTTGTGATTGTAATGAAAACGTAATGCACAAAATAATGCACAGTACTGTTGTTCCTTTCATGATTACATCTTTTTTTATGACGCAAAGATTGAAAACACCACAGCCCGCTAATTGTAAAAAATCGTTTATTTTATATTGCCAAGAAAGAAAGACTCAGGTGTTTCCCCTGTAAAATTCCTGAAATCTTTTATAAAGTGTGACTGGTCAAAGTATCCGGCGGTGTAACCCAATTCAGTCATAGTCAGGTTTTGCCCCTTGTTTTCGATCAGGTGATGCAGTCTTGTGATTGATGCAAATTTCTTAGGTGTGGCACCCACAATTATCCTAAAACGTTTTTCAAGCCTGCTTTGGCTTATGCAGAGTTGCGAAGCAAGGTCTGAAATACGTATTGTGCCTGCAGAAGTTTTTATTAGCCGGATTGCCTCTTCAACTAATTTATCATGTATATCAGGATTCAGCTGAGAAATGAAGAATTGTTCAATAACTGCAATGCGTTTGATATCATTATCAGCATTAGCCAGTCTTTCAAGTATAATTTTAATTGTTGAAGCAGGGATGATGCTGTCAAGTGAAATGCTTTGAGAGAATAATTCATTAAGCGGTATTTTAAAGAAATGAGAGGCTCCAGTCTCTGTAAAATATACCAGTACTGTGCCAATGTTTTCAGAGTTGAGGAATAATTTGTACTTATCCATTAAACCGGTTATGCCTGCTTTAGCTAAAGCTTCGGGTTTTTCGTTCATTATTATATTAAGCTTGCCACGATATTGGAACCCTACCACCAGCGATGCTCCGGGTAATACTTTATAAGGCAGTGATTCAGCTTGCTCGGCAATTACAAATTGCTTAATATAAGGCTTTAATGCCACGCAAGGTATATAAGTTTCAAACCGCATACTCAAAAGTAATATATTCTAAACAATAGCTAATGAACAGAGTTTGAACTTTATGAATCAGAATTAATTTTTGAATATGGCTTGTAAAGTATTAACACGTGTTTATCAGGTTTTCAGGCAATTACTTCGTAAATTTGATGTATAAAATCAGTATGTTATGGCAACGAAAAAAGTTATAGTAGCGCCTACTAAAGACGAAATTACAAACAAGTATGCCGACTATTGCCTTATGCATGGCCACAAGCCAGCATCGGTATATAAATTCAGTAAAGAAAACGGTTTTGAAGAAGCTGACTTCTACAAGTATTTTGCTTCATTTGATGTGCTTGAACGTGACTTTTTCACGGAGATGTTCAACCACACTATGGAAACGCTGGAGCAGTCACCAACGTATAATTCATTTGGCGGGGTAGAGAAACTTTCTGCTTTCTATTTTACTTTCTTTGAACTTGCAACCGCAAACAGGAGCTTTATAGTCTATATGCTTGATGAGGGGGCTTTTAAAAACCTGCAAAAGCTTGCGCCGCTGCGCAAAGAATTTATCGCTTACGCAGAAGCTATTCTTGAAAAACCGATTAATATAGAAAATCGCCGCGCAGATAAAGCCCAGGGTACTGCCCTTAGAGAAGCCGCGTGGATGCAGTTTCTGAGCATTTTCCGCTTTTGGGTAAAAGATACTTCACCCGGGTTTGAGAAAACAGATATCTATATTGAGAAATCAGTCAAGGCATCTGCCGATCTGGTATATAATACACCATTAAAAAGCCTGGTTGATCTTGGCAAATTCATCTGGAAAGAAAAATTCACGGTATAAATGAAGAGATTAGATTCTATCCCCACAAAAAAGATTGACAGGGTAGCCAAACTGGTTACAACGGGAGTAAAGGTAGGGGGTAATTACCTTAAATATTACGGTGGTAAGATTGTTAACCCTGAGCTTACCAAAGATACACTGCACGAAAATAATGCCGCAGATATATATGATGGCCTTAAAGAGCTTAAGGGCAGTGCGCTGAAAGTGGCACAAATGCTCAGTATGGAGAAGAACCTGCTTCCGCAGAGCTACGTTGAGAAGTTTTCGCTAAGCCAGTTCTCTGTGCCGCCTTTATCTGCACCCTTGGTTATTAAAACTTTTAAAAAATATTTTGGCGCGGAGCCCCACCAGATTTTCGATGAATTCAGCCCTGACTCCATTAATGCTGCGAGCATAGGGCAGGTGCATAAAGCTAAAAAGGATGGTAAGCAACTGGCGGTTAAAATTCAATATCCCGGAGTTCGGGAAAGTATCAGTACCGATATAGCAATTGTGAAGCCTATTGCAATACGTATGTTTAACCTTCAGGGAACATCTGATGAATATTTTCAGGAGATTGAAGACAAACTTACAGAAGAAACAGACTATGTGCTGGAATTGCAGCAGAGTGAGTTTGTGAGAAAGGCATGTGCCGGTATTCCTAACCTAAAATTTCCGCAGTATTATACTGAACTGTCTTGTGAAAAGATCATCACAATGGACTGGATGGACGGAATTCATCTGTCTGAATTTTGTAAAACAGAGATGTCTCAGGAAAAGCGAGATAAAGTTGGGCAGGCACTGTTCAATTTTTACATGTTCCAAATCCATAATTTAAAATATTTCCATGCAGACCCTCACCCGGGGAATTTCCTTGTTGGAGACGACGGTTCGCTTGTAACTATTGATTTCGGGTGCATGAAAAAGATTCCCGATTCATTTTACATACCTTATTTTGAGCTGGCACGTAAGGAGAGCCTGGAAGACCCGGTTTTCTTCGAACGAAAGATGTACGAACTTGAAATTTTGCGCAAAGATGATTCCCCGAAAGATATAGCGTTTTTCACGGCTTTGTTTAATGAATTGCTCAGCGTTTTTACACAACCACTGCAACATGAGTGGTTTGATTTTTCAAACCCTAAGTTTATGAACGAGGTAGCGGCTTTGAGCGAAAAGCTTGCTAATGATAAAATATTGCGCAAGATGAACGGTAATCGCGGCTCTAAGCATTTTATATATGTAAACCGTACTTTCTTCGGGTTGTACAGCCTGCTTTCAGACCTGAAAGCTAATGTGAAGATAAATGACTATGAGCAATACCATGCACAAGGGCAACAAGAGTTATCTGCCGTCTAAGCTATGTACTGCTTGCGGGCGCGAATTTTCCTGGCGCAAGAAATGGGAAAAAATTGGGATGAGGTTAAGTACTGCAGTGATAAATGCAGAAAAACTAAATGATTTGTAATAGCCACGGATGATATATTCGTGGTTTTTTATTTCTAAACAAAAGTTACGCATATGACTTATCAAGCTTAATTTCATTTTAAAGTATATAGTGTTTAATTTTTATCATAATGCTTTGATTTTTTATAGTTTAGCGGTTCAAATCAAACACTATGAAAGCAATTCTAAAACTACTTGTTTTATTTATTTTCGTTCAGGCAAATTCACAAAACCTTCTTCAGAATCCAGGATTTGAAGGGTCATATGGTATTTCCGGAGATAATAATGGTTGTGCACCCGGCTATACATTTAATCCAAACTGGTCTGCGACTCCTAGTCCTAGCGAGGTTCAGTTCAGTAAAGAGACGACAAATTATCATAGCGGACAAGCAGCCCAAAAGGCAGTTATAACAAATGTGAATGAATATTGTCATTTTTCCCAGCATATATCCATTACAGGTAACCGTATCCTAAAGGCCAGTTTGTGGGTAAAGGCCAGTACGGCTATGACCATCAATTTTGGCTTGAGAACAAGGTTGACAGGCTATCCATATGTCGCTATGCAAACTTTTACAATAGTACCAAGCAGCACGTGGCAAAAAATTGAGGTGATAGGCAGTATTTGTACAGGGACATACACACAATCAGATATTGACTTCCAGGTCTCTTTTGATAAAAATACCAATGGTACGCTCTATATGGATGATGCGTCAGTAACAGATATAACTAATACATTTGAAGAATTGCCTGAACTCCTTTCCAATCCGGATATGGAAGGTTTTTACAGTTCACAAGCAGATGAGACATTTGGATGCGCTCCGCATTACTTTTATAATCCTGCATGGGGGCCTTCAAGTACCAATGTACTTTTTTCACGTGAAGCTTCTATAAAAAAATCAGGTGATTTTAGCCAAAAGGCTGTTATAACAGGAAATGTAAATGAATATTGTTTTTTTCAGCAAGGCGTAAAACTTCGGCCTCATCGTACTTACAAGGCATCAGTATGGATAAAACTTCACTCCGGCGACGCTAATGATGTTGTTTTAATGCTTAAAGAAAGGCAAACCAATACTGTAATTGCTAGTAAACCTTTTTTAATAAAGTCAGCTAATGGCTGGACATTAATTGAAATTACAGGAACTACACAACAGTTAATATCAAATCCGAACGGTAGCTTTAATGCTGATTTTATCATAAACCTTAAAGATAATGGGCCATTTACAACCACATATTACATTGACAGTGCGTCATTAAAAGATATTACTGACACCAAGTATGTACTTCCAAACCTAATAAAAAATGGTGAATTTAATGGGCCATATGGTACAACGGGCGAATATGCGGGCTGTGCTGAAAACTATTATTATAATCCTGATTGGAACGGAACACCCGCAACAGTGAGTCGCGGAGAAAATATTTATTTACCCCATTCAGCCCCATCTTGCCAGCAAATTATTATTACTAATCCAATACCTTCATATTGCTACTTCGCCCAAGGCTTCAAAATTGATCAAAATCGTAAACTCAAAGCTGAACTGTGGGTACGGCCTGAAGAAAATATTACAATTGAATTGATGTTTCGTTCGCGTAAGTCAGGGAATAAAAAAATTGGTGAAAAAACATTTATTCTGACAGGAGGTTCGGGTTGGCAGAAACTTGAAATTACCGGGAGTACGGGAACGGATGTTAATAATATCAGTGTAAATAATATTGATTTTTTTATAAACTTTAAATCTGCAGGAAATATATGTTTTGACGATGCATATGTCACGGATATTACAGATGTAATGATTCCGGCAGAGACAGAGCAAAAATTACTGAATATTGATTTTGAAGGTGCATTTAAAACAAATGGTATTGCAGAGAATTTTGATTATAATCCGCAGGCACCTAATTCAACCCCATCAACAGTTTATTTCAGCAAGGATACCACCTATCCGCATAGCGGAGCATCGTGTCAAAAAATCCAGGTAACAGAGTTTAATAAACAAATGCATTTCTACCAGAATATTGCCAATGTGACAGGACAGCGAATTTTTAAAGCTACAGCATGGGTGCGATCTACCTGTGCAGAAACCGCAGAAATTGAATTTACCTTACGAAAGAGTTCTGCAAATTATGAAGTAATATCTTCTTCCAGAACTTTGAAAGTAGGCACAGAATGGCAGAAAATTGAAATCACAGGTGGTTTTGGCACCATTGTGAGCGGAAGTTACGATGTAAATTTCTTTATAAACTTCAGGTCAACCGGAATTTTATATCTTGATGATGTTTCTGTAATTGATGTAACGGATGAAATCAATAACCGTCAGGTACAACAGCCTTTTACCGCAATACCGGCAAGTTATTTTGGAATGCATATACATAAAGCACAGGATAGCATATGGCCTAATATAGGGTTTGGAATGTTAAGGCTATGGGATACAGGGACAAAATGGAGTGAACTTGAGCAACAGAAAGATACATTTATTAACAATAGACTTAATACTTATATCAACTTAAGAAACACCAAAGACACACTTTGCGATATAATGCTTACACTAGGTTCCCCCGCCAGTTGGGCTTCTTTTCAAGGAGATGAATTTACCAAAGATGGTATTTCATACGATTTTTATAAATCTGTAGATAAAAATAAGCTACAGGATTGGAAAGATTATATACAATATTATGCTAACAATTATAAGCAAATAAAATATTGGGAAATTTGGAATGAAGTAGAACATTTTTTTACAGAAGAGGGTGAAGATAGACTTACACTGGTTGAACTTGCAGAAGCCGCTTATGATATAATTAAAGCCGCAGATCCGAATAATGTTGTGCTATCGCCCAATTTTACAACTTCATTAGCAGCAAGTGAATTCCTTTATAAATCTAAAGGCAAAAAATGTTTTGATGTATTTTCCTTTCACAGCTATTATTATGATAAGAGCCCGGAACTTGAAATAGGTTTTTGGTATGGGTTTCGGGAAATGCTTGATGCAAATGGAATGACTGATATACCTCTATTTAATACAGAAGGTGCCCAAATTAAAGGTTTTGATTCTATTTCAGGTAATTATCAAGAAAGAGAAGGGTCTGTCTCAAGAGCCTATATTTTACAATGGGCCTACGGAATTTCTAACTTTAACTGGTATTATTGGGAACCATATGTAGATGGCGATGACGATTGGAGTAAATATGGAACTGTTTTATCTAAAAATGATAGTAATTCAAAAGCTACAATATTCACCCGTGCCGGCGAGGCTTATGCAACAACAGCAAGTTGGCTTAAAGGTAAAGTGATGTTTAATAAACAAATAGATACTAATGGCAATTGGATTATATCACTTTATAATCCTCAGACAGCTAATGATGAGTTTATTGTGTGGAATCCAAATAATAATTCTTCTACATACAATGCACCTGTAGGCTATATATCTGAGAGGCTTACCACTGAAACTACAGGCGCCAATATTGGTTTTTCCCCTACACTTTTCAAGCTAGGGAGTTCCTTTACAGGCAGAAAAATTGAAAATCAGAGCAAAAATACAGATTCTGTTTTAATATCTTCTGAGCTATTTGTATATCCAAATCCGGCAGATGACCATCTTATTATCTCGAATACTACTGACAGAAACTTTAAAGCTATTCTATTTGATGTTGTAGGTAAAACTGTAATGCAAAATATCTCCATTACAAATGGACAGAACAGAATTAACCTTCCGGATTTAACTCAAGGTATTTATTTTCTGAAGATTACAATGGGGCAAGAGATAATCAAAACAGAGAAAATTGTGGTAAGGTAATAATTAACTTGTCTAAACAAAAGTTAAACGGCTTCCTTTACGCAAAGATTTTCTTATTTTTGGATACTAATACAGCCCATGACGGAAGAACAAGTGATACTGGTAAACGAGCGTGACGAGCCTATTGGCCTTATGCCAAAAATGGAAGCGCACGAAAAAGCATTGCTGCACAGGGCGTTTTCGGTTTTTATACTCAACTCAAAAAACGAGGTGATGCTGCAGCAGCGCGCAGCGGGTAAATACCATTCACCATTATTGTGACCAATACCACTTGCAGCCACCAGCGCGAGGGCGAAAGCAATATTGAAGCAGGTACACGCAGGCTTCAGGAAGAAATGGGTTTTACCGTTCCGCTTAGGGAATTGTTCTCATTCATATACAAGGCGCCTTTTGACAATGGCCTTACCGAACATGAGCTTGACCATGTTATGATTGGCCGTTATGATGGTGAGCCGCAACTTAACAGGGAAGAAGCAGAGAGCTGGAAGTGGATGGGAATTGAAGCTATTAAAGACGATATGATCTTACATCCTGAGCTTTATACCGTATGGTTCAGGATTATTTTTGATAAGTTTTACCATTACCTTGAGTCGGCTTCAAAAGCCACCGATGGTGAATATCCTTCAATACATTAATTACAATAAAGTGAGAGTAACTGTAAGCAGAAGGGCACATTTTAATGCGGCGCACAGGCTATACCGTACCGACTGGAGCGATGAACGTAATCAGCAGGTATTCGGCAAATGCAATAATCATAACTTTCACGGGCATAACTACGAACTTGTAGTAGGTGTAACCGGTGAGATTGATCCTGAAACGGGTTATGTAATGGATATTAAAGACCTGAAGGATATTATTGAGCAGGAGGTGGAAATACCTTTTGATCATAAAAACCTGAACCTTGATGTGCCTGATTTTGCCAGCCTGAACCCGACAGCGGAAAACATCGCTGTAGTGATATGGAACCGTATCCGTAAGAGGATTGCTGAGGATAAAGATATAGAAGTGGTGCTGTATGAAACACCGCGAAATTTTGTAACCTACCGAGGAGAATAAATATATGGAATTGTATCCGCTGATTTTTGAACCGATTTTGCAGGACCGCATATGGGGTGGTACTAAGCTAAAAACATATCTTGGCAAAAATAAACTCCCTACTGAAACAACCGGCGAAAGCTGGGAGCTTAGCGGTGTTGAAGGTAATGTTAGCATTCTTAAAAACGGAATTTATGCAGGTAAATCTTTGAATGATTTGCTTGATAAATTCCCGGATGAAATACTCGGATCAAAAATCTATGAGCTTTTCGGTAAAAAATTTCCGTTGCTTTTTAAATTTCTAGATGCGCGGGAAGACCTCAGCATACAGGTACACCCAAATGATGAGTTGGCACAGAAACGGCATAATTCTTTCGGAAAGACCGAAATGTGGTATGTAATGCAGGCCGATGAGGGTTCGCGTATTATTGTAGGTTTTAAAAAGAAATCGAGCCCCGAAGAGTATCTGGAACATCTTAAGAACAAAAATCTTATTGACATACTTAATGAGGTTCCCGTTAAGAAGGGCGATGTCTTCTTTTTGGAAACAGGTACCATACATGCTATTGGAGGAGGCATTGTCATTGCAGAGATACAACAGACCAGCGACATCACTTACCGCATTTATGATTGGGACAGGGTAGATGCCGAAGGAAAATCGCGCCAGCTACATATTGAAGAGGCGCTTGATGCCATGAACTATGACACTACCAATACACAAAAGCAATACCATACTGAAAGTAATAAGAGTAATGTTATGGTAGATTGCCCTTACTTTACTACCAACTTCCTCCCTCTTGAAGGTACTAAGAATGTAGAGAATGAAAGGGACTGCTTTACGGTTTACATTTGCACGGAAGGTGGCTTTACTGTGAAATCGGGCGGCGAAGAAAGTTACAGCTTTAAGCAGGGTGATACAGTATTAATACCCGCTGCGTTAAAGAATTATACACTTGAAGGGAATGCTGTTTTACTTGAAATCTACATTTCATAAGTCATAACTCAAAGATTAATTGTAATTTTGCGCAACATTTAAAAACCAGATAAAATGGCTAACGTTAGAAATTTAAAGAAAGACATCAACTTTGTATTGGGTGATATTATAGAAGCTGTGTACCTGTGGGAACTTACAACAGACGGTAAGCCTACAAAAGACAGCGAAGCGCTTATAGATGAGGCTATCATAACATTTGATAACCTTATGAAAAAAGTAAACCAGAAAGGTGTTGAGAATAAAAAACAGCACTTTAAGCAAATTAATACTGAGCTTGAAACTGCTGCTAAACAGCTTGTTGAAAAAATCAACGCTTTGGCATAAAAAAACTGCAATAAAAAGTGCAGGCATTTGTTTGGAAAATTAAAATCCCTGCATATATTTGCACCCGTATTGAGTTGCCGGTGTAGCTCAGCTGGCTAGAGCAGCTGATTTGTAATCAGCAGGTCGTGGGTTCGAGTCCCTCCATCGGCTCAATAAAAAACCGCTTAGGAAACTAAGCGGTTTTTGCTTTTATATTAATTCTTGATTCTTTCGTCCTTTAGTCAAGCCGATTACAATATTTATTATGAACAGCTGCTGTGTGAACAGAACCAAACCATAAAGTATCCATTCAGCGGTTTCAGCTCTTCTAACAAATATGGTATCTGTAGCGCGAAGTGTTGGCAACAATGTCCAAAATAAGATTACGCCTCCAACGCTAATTATAGTATGGACTAATGTAAGTATCCTGACAAGCTTGAAATTTCTTAGTGTCCAATAAATACATCCCGCCAGTAAATAAAGCAGTGTGAATGCAACAGCGAGATATATATGTGGTATCACATAGTAGGTGTCATGTATATTGAGATCAAACACCGTATCTTCACTAAAGAAATGATGTATTATTCCACTGAGTAATATGACTACTGCAGTAATAAAAAACCAAATATGGGTTTTTAATTTCAGCATTTACTCGCCTTGCACTTTTTCCTCTCTTTAATCACTTCCGTCAGCATTTTGCCGTATTTAGACTTTGCCACAGCAGGCGACATACTTTTTGCGATTGTATCAAGGTAAATTACATTGGCATCGGCAATTTCAGACAGCGCCAGGTATGGCCCCACTTCATGCTTTGCATTGTTGTGGGCAAAGTTTACAGTATAAAGGTATCGGCGTTTCAACAGCGTTTCACTAGCTTTGGCAACACTGTCAAGCCTTGCAACATCCCCTGCTTTGGTAGCTTCAAGATTCTTTTTTACCAAATCAAGATTTTGGGCTGTAAAGCGTGACTTTATCTTCAGGAAGTCTTCATAAATCTTTTGGTTTTCACTGCCGGTTATTTTTGCTGCTGAGAAAAATTCATCATTGCGGGTGTTGATGGTCATATTACCCGGTTCAGCAAAAAACGGAAGGTTATTGTCGATAGAATTGGTCTGCCCCCTGTCAAGGAAAAGATACAGCATTTCAGGACCGTCAATCTTCAGGTGGCTTTCAAATTCGCTGCTGCCGTTCAGCACTATGGTATCTATGGCGACAAGCGATGTGTCTGCGGCACGTTGTATATACAATTTTCCTTTTCCAAGGCCTTTTATATTTCCGGTAATGTGCAGGTTGGCATCGCCATGGTCATTTTCTTTATTACACGCAATAAAGCTTAGGGTAGCGGCAATTATGATAATGATATTTCTCATTCTTATAAATATTAAAACGCCGCAAAGTAGTAATAAATAGTGACAGCATAAAATAAAAAAGTCCCGCCATAAGCAGGACTTGTTGTTTAAAGTATTGTATTATTCAATTATAAGTTTCTTAGTGGCTTTCGCTCCGCTATCACCAGTAATTTCCATGAAATACATACCTGTACCAAAACGTGATATGTCAAGCGTAGCAGACGTGGCAATCACATTGTCTTTCACCAAAAGTGTTTTGCCCGTAATATCAATGAATCGCAGCTGCTTAAGGTTTTGGCCTCCCATTGGCGCTGTAATTGTAACCGACTGCCTTGCCGGGTTAGGATACATCGCGAAGCTAGATAAATCAAACTGATTTGTTGACAGTGGCATGAAAAATTCAGTATCAAAAGTATTAGTCCAGATAACAGGATTAAAGTCGAAATAAATGCCCGCAGCGTTTGGTATTACATCATTTACTGCAAAGCCTGGCGTTGGCTTGATACGGAAATATACATATCCATGGCTTGCAGGTTCATTTTGCGCTTCAAATGGCAGCATAATGTTGTTGAACCTCCAGGTAAGCTGGTTTCCAACCCTGTCAACCGTAAAGTTATGGCTTGCGCGTATCATTTCAAATGAAGATGCATCCAGCTGGCTGTCAAGAATATCCTCAATACGTACATTTATCGCAGGAGCCGTACCTGTATTCTGGAACCTGATGGTATAGTACAGGTAATCATTAGCTGTAAATTCATCAAACTTGATACGACCGCCATGGGCCTCCATCTTATCATTAGGGTCATATGAACCGACAACTTCTTCATCAATAGCTGATGTATTATTTGTAACGTCAATATCTAACACTGCCCCGTTTATTGCTGCCGATGTATTAATTGCCTGGCCAAGTGCAACGCCGGGAATAGGCGGTACGTTCATCACGACTGTAATTACTTGTATATCAAAAGGCTGTAGGTTTGTAAAATCATAGGTAAACCCTGTAGGTGTGCTTACTGCTCCTGCTTCAAAAATTGTGGCAATCGTTAGTGCCGGGTCTTTCGTAAAAGTTACTGTTCCGCTAGCAGGCACAACACCCCTGTTTACGTACACAATATGGTTTTTATAGGTAAAGCCGGATAAGGGCTGTGTTGGTGCAATAGCATAAACGGCAAGATCTTCAAAAGGCTGTGTTACCGTTACCGGAAAACGGTGAGTAACAATATTAGTAGCAGTATTTATCGCAACATCATTGTATGATGTTGTTGTAGCTGATACATAAGGTTGCATATTTGCAGGTATAGAAAAGCCTATATCATATGTATTCGATAAATTATCATCGTAGACGCTATGATAGCCTGTCATGTTTGCAATATTATGTACTGTGCCGTTATTATTTTTTTCGTAAGTAAAGCTTCCTGCAGGAAATGGCGCTTCGTCGGTATCAAAAGTGCCATTAGCATTGGCATCGAGAAAAGCATGAAGGCGCAGGCCTGAGCAATTTAGAGTGCCCGCGCCTGGCTGGCTCTGATTTGTTTGCAGGATAGTTATCGTGCCAGCTTGGTTTGAATAGTTTGTAACCATCAATATATAATGCTGTCCAACTTGCGTATTTGGGATAGTAAAGTTTTCAACTGCTTGCGGTGCGTAGCTACAGGCTATTTGTGTAGATGAGTTAAGATTTGCAGGGCCGCATACATCTGAATTGTTAAAAGGCCCCCATACTATAAAATCTACATCTAAGGGATTACCAGTAACACTGGTTTGGTTTATAGTGAAAGCCAGATTTCCACTTGTTGAAACCGGTAAATAAAACCATGCGGGATTTGGCCGCGTTGCAAGACAGCCATATGTTGCGGCAGAAGTAAGCGGCGCAGGGGCTGAATTTACAGTATTGCTGAACGGCATACCTAGAGAGAGCCGCAAAGGCTCAGCGCATTTTCGCAGACGTTGTTTTGTTGTGCATTGATACTTAATACAAATGCACTGAGCGCAAGTAGTGTAAGTAATAATTTTTTCATAGCGTTTGTTTGGTAAGCTGATTGTTAAGGGATTAAAAGTAGTAAAAAGTTTTTAATACTATAGAGATTACAAAATAAAAAGGCTGCGTAATGCAGCCTATTATATTTTATAAGATTTACTTTTACTCAGTAAGGAATTTTACAAGCTTAAGGTTATTGCGGTTAATGAACTCCACAAAATACCCGCCAACGTCAAAGCGCGGGTCTACACCTGTGCATGTAGAGCAGGCGTTGCGCCTTGTTTCAATTACTTTAGTTTTAGGCCTGTCTTTATCTTTGTCATCTTTTTCTTCAAGCGATTTTACTATTACTTTCTTAGCTTCCTGCGGGTCTGTGTTGGTTTTGCAGGTAGTACCCGGGTTTACACCATCAGATGCAAATGCAGCTACACCAAAAACGAGCATTGCAAGCGTTAGTAATTTTTTCATAAGTATAGGTTTTAGTATGGTTTTTTATCACTATCCTTTAAGCCAGGCATTCCGTATTCCTGCCTTTGATGCATCGGTGGCTTTGTAGCCTTCTACCTGCTCGCTGGGCAGCTTTATTTTTCCTTTTACCTGCTGCGTTTTTCCGTCGCGTTTTATGTCAATTGTTATAGGCTCACCCTCTTTCCAGCTCATGCTGCTCATGATTAGGTCATATACATTATTAACATCGTACTTGGTTCCGTTTACCCCTGCAAGCACGTCTCCGCCTTTAAGGCCCAAGGTAGTCATAAATTCATTATCCTGAACATCAGGCACTAAAATAATTTCACCGGCCATATTTGCGGTGATGTATGCCTCCTGCTGCCCCTTGATAAGAGCGTTGCCGGTTTTGGTAACTGTTGCTTTCGTTACACCCATCTTACTGAAATATTGCTCATAAGGTATTGGTGTGTTACCGGCCACATAAGTGTCCAGAAATGTGCGTACTTCAGGATATGTCAATGCTACAACCTTATTGAAAAGCTCACTGTCATCAAACGCCTTGCTGCTGCCGTATTCGTTAGAAAGCTTTTGCATCAGGTCAAGTATGCCGCGCTTGCCGCCACTGCTTTCACGTATTTGTATGTCAAGGCACATGGCAATAAGCGCACCTTTTTCGTATACATTATTGTAAGCATCTTTATATGGTGCCTCAAGTACATTGCGGCTCATTTTGGTGAACGGCATTGTATCATCAAACATTTTTGACGAAGCTATCTTCTCGGCCATTCTTTTGTAAAAATCATCTTCTGTGATAAGCCCCTGGTTTACCTGGAAGAGGTTGGCAAAATATTCTGTAATACCTTCATACATCCAAAGGTGCTCGCTCATCTTGGGCGTATTGAAGTTGAAATATTGAATTTCTTTTGAATGCACCGTAAGCGGCGTTACAATGTGGAAGAACTCGTGCGATACCACATCTTTCAGCGATTCTTTCAGCTGGTCTATCGGCATTTCCTTAGGCATTACCACCGTTGTTGAAGTGTTATGCTCCAGTGCCCCGAAACCTTTGGCATCGTTAGTAGAAAGGTCACTCAGGTAAAGCAGTACGCTGTACTTTTTTGTGCTGTTTATAGGACCGAGGAAACGCTTTTGGGCGCGCATCATGGTTTCCATTTCTGGAGTGATTGATTTTGCAGTGACCTTCCCGTCAGGTGAATACACGCTGATAAGTATGTCCATACCCTCAACGCTAAAGGTTGTGTAATCCGGCTTAGAATACATTATAGGGTTATCAACCAAATCGGCATAGCGCGCTACGGCAAACACATCATTTGTATCTGAGGCATCAGTATCAATAAGCGATGTTGCGCCCCAAAGCGCTGCCGGGTGCGAGATGCTTACAGTGTAAGGTACTTCACCCTTACCATCAAAATAACCCACAAAGCCATGATTGTTCAGCATGTAGTTATTTGGCGAAATATTTGTACCTGCCGGTGAAAACACATCATGAGTGCCTTGGCCTTCAGTGTCATATGTGTCGTTTACCAGATAGGTTATTTTGGCGAGTTTCTTTGCGTTGGCAATCTTCCATGAGTTTACATCGGGCTTAGTTACGGCAAGTTCTTTCCCTTTTGTATCATAAGCCTTAAAACCTTCTATAAAGCTGCCATAGTTATCATCACTGTACGTTCCCGGCACAATCTTAGGAATGTAATAGGTGGTTGTTTCGGTAGTTACTTTTGGCGGAGTCACTGTTACCATCACCTTATCATCTTTTACATCTTTAAGGTTGATGCCAACTTTAATGCCATTACTGCCGGCTTGTGCCAATGCAGGTGTGTATGCAGTAAGGGCTATAGTAAGGCCTGCTGCGCAAAGAAATTTCTTCATCTTTTTAAAACATGTTTCCGTATTAGAAGCGAATAACGGAAAATTGTTACAATGGCTATAAAAATTTAACACTATTGTTTGCTTACCGTCTTTAGCCAGCTGCCTATAGCCTCAAGCGCTACGGGCGAAAATGTCTGCTCAAGGTCGCCATATTCCGCAGGCTTTCCCGTTTTGCTCTCCTGCATAAGATGGTTAAGGCCCTGCAGTTCCATAACTTTTACATTCTTATTGCCGGCTTTTGCGGCCGCTTTTTCTACAGCTGCGAGGTTTGCTTTAGCTTCAACCTGCAGGTCATTGCTGCCATTTATTGCCAATACCGGGCACATCACTTTCTCAAGCGCAGCGCCGGGATTGCCTTTTATGAAGGCGCTGTACCACGGAGATGCCAGCTCCCGCGACTGTACTTCTATATACTGCGCAATGTCGGGCTCGGTAATTCCCTGTTTAAGCAATATCGGCTTCAGGTCGGCGTTCATTACGGCTGCAATTTTTGTTTTCATTTTGGCAAGGTCGGTCTCCTGCTTTATCACATCATACACTTTGCGGTTTATGGCGCCCAGCTTGGTAAGTTCCGTCTCAGGCATACCGTTGGCTTTACCGAGTATGTAGTTCTGCAAAAGCATCTGCTGGTCGCCCGGCAATATGCTTCCGGCAATTAATACAATATAGGCTACTTCAGGGTTAGCCGCCGCAGCCATAGCTGCCACGCTTCCGCCTTCGCTGTGCCCTGCAAAGCCAATCTTCTTAATGTTGATTTCTTTCCTTGATTTCAGGTAAGTAAAGGCAGCCTGCGCATCGGTGGCAAAATCTGTCGTTGTTGCTGTGGCGAAATCACCGGTTGATTCCGCGATGCCCCTGTCATCATAGCGAAGTACGGCAAAACCGTTTCGCGTGAGGTAGTCTGCCAGTACCATAAACGGTTTATGTCCCAATATCTCCTCATCGCGGTTTTGCGCCCCGCTGCCGGTAAGTAATATTACGGCAGGGTGAGGGCCGGCTGTGTTGGGTGTTGTGAGTGTACCGGCCAGTGTTACGTTTGCTGTTGCATTTTTAAAAGTTACATCTTCACTCTTATACGCAAACGGCGCCACAGGCTCCTGTGGTTTCTTCTTTACTACAACCTTTACGGCTTCCCGCGTAAAATCAAGCGGAAGGCTGCCATCGCCCTGCGTGAAAGTTCCTTTAATTGCATTATTTTCAAATTTTCCGCTGTAGCGTATGCCGGCCTGCGGTATGGCCCAGGTAAGCACATTGTCTTTAAACGACACCTGTTCGGTAGGGATGCCCTTTGCGCCCTGGTCAGGACTATCGAAGGTCACGGCATAACCATTACCGGTATTGGTTACGTTGATATCAATACGAAGCTGGCCGCCGGGAAATTTAAGCAGGCCGTGCCATGTTCCGGCTATATCCTGCGCGCTTAGGGTTGCGGTAATGATAAAGGCAAATAGTGTAAATAGCTTTTTCATGAGAAGAGAATTGAGATGATTATTTTGGATAGAACTTCGGCAATGATAGCTGTGATGATGAAATAAATAATGTGTGCTGTTTTCCTGATATTTGTTGCAGTTTTAAAACCATTGTACAGCAGCGTGGCAAACCAAACAAGCAATAAAATCGACACAAGCGCAAATAGTACGATAATGATAAGGCCCTGTGTTTCGGGCATGGCTACTACGGTTACCCCCGTATCTCGCGTTATTTGCCGGGCCACCATCTTTTCGGTTGAGTCTCCCAGATGACCGCCGATATTAAATAACGGTTCAATGATGAATGGCATACGCGCTACGAGAGAAGTGGCAACGATATCTACCAGGCGTGTACGCCTATTAATGATTTTTGCCAGGATAAACAGTGGCAGCACCAGCGAAAATGTCGCGATGGCGTTATCAGCAAACGGTTCCCACATGGCGACATCATCTAAGAGATGAAAATCTATAACGCCGTCAAACCTGCCACCGAAGTACCAGGCAGCCAGTGAACCAAGAGATAACATTACCAAACCAAAAACGATTAAAACTTTTTCGCTGTAATGTTCAAAAGGGTTGAAAAGTTTATTCATGGGTTTTCTGTAATTTTTTTACTTTCTCTATAAGATCGTCAAGCCGGTTGCGCACGGTGGGGTAGCTGTTGCCGATTTGTGCGGCGACTTCTTTTATGCTTCCGCTTGTGAGGAAGAACTTCAGGATGAATTCCTGCTCATCGGCCGTGAGCTGCAGGAAAACGGGCAGCGGGAAGTTGCCCGAAACGCCTGTACTGCAATTGGGGCAGGCCAGCTGCGCCACATTGAGTGATGATGCACAACTTGGGCAAACCACCGGAAGTTTATTTTGGATATTCATTTTAATAAAATTTAATAATGCGAATATATAAATTAATTTTATTAAAGTGAAGTTTAATTTAATTAATATATTATTTTGTATATAAATCAATTTGTTTATATACCATAATTTGGTACTTTTGAATAAAACTAAGATTATGGCAAAGAACACTTCGGTTTTATTAGGAGACCACTTCGAAAGTTTTATCCAGGAAGAAATTGCTTCCGGACGTTTTAATTCGGCAAGCGAAGTCGTTCGGACTGCGTTGCGGCTTTTAGAATTGCAGGAACAAAAGATAAAGCAATTAAGGAACGCAATTGAAATTGGAGAGAAGAGTGGCTTTGTTTCAAACTTTGACCCTGAAGCTCATTTAGCAGAACTTCAGAAAAAGCATTTATGAAAGGTTATCGGATAAGTAGAAAAGCTTTAGAAGATATTGATACCATCTGGATTTACACTAAGGCGAATTGGTCTGTTAACCAGGCAAATCGATACTACAAGCTGATTTATCAGGAGATTGATTATATCGTCGAAGATTTTGAGAGCGGAAAAGATATTAGTGATATTAAACCCGGTTACAGACAAGCAAAAGTAAAATCACATTTTATCATCTATAGAAAAGGTGAGGATAACGCAATTGAAATTGTGAGGATTTTGCATCAGATGATGGATATTCCGAATAGGCTATAACAACCTCAAACCCGCGGAATAATATTTTGCAATAAGTATTATCTAGTATATATAAGTGAAAAAGTTTGTTTTAATTGTATTTGCGCTCTTAGCATTATCATGCTCTAAGCCTGTAATCGAAATAACACCAACGTATATTTATAATAGTGAATGGTCTACTTATACTGTAGAAATATCAGAAGTCGAATTGAAACAAAATATTCAAAATCCAGGCGCTGTTTCCGGTTTTGAACTTTTTAATATGCTTCAAAAAAATGGAGATGGAAGCATAATCAAAAAAGACTCCAATTTCTTATTTAGTAAAACCGGATTTTCACAAAACAAAATTATGTTTACGGAACAGAACGGTGATTTAATTTGGAGTAATAGAAAAAATATTAAACAAGCCGCTAAAGTTTTAGGCAGGTTGAAAGAAGATACTTGGTATGTCTTGAGCGGAATTAAAAGTAACTGGCTTTATTTTGCTTACTTTAAATCAACAGGAAAGCATTATGTATATAGTATTATGCCGACAAATATTTAGACTAATATTGTGGAGTTACAATCTCTACACCGCGCTAATGCTTTAGTATGGTTTTAATTAAATTTGGAACGATGCCCAACTTCCCAAACTAAATAATCAATCTTCAATCTAAAATTCTTCCTACTTTTACCGAAATTTTTGAAAACAGATTTGTGGGAAGTAAGAATAAACTAAAGCGCTTCAGGGAAAACGAGACATTTGATAATGTGCTGCAGCCAACCCGTGAGGAGGCTGTAAGCGGCAGTTTTCCGCTGAAGGGCAAATGGAACAGTGACTTTTTTAAGAACGACAACCCGATAGTGCTGGAACTCGGTTGCGGCAAAGGCGAGTACAGCGTTGGCCTGGCCGAACGTTACCCTAATAAGAATTTTATCGGCATTGATATAAAAGGGGCCCGTTTCTGGCGTGGCGCCAAGACTGCCGTTGAAGCCGGTATGCGCAATGTGGGTTTCCTCCGCACGCAGATAGAGCTCATCAACCACTTTTTTGCCGAAGGTGAGGTCAGCGAGATCTGGATCACTTTCCCCGACCCGCAAATTAAATACAAGCGTACCAAGCACCGCATGACCAATTCGGCATTCCTGCAGCTTTACAAAAAGATTTTGAAGCCCGACGGGCTTATGCATCTTAAAACTGACAGTGAATTTATGCACGGGTATACCCTTGGCCTGCTTCACGGCGAGGGCCACAATGTGCTGTACGCCAACCATAATGTATACCGCAACGAGGGCGCGCCTGAAGTTGTGACATCTATACAAACTTTCTATGAAAAGCAGTATCTTGAGCTCGGTAAGCCAATTACTTATATTCAATTCAAAATAAAATAAAATGCGCATGGTCCTCCCGCTGGCTTTGGGTACTGTCATATCGCTGCTTGGCACACTGCTGCCCGGCCTGCTGAATATGACTGCCGCCCGTGTAAGCCTCCGCGACGGACGAAAGCGCGCTGTTATTTATTGCCTGGGCGCTGTTACTGTAATATTCTTCCAGGTTTATATTGCGGTATCTTTCGCAAAGTTCATCAACCGCAACCCTGATATCATTGATATGCTGCAGGAAGTGGGGATTGGTATCTTCGGTTTGCTGACCATCTACTTTTTGTTCATAGCAAAAAAGCCGATTACAAAACAAGAGGAGGAAGCAGTTTCGGTCAAGAGCAAAACCGGACGATATTTTTTAGGGGTATTGCTCTCGGCGCTCAACTTTTTCCCATCCCGTTTTATGTTTTCATCAGTATCACCCTTGCTTCTTATGGCTATTTTGACTTTGCCGACCCAATTTTTGTGCTGATGTTTGTGTTGGGGGGTGTAATTGGCGCATTTGTAATGCTTTATCTTTATGTAGTGTTCTTTAAAAATTTTCAGGACAGTTTAGGCTTTATTACCCGCAATATAAATTACATAATTGGGGGCGTAACCGGTTTGGTCGCAGTCATTACACTTATAAAGTTGTTAAAATAAAGTTAAACGCTACACCCCTATGTCAAAAGAGAGCAACAACTTTTTCGAACAGGTTTATGATGTCGCTGCACAGATACCTTTTGGCAGGGTAACGTCATACGGCGCCATCGCAAAGTACTTAGGTGCAGCGCGTTCCGCCCGGATGGTAGGCTGGGCTATGAACGCAAGCCATGATCGGGAAGATGTTCCGGCGCACCGGGTTGTGAACCGTGTGGGGCTGCTTTCCGGAAAACATCATTTTGAAGGGACAAATCTCATGCAGCAGCTACTTGAAAATGAAGGTGTTAAAGTAAAAGACAATAAGATTGTAAAGTTTGATAAGCTGTTTTGGGATCCTGCAAAAGAGCTTTTGTAATCCTTCACTTTTAACCCTAAACTAAACCTATTTCTGTTTTTCTGTATCGTCATTTACTATTATCTTTGCAGGGAATGCAATCCCGCTAAAAAGATTGCGCGATTATCCAGATGAAACTAGACAGAAAAGAGATACTTAAAGCCCTTGAAACCATAACAATAGCCGGAGAAGGCACAAATATGGTAGAGAGCGGCGCAGTTCGCAACGTGTTGACTTTTGGTGATGAAGCCGTGGTTGAGGTTGTGATGCACAACCCGGCCATGCACATACGCAAACGTGCTGAGGCTGATATCATTAAAACGATACATGAACAAATAAGTCCCGATGCCAAAGTTAAGGTTAACATCAAGCTTGAAACGCCGGAAAAGCCTGAAATTAAAGGAAAGTCGATTCCGGGAATTACAAATATAATAGCCGTTTCCTCAGGTAAAGGCGGTGTTGGTAAATCAACAATCACCGCTAACCTCGCTGTAACCCTTGCAAACATGGGCTTTAATGTAGGTGTACTTGATGCCGACATATATGGCCCATCAATGCCGATAATGTTTGACGTGGAGCGTGAACGCCCGATTTCAGTACAGGTTGATGGTAAAAGCAAGATGAAACCTATTGAGAGCTACGGTGTTAAGCTGCTTTCTATTGGCTTCTTTACATCGCCCGAACAGGCTGTGATTTGGAGAGGCCCTATGGCATCTAAAGCGCTGAGCCAGATGATATTTGATGCTGATTGGGGCGAGCTTGACTTTATGTTAATTGACCTTCCGCCGGGAACAGGCGATATTCACCTGAGCATCATGCAGTCTCTGCCGGTTACAGGTGCGGTTGTAGTAAGCACCCCGCAGGCTGTAGCACTTGCCGATGCGAAAAAAGGCGTAGCTATGTTCCAGCAGGAAAGCATTAACGTGCCGGTGTTGGGCATTATAGAAAACATGGCTTATTTCACTCCGGAGGAACTTCCTGAAAATAAATATTATATCTTTGGGAAAGAAGGTGCTAAAAACCTAGCCGAGGACCTTAGCGTACCATTTCTGGGTGAAGTGCCAATAGTACAGAGCATACGAGAGGCCGGCGATTATGGCCGTCCAGCTGCAATGCAAACAGGTACTCCTCTTGAGAAAGTTTTTGAGGAACTGGCAAGAGAGGTGGTGCAGGAGACAGTAAACCGCAATGATAACCTTCCGCCGACGGAGGCTATCAAGATTACAACTATGGCAGGGTGTTCGGCAGTTAAAAAGAACTAAGATGATGATGACAACAGAAGAAATAAAACTAAACGTTGAGAAAGCCCTGGATGAAATAAGGCCTTTCCTTGAGTCTGACGGCGGTAATATTGCGCTGATTGATATTGAGGACGACAGACACGTGAAGGTGCGCTTAGAAGGCGCCTGCGTAGGTTGCAGCGTTAACCAGATGACATTGAAAGCAGGTGTGGAGACAACTATTAAAAAGTACGCTCCCCAGATTGAGACTGTGACCAATGTTGCTTAAAACTTTTTCAAGAATTTAATTGGATGGCACTGTGCCGTTCAACGTATATTTTATAATGATTACTACAGATATCCTTATAATAGGTGCCGGCCCTACGGGGCTTTTTGCCGTATTTGAAGCAGGGCTTCTTAAACTGAAATGCCATATTATAGACGCACTTCCGCAGCCGGGAGGCCAGCTTTCTGAACTTTATCCTAAAAAGCCGATTTTTGATATACCTGGTTTTCCGTCAGTATTGGCAGGTGATCTGGTGGATAACCTGATGGAACAGATAAAGCAGTTCCAGCCGGGTTTTACGCTGAATGAAAAGGCTGAAACCATTGATAAGCTTGAAGATGGCACATTCATAGTTACAACGAATAAAGGAACAAAACATCATGCTAAAGCTGTAGCCATTGCAGGCGGATTAGGGAGTTTTGACCCGCGTAAACCTTTGATTGAAGGGATTGATGCCTATGAAGAAAATGGCGTGGAATACTTTGTGAAGGACCCTGAGCTGTTCCGTGACAAGAAGATAGTAATTGCAGGTGGTGGTGACTCAGCTCTTGACTGGAGTATTTTCCTTGCTGATGTTGCGAGCGAAGTAACGCTCATACACAGGCGAAATGAATTCCGCGGTGCGCTTGACTCGGTTGAAAAAGTACAGGAACTGAAGAAGCTTGGCAAGATAAACCTTATCACTCCGGCTGAGGTTACAGGCATTATAGGTGACGGTACAGTTGAAGCGCTGGAGATTGATAGGGAAGGCGAAAAGTCAACCATTGAGACTGATTATTTTATTCCGCTTTTCGGGCTTACGCCAAAATTGGGAGCCATAGCCAACTGGGGTCTTGAGATTGAAAAGAATGCCATAAAAGTTAATAATGCACTTGATTATCAAACCAATATAGAAGGCATCTATGCCATTGGTGACATCAATATATATCCGGGTAAACTAAAACTTATTCTTTGCGGATTTCATGAAGCAACACTTATGTGCCAAAGCGTTTATAATAAGCTGAATCCGGGTAAGAAATATGTACTGAAGTATACTACGGTAAGCGGTGTTGACGGATTTGACGGAACCCGAAAAGAAGCAGAAAAGCAAGTAGTAAAAGCGATTGAGTAGTGGATATTACCATAAAAATAACCGACCGCGAAGGTGTTGTACACGAAGTTCAGGCGCCGACAGATATGGCCATGAATATCATGGAACTGTGCCGCTCTTACGAAATTGCCCCTGAAGGCACTATTGGAGTATGCGGCGGTATGGCCATGTGTGCATCATGCCAATGCTATGTACTTAACGACGTAGAACTACCCCCGATGGAGCCTGATGAACAAGCTATGCTGAGCGAAGCATTTTATGTAAAGCCAAACAGCCGCCTTGGCTGCCAGATAGCCATTACTGAAGAACTACACGGGCTTGAGATAGAGCTTGCACCTGAAAGCTAAATCAATTTAAAATATTGAAAAGGCAGGACTCATAGAGCACCTGCCTTTTTTATTAAAACAAACATTATACATTTAATTCTTCACAAATTTCAATGTTGTTGCTTTATCAGCCTTTCCAAGTTTTATAAAATAAACTCCATTTGTTAGCGTGTTTATATTAACCGTTGCAGAATTGCCTCCGTTTAATTTTGATGCTACAATAGTTTGGCCCATGCTATTGTAAATTATGTAGCTGTCAAGCAATTCACCATTAGCTGAAGCAATATGAAGTATATCAGTTGCAGGATTAGGATACACATTTATGCCTTGTAGTACAAATGAGTTTGAAGAAAGTGGCTGCCAAACAGTGGATGTTGTAAGTGTTGCCCTTCTGGGAGAATTTTGAAGTACAGCAAGCATGCGGCCTTTTTGGTTCTGCGTGAATATATTCATACAGGCATCCGGTGTGTAGTCCATATAATTTTCAATCATATCTGCACCTGCTGCATTGGGGCAACTGTCAATATAAGCGCAATCATAATTAAGCTCTTTAACGGCAGGGGTATCGGGGCAGTAATCTTTTGTTGAGTCTACACTATTTACAGAACATGTAGTGTTATCACCATCAACGTGGCGCAGGCCAAAGCAATGTCCAATTTCGTGTGTAGCTGTACGCCCTGCATTGTAAGGCCATTCATAAGTACCTTGAGGATAAATAGCTTGAGAGCCAAAATATTTATAGCCGATAATTACACCGTCAGTATTAGAGGCACCTTCATTGCTGTTGAGTCCGCCAAGCCCTGATTGGGACGGAAATTGTGCGTAGCCAAGAATGTCTGTAAGATCGCCTCCAAAGTTACATACCCAGATATTAAAATATTTAGTAGGGTCCCATGAGGTTTGCGGCTTCATAATCGTTTCCACCTGTGTTTCACTCCAGCCGGCCCGGTTATAATAAACCCGGTGTATACCATTTGTGGCATTGCCCTGCGGGTCAACCTGCGCCAGGGCAAATTGTATCTCCATATCGGCTCCAACAGGGTTGGTATTATAGCCGGGAGTGTTAATCATACGGCGGTAATCCTGGTTCAGGGACCGTTATCTGAGACAGCACTTGTGCATCTGCAATATTTTCATTAACGCCGACAGACGTTTCATTATGTATTACATGTACTACTACGGGTATGGTTACTACGGCAGAAACAGACTCTGTAGATGACATTCGCTGCGCCTGTATCTGTTGTATCTTAGGGGCAATCCATTGTTCAAACTGAGCAGTAGTACTGCGCTCAGGATGTTTTTCCTGAAGATATTGTTCATATTCTGTCGATGCACATCGTATACGTCCATTATCTGGATTCACCCTGTCAGATGTGATTGTTTTGCCAAAAAGTTTTGGCTGTTGCTGTGCAAAGCCGGCAACTGTTGCAAACATTCCTGCCGTAATGGCAAGTTTTAAAATAAAGTTCTTCATAATCCTAAAATTAGCAGGCAAATCTACGATTTAGAATTAAACTTTTGTTATATATGTAAATTTATTCTAAAATAATGTTGCAAAAATATTACAATAGCACAGCACATTACCAAAGTTGTATAGCCATTATATTGATGCTAAATCTTCATGAAGTATATTTTGATGAATGGCATCCCAAAGCCCAATGCGTTTTTCCAGTGCAAGTTTTGAAATTTCCTCAGCTTCCTTCCATTTTACCGGGTCTTCGCCGCAAAGGCTTTCAATCATCTCCATTGCCATAGGGCCATGTTCATCGGCATCCAGTTCTATATGCCGCTCAAAGTAATAGATAAGGCTGTCAAGGTTAGCTTTTGGGAAATTAGTCCTGAAATTCCTGAGTATTTCAGTAAACATTGACGGTATCAGCTCTTCACGCCCAAACGTAAAAGCAGCAGCAATTTCATGAGGGTTGCCACGGTCAATCACCCTAAATGTAAAATCAAGGAATGCTTTAATATTATCATGAAGCCTGCTCTTCTTTATAGAAACAAATATATTCTGGGTTGCAATAACATCATCAATAAAAGCCTGTATTGCACCAGTGTTTGCACCAAGATCTTTCATGGCCTCAACATACATTTCAAAATGGCTTAGCCTTTCACCACGTATATTTATATCAGTTTCTTCGGCAAGTACTATTTCATTAATGAGGTAGCGCATCTGCGGATTTCCTACCGGAAGCCAAGGCACTGAGGTGCAGGTAAGTTTGTTCTGAAGGGCTTTAAGCAAAGACATAAAATCCCACACAGCATATACATGGCTTTCCATAAAATGCCTTAGGTCTTCAATGCTTTTTATATCGTTATAAAGCGCGTGATTTAAAAGTTGTTCTCTTTGAGCAGCTATACTGCCCTTGATTGTAGCAATAGTCATAGCGGTATTTTTTACAAATTTACACAACGTATTATTTATATCTATATACGTTAAGATTGATTTTAACGATTCAAAAATAGTGCCTGATTATGAAGTTAATTTCAATAAAAAAGCCGCATCAGTTAGTTGCGGCTTATTTATCTGGTTTTGCGTGATTTATTTAAACGCTGCATGGCCTGTAATATCCATACCTGTAATCAGCAGGTGAATGTCATGCGTACCTTCATAAGTAATAACGCTTTCTAAATTCATCATATGGCGCATAATTGAGTATTCGCCGGTAATACCCATACCGCCAAGTATCTGGCGTGCCTCGCGGGCTATATTTATAGCCATGTCAACATTGTTGCGCTTTGCCATAGATATCTGTGCTGAAGTAGCTTTGCCCTCATTACGCAATACGCCAAGCCTCCATGTAAGAAGCTGTGCTTTTGTGATTTCGGTAATCATTTCGGCAAGTTTTTTCTGCTGGAGCTGTGTTGCTGCAATAGGTTTGTCAAATTGCACGCGCTCTTTAGCATAGCGTAGCGCAGTATCATAACAGTCCATTGCTGCACCTATGGCGCCCCATGCAATACCATAACGTGCTGAGTCAAGGCAGCCAAGGGGTGCGCCAAGCCCTGATTTGTTCGGAAGCAGGTTCTCTTTAGGGACTTTTACATTGTCAAAAATAAGCTCACCCGTTGCAGATGCACGGAGTGACCATTTATTGTGGGTTTCAGGTGTGCTGAAACCTTCCATGCCACGCTCTACAATTAGCCCATGTATGCGGCCTTCTTCGTTCTTTGCCCATACAACAGCAATGTCGGCAAACGGAGCGTTTGATATCCACATTTTTGCGCCGTTTAGCAGGTAATGGTCGCCTTTATCTTTAAAGTTGGTAACCATGCCCCCCGGATTAGAACCGAAATCAGGCTCGGTTAAACCAAAACAACCCATAAATTCACCGGAGGCAAGTTTAGGCAGGTACTTCATTTTCTGTTCTTCATTACCATATTTCCAGATAGGGTACATAACGAGTGACGACTGTACTGATGCTGTTGAGCGCACACCGCTGTCTCCTCTTTCAATCTCCTGCATGATAAGGCCGTAAGAAATCTGGTCAAGGCCTGCACCACCGTATTCTTCAGGTATATACGGGCCAAAAGCGCCGATATCAGCCAGGCCTTTTATAATTTGATTTGGAAATTCCGCCTTTTGGGCATAATCTTCTATAATTGGAGATACCTCACGCTTTACCCACTCGCGGGCAGCGTCACGCACCATCTTGTGCTCTTCTGTAAGCAGCTCATCTAAAAGGAAATAGTCAGGAGCCTGGAAAAGATCTGGTTTCATGAAGTTTGTTTTAACTGGGGCAAAAGTAAATAAGAAACCTAACAAATCAATAAAAAAATGTGTGATTTTTTAAGAAAGCAATTAGTAAATCATGTTACGCAACAAATAAAAAACCCCGGCATAAGCCGGGGCTTTAACCAACAAATTAAAAAACCACTTACTTCCATCCTCCGCCCAGAGAGCGGTATATGTTTACCATGCTGTTCATTTGCTGCAGCCTGGTTTCAATCAGGTCAAATTTAGATTCCAATGCATCGCGCTGCGTCATCAAAACTTCCATATAATCAGCCCTGGCCGATTTAAACAAGTCATTAGATATTGCCGATGACTGGTTCAAAGCCTCTACTTCTTTTGCCTTCAACTCATAGCTGCTTTGCAGGTTGCTTACCTTCGAAATCTGGTTAGCAACTTCAATATAGGCATTCAGTATCGTGCGCTCATAATCAAACACCGCCTGCAACTGTTTGGCATTTGCTGTATTATATGCGGCTTTGATAGAGTTCCTGTTGATAAGCGGCGCCGTAAGGTCTCCAGCAAGGCTGTAAATCAGTGACTGAGGTTTCACGATGTATGATGGGTCGAAAGCCCTGTAGCCTATGCCTGCCGTGATGCCTAGTTGCGGATAAAAACGTGCACGCGCCGATTTCACATCGAGCTTTGCAGCTTCCAGATTAAACTCAGCCTGGCGGATATCAGGCCTGTTAGCAAGCAGTTGCGATGGCAAACCGGCCTGCACCACCTGCGGTACAAGATTATCAAATGTCTCTGTGCTTCGGTCTACATGCTGGGGAAAACGCCCCACAAGAAAATTAATCCTGTTTTCGGTTTCTACTATACGCTGCTTTATTTCGTATTGAAGGCTTTGTGTATTTAATACCTGTGCCTGAAACCTGCGTACTGCCAATTCAGTAACACGGGCAGCTTCTTTCTGCAGCTTTACAATTTCAAGTGCATTAGTTTGTATCCCGATGTTTTGATTAATTATAGCCAGCTGATTGTCAAGCGCCAAAAGCTCATAATACGAATTGGCAATCTCTGAAATCAGGTTAGTCACCATAAAGTTCTTGCCCTCTACGGAAGCTAGATAACGGTTGACAGCAGCCTTTTTAGAGTTTCGAAGTTTTTTCCATATGTCTACCTCCCACGTAGCATACGCCCCAATAGTATAATCCTGTAGCGGCTCTGGATTCTCCTTGCCATCTACAATAGCAATGTTATGTTCCAGCGCACCAATGTTGGTATAGCGCGAAACCTTATCAACACCCGCACCTCCACGTAGTCCGGCAGACGGTAGGTATTCCCCTTTTCGGGCGCGAATCTCATTTTGCGAGATGTTTATCTCCTGCATTGTGATGTTCAGTTCCTGGTTGTTTTGCAGGGCAGTGTCAATCAGGGCAGTTAGATTAGGGTCTGTAAAGAACTGTTTCCATTTCACCGATGCGCTATTGGCACTGTCGGCAACTGCACCTGCAAATTCAGCCGGCACTGCTTTGTTCTCAGCGCGCGCTACATCTCCTGTCTTGCAGCTTATGATGCCTGTTGCCAAAAAGGCAACAGACAGGCTCAAATATATTATCTTCTTCAACATATTATTCTGTATCTTTTGTTTGTGAAGGTTCTTCAATATGGGTAAAGTCATCTATCTGGTGTACCAATGCTTCTGACAATGAACTTTCTTCTTCATATTTAATGAGTTTACGCCCATCTGCCAGTGAACCAAATATGTAGTATAATCCCGGTACGATAATCACCCCGAATATGGTTCCGAACAACATACCTCCCAACGCAGCAGAACCAATGGTTTTGTTACCGATTGCACCAGCACCCGTTGCAATAATAAGAGGAATAAGCCCTGCGATGAATGCAAATGATGTCATAAGGATAGGGCGGAAGCGGACTTTCGCGCCTTCAATTGCGGCCTCAATAATGCTGAAGCCCTCGCTCCGTTTCTGGACTGCAAATTCAACTATAAGCACCGCATTTTTACCTAGAAGCCCGACGAGCATGATAAGACCAATCTGTGCGTAAATGTTATTCTCAAGCCCCATAAGCTGTAACACGAGAAATGTGCCGAACACACCCACAGGAAGCGAGAACACAACCGCCAGCGGAATGATAAAGCTTTCATATTGTGCGGCAAGTACAAAGTACACAAACGCTAATACTATCCCGAAAATATATATTGATTCATTACCGCGGTTTGATTCGTCAAATGACAAACCTTCCCATGCAATATCGTAACCTCTAGGCAGTTTTTGCGCGACTTCGCGTACTGCTGCTATAGCATCGGCGGTTGTGTAACCTTTCGCCGGAAGACCCTGTATAGCGGCAGAGTTATACATATTATAGCGCGTAATCTCGTTGGGTCCCTGTGTTTTAACCAGCTTCATAAACGCAGAGTACGGCACCATTTCGCCACGGTCATTCTTCACAAAGAGGTTCAAAACATCTGACGGAAGTCTCCTGAATTTAGGGTCAGACTGTACATACACCTTGAAAAAGCGGTTGAACTTGATAAAGCCCTGCTCATAAGTACTACCGATGAGTATATTCAGGTTTTCCATGGCTTCGCCGATAGACACACCTTTCTGCATGGCCAAGTTATTGTCGATTTCCAATTCGTACTGCGGATAGTTGGCAGCAAAGAAGCTGAACAGGCCCGTAAGCTCTTTACGCTTGCCAAGCTCATCCATAAACTGCTTATTTATTTTGTCAAAATCCTGATAATCGGTAGTGGTATTTTTGTCAAGCAAACGCATTGAGAAACCGCCTGAAGAGCCAAAGCCCGGTATGGCCGGCGGTTCAAAAAACTCAATCTTGGCGCCAAGGCCTTTTGATTTTTCTTCAAGTTCTTCCATGATTTCGGTAACATCGTGCTCACGGTCATGCCAGGATTTAAGGTTGATGAGGCATGTGCCGGCGTTTGACCCGCGGCCTTCAGTCATAATCTCATAACCGGCAAGCGATGACACTGATTCCACCCCGTCTACATGTTCACAAATCTTTTGCAGCCTTTGTGATACTTGGTTTGTGGTCTCCAGTGTTGAGCCCGGCGGTGTCTGTATTATCGCATAAATGGTTCCCTGATCTTCACTTGGTATGAATCCTGACGGGAGTATCTTATTTACAACGAATGTACCGATGCAGAAAAGGATAAGTACAATCCAAGTCACCCACTTGCGGTTGACAATTTTTCTGAGAATCCATACATACTTACCGGTCATCTTGTCAAAGCCGCTATTGAACTTGTCAAGGCCTTTGGTAAGGATGTTCTTCTTCTTTTCGTGCCCGTGGTGGTTTTTTAGCAACATAGCACAAAGTACCGGTGTGAGCGTAAGTGCGATTATTGCAGAAATTACGATGGAACTTGCCATAGTAATTGAGAACTGGCGGTAGAAGGTACCTACTGGGCCTGACATAAAAGATATTGGCAGGAATACCGATACCATTACCGCCGTAATAGCGATGATGGCACCTGTAATTTCACCAAGCACCATTTTTACGGCTGCGTACGGCGTGATGTGCGGATATTCTTCAAACTTGGCATGCACCGCCTCGACGACGACGATTGCGTCATCAACCACAATACCAATAGCCAGTACGAGGGCAAAAAGCGTCACGAGGTTGATTGAAAGACCGAAGAACTGGATAACGAAAAACGCACCAATTAGTGACACAGGTACCGCGAGAATTGGTATAAGTGTCGAACGCCAGTCACCCAGGAAGATAAATACTACAATTGCAACAAGGATGAAAGCATCTCTCAAAGTATGGATAACCTGCTCTATTGAAGCGTCAAGGAAATGCGAAACGTCATAACTTATCTTATAGTCCATTCCCGGCGGGAAGGTTTCTTTCATCTCCTCTAGCTTCGCCTTTACATTGGCAATTACATCACTTGCGTTACTGCCGTAGTTTTGCTTCAAAACAATAGAGGCTGAGGGGTGGCCGTCAAGATTTGAGTAAATATCGAAGAATTCACTTCCCAGTTCGGCATGGCCGATATCTTTCAGCCGGATGGCTTCACCTTCAGAGTTAGCACGTACAATCACGTTCTCATATTCTGCCGGTTCACTGTAGCGGCCTTTATATGTCAATACGTATTCAAGCGATTGTGCCTGTATCCCGGAACTCTGCCCAATACGCCCCGGTCGGCCCACTATACTTTGCTCGCCCAATGCCTTCATAACTTCATCTACCGAAACATTGTAGGCACGCATGCGCTCCGGGTTTAGCCATATACGCATAGCGTAGGTACGGCTACCCAGAATCTGGCTCCGCCCAACTCCTTTAATCCTGTTGATTTCAGGCAGCATCTTTACGCTGGCATAGTTATACAGGAACTTCTCATCCATGCCTTTGTTTTTCGCATAAAGGTTTACATACATAAGCATGCTGGGCTGTATAGGTGTGATAACAACACCCTCGCGCTGCACAAGTTCGGGTAATAGTGGCATTACCTGGTCAACCCTTGTCTTAACGCGGATAACTGCCTCGTTAGGGTCGGTTCCCGGTTCAAAAATTACCCTTAACGTGGCCTCACCGGCACTGGTAGCATCGGTTGCCATGTAGCGCATATCCTGCACACCGTTGATGGAGTTTTCAAGAGTGATAAGCGTTGATTTTACCAATACATCGGCACTTGCGCCTGGGTAGGCGATAAATATATTTACCGTTGTAGGTGCAATTTCAGGAAATTGTGATGTAGGCAGCTGGAATATGGCCAAAGCTCCCATAAAAACTATCATTATAGATATAACAATAGCAAACACAGGCCTGTGTATAAATTTACTAAACATGATGTCTCTTTTTAATGCTGGTTAATTACTCGGCGTATAACTCAAGGTGAGACAGTACATGTTCAGGTTTTTCCAGCTTATATTCAATTTTCTGGTTTTCCTGTACAAGGCGCAGGCCTTCAAGAAGTATCTTGTCGGTTGTAGAAAGGCCTTCACTGATAATGAAAATATGTGGAAGTTCAGCAGCTATCTTTATTTCGCGTGACCTTACTTTGTTATCCGTATCAATTACGTAAACATATTTTTTCTCAAGCACTTCAAACGTTGCCTTCTGCGGAATTATAAGTGCATTTTTAAAAGGCTTTGTCATTTGTATGTTACCGGTTTCTCCGTGCCTTAAAAGCCCTTTAGGATTAGGGAATGTAGCCCTGAAAGCGATGTTTCCCGTTTCGTTATTGAAGTCGGCTTCAATGGTTTCAACAATACCCGCATGGCTAAACTTTTGTCCGTTTGCCATCATCAGGTTTACATTCATTTTGGTGCTTTTCTGTGCGTTGGCCTGATAGTCAAGGTATTCAGATTCAGGTACATTGTAGTACACCCACATTTTACTGTTGTCTGAAAGTTCTGTAAGCAAGTCGCCTTCATCTACCAGACTTCCCTGCCTTACATGGAAACGGTCAATGATTCCGTCATAAGGTGCGCGTATCTGCGTAAACTGCAGGTGTACCTGAGTTAGCGACATTTCGGCTTTAGCTTTGTCAAGCTTGGCTTTTGCCATTGCCAACTCATTAGGCGCAACAACATTATTATCGGCAAGCTTTTTTGTGTTTTTGTATTCAATCTCGGCAAAGCTTACTTCTGCTTTTGCTTTTTGAAGTTCTGCTTCATAAAGCCGGGGCATAATCTGGAATAGCAGCTGCCCTTTCTTTACTGCCTGCCCTTCGTCAACGTATATGTTTTCAAGATAGCCTCTTTCCTGTGCCCTTAATTCAATATGGCGGAAAGAGTGTATCTGGGCAACGTAATCTTTACTTATTATGGTGTCTTTACGAACAGGAGTGGTTACAAGGTATTTCGTGTGTTCTTCTTCGTGTTTTTTTCTGATTGGCAGGCAGTATGCAGGAGTAAGCTGCACACAACCAGAAGCATTAGTATCTTCTTCATATTTGTACAATGTTTTTAGAAATTTGATTTAAAGCTGCAATGATAAATGCAGTCATATGTCAGATACAGATAATTGTAGCAGACAATACAGCGTTTGCGGCAGATACCGCATATTTAAATCAAATCCTGAAAACTTCGTACAAAATGTACTGACTGGAAGATAACGAGTGAAAATGGCTGCCGGAAGGACAGAATTTTACATAAGTATCTCTGGCAATTTTTAATACTGGGGTATAGTAGTTGCGTAAGTAAGCGCTTTCGCTTGCAATAATCTTTTTGCCGAGAAGAATTTTATGCAGTGAAAGCTCTTCCTCTTCTTCCTCGTTATTAGAAGTCTCAATCTTATCGGTCTGCTTTTCAAAATGAGGGAGATTATAATTCTCAATTGAAGTGTAGCCATACAGTAGTGTATGTAACCTGTCATTATTATCACCGATAAGTGATTGTTGTGCATGTGAAATGCCTGCTGCAGGCAGTGCATAAGTTTTACCAGCGGCTCCTAAAAGGATGAGCGCTAAGAGTAAATAATACTTTGTCAGTAACTTTTTCACAAGGCAAAATTAGATAAAAAATTAATTCTACAAGATAATACGCTATAATTCATCTCATAAAAGTATAAGGGAATCTTATAGCTGGCTTTTCAAACGTTTGAGCCAGTTACATCTTAAGATAAAAATCTTTTGTAATGCTTAAATATTCTTCTGTATATTGGTGTCTCGCAGTTTCAATAACAAGATCATCAATTGCTGCTGTTGCATTTTCATCCCTTGAGAACGCCAGGAGGCTGCGCTTAATTTCAGAATCAGGAGTGCCTTTTACACGTGTGATTTTTATGGGGTAAAGTTCATTTTCTTTCGCTAAACCAATAAAACGCTTTTCTTCTTTGTAAGGAATTATTACCGCAAAAATCCCATCATCACTTAATAATATTGAAGCCGCTTCTGCCAAATCCTCAAAAGGCAGGGAATCAGTAAAACGTGCCATGTCGCGTTTCATATCACCGCTTTTATAATCTTCAGTATAAAAAGGCGGGTTGGCAACAATCAGGTCATATTCGTCTTCAGGCTCATCCATAAATTCATCCAGGCCTGCATGATAACAAAACAATCGGTCGCCCCAGGGGCTGTTTTCAAAATTATCTACGCATTGCTCGTAAGCATCTTCATCAATTTCTAAAGCATCTACCTGCTCTGCATTACTGCGTTGTGCCAGCATAAGCGATATCAGCCCCGTACCTGCGCCAATATCCAATATTGAATAAGGATTATGTTCCAGCGGCGCCCATGCTCCCAGCAAAACACCATCGGTACCAATTTTCATGGCGCATTTGTCTTGCTGAACGGTAAATTGTTTGAATTGAAAGGTTGACATCTTCGATTTTTCGATTATTGGAGTTTTCGACAGCCAGACTGTTGAAGAGAGTTAACCTAAGTATAAATCGACTAATCCTTCAGGAGTATTAAAAATGATTTTTTTGTTATCCCTGTCTACTTTTACAATAAAGTCGTCAATCATCGGGATGAGGATTTCGATATCCCCTTTTTTATCTCGAAAAGCGGCTGGGCGGTATTGTCGTTTATTGAAACTATTGTACCAATATCACCAAGCCTTTGGTCTTCGGCAGTAAAGCCGATAACCTCGTGAAAATAAAATTTATTGCCTTCAAGTTTGGGTAAAGATGTAAGCGGCAGGTAAACAGCTTTGTTTAAGATAGCTTCGGCTTCCTCTTCATTGTCCACATCTTCAAAGCGTACCCGCAGGAAATCGCCTTTGTGAAGCGAGGAATTTAAAATAAAAAATGGAACCAGGTTGTTGTTTATTTCAACAAACACTGATTCCATGTTTTCATACAACTCCGGCTCGTCTGTGTCAAGATACACTAAGACTTCACCTTTAAAACTGAATTTTTTAGCGATTTTACCTAAGTAGAAACAATCTTCTTTGCGCATTATCGCTGTTAAAATTAAGCTTGAGTTTCCTCGTTGTTTTCTTCAGCGGCAGGAGCTTCAGCAACTTCTTCTCCTTCAGCAGCTGCCTCTTCATTTTGAGATTCAGCAGCGTGCAGGTCAGCCTCAGCCTGTTTTGCAGCAGCAATACGGTCTTCGTTAACTTTTTTCTCAGCCTCAAGCGCTTTTTTCTTAGCATCTGCCTTAGCTGTAGAAAGGTTGTCTTTCTTAGCGTCAACTTTACCTGCTTTTTCATCAAGCCACTTAGCTAATTTTTCATCAGCCTGCTCTTGGGTAAGAGCGCCTTTGCGAACGCCCCCGTCAAGATGGTGCTTAAGTAAAGCTCCTTTATAAGAAAGGATAGCCCTTGCGGTGTCTGTAGGCTGTGCGCCGTTGTGAAGCCACTGTGCAGCAGCGTCAACGTCAAGCTCTATAGTTGCAGGGTTAGTGTTAGGATTGTAAGTACCAAGCTTAGCAAGGAATTTACCATCTCTTTTGAGCGGGAATCTGCCGCTACAACCCAGTAAAAAGGTTTTCCTTTTTTACCGTGTCTTTGTAATCTGATTTTTACAGGCATAACTGTTTGATTAAGTTGGGGTACCCGACCCCGGTTATTTTAAGGGTGCAAATATATAAAACTTTAAAGAACAATCAATTCTAATATTAGAAATTATGATTTGAATTTTAAATAGTTATGTCGCTTTTAAAATTAAATTGTGATTTTATTATATTTTGATTAGGATATATGTCATAAAAAACTATTTTTGTCGTTGTAAAATTTAGATTACCCTATTCTAACTGTTTAATAATGAAAAAGATTTTATCGCTCATAGTTCTGGTTGCTGCTTTGGCATCATGTGAAGATGATGTAAAATTCAATGACCCAGCTGTGCAAGCTCTTAAAGATAACGAACTATGGAAAGCTACCAGCTATACAGCTGTTTTGGGCGCCGGTAATTCTTTAACCATAACGGCTACCAACGGTTTTGAAACAGTTACACTAAGGGCTGATAATGCTGACCCATATCTGTGTGATGGTACAGAAGTTAATGATCCTGACAGTGATAAAGACGGCTGCGAATATTTGTTTGGATATGACCAGGAAAACAGTGCATCGTATGTTTTATCTGCTGACGGTATAACAAAGTCATATCAGACTGGTATTGATGCTGAACCGGGCGATGAAGAGGGGGCAATACTAATATACAGAAGCCGTAAGTACACAAATGTACAAGGTGGTTTTATAAGTGGTGAGTTTTATTTTAACGCGACTGACGAGAGCGGGCAAACTGTAAATTTCCAACAAGGCGTATTCTATAAGATACCGATACAAGCAGGATTATAATCAAACCGCCAAATGGCGGTTTTTTTATTTCTTCTATTAAAATTATATTAAATAAACACTTAAAAGTATTTTCTTAAACAAATAAGTTTATATTTGTCAGGATGATATTAGCATCATTAATTAATTTTTTATTATGAACATATTTGTAGGAAGCCTTCCTTTTAAAATGGAGGAAGCAGATTTAAGAGAGTCTTTTGAGGCTTATGGTGCCGTAGATTCAGTGAAAATCATCACTGACAAACTTACTGGCAGGAGTAAAGGTTTCGGTTTCGTTGAGATGCCGGACGACGAAGAAGCCCAAAAAGCTATCGATGAGCTTAATGGTGCTAACGTACAGGGAAGGACTATTGTTGTAAACAAGTCTGAACCAAGACCCGAAGGTGAAAGAAGGAGCTTTAATAATAACCGTGGCGGCGGAGACCGTGGTGGCTACAACCGTGGTGGTGGCGATCGTGGTGGCTACAACCGTGGTTACTAATCAGCATACAGTTTTCTTAAAGCCGCTCAGCAGAGCGGCTTTTTTATTTTGTTGATAAACCGATTTTTAATCTACATCAAAAAAATGTACTTTTGAAAAGTCTGCACTTCGCAGGCTTTTCCCTTTTTAATGCCTAAACATTCAGCTGGTTATGTACCTGATTTTTGACACTGAGACCACCGGATTACCCAAACGCTGGGATGCACCTGTAACAGATACAGATAACTGGCCGCGCTGTATACAGATTGCATGGCAGCTGCATGATGATATGGGGAGGCTCGTAGAGCACCAAAACTATATTGTTAAGCCCGAAGGCTTCAATATACCGTATGATGCTGAGCGTGTTCACGGTATATGCACTGAACTCGCCATAGAACAGGGTATGCCTTTGGCAGAAGTACTTGAAAAATTCAACACAGCGCTATCACGCTCAAAATTTATTGTAGGCCAGAATGTAGGTTTTGATGTGAACATCATGGGGTGCGAATTTCACAGGAGCGGGCTTGAAACTAATCTTGGCAATATGAAGGTACTTGACACCTGTACCGAAATTACTGCCGAAATGCTTAAGCTTCCGGGTGGTCGGGGTGGTAAATTCAAGCTGCCAACCCTTACCGAACTTCACGAATATCTTTTCGGTGAACCATTTGCCGAGGCACATAACGCCACCGCTGACGTTGAAGCCACCACGCGCTGTTTTTTGGAATTACTAAAGCGCGAGACCTATCAACATAGTGAACTTGACGTACATCCTGAATACTTCCATGATTTCAGGACTGTCAATCCTCAGCCTATACAGCTTATAGGTCTAAAGCACATCAACTTAAAGCAGGCGAGCGAAGAAGTGCGCCAGCGCCTTCAAAAACTTAAAGGTGCAGAGGCAGTTGATGCTTATGTGCCGCAACAAAAGCAGGATATAACTAACGTTGATTTTGTCCACTTGCATAACCATACGCAGTTTTCGGTACTACAGTCTACCATAGCTGTGCCTGATCTTGTTAAGGTAGCAGCAAAATATAAAATGCCGGCGGTGGCGATGACTGACCATGCCAATATGATGGGTGCTTTCCATTTTGTAAGCGCAGTGATGAATCATAATAAAGCTGCGGAAGCTAAAAACAAAGCAGCTGTTGAGGCAGGGGAACAACCAACTGAGGCTGTCATAAAACCTATAGTCGGCTGTGAGTTTTTTGTATGTGACGACCATAAAGATAAAACCCGTAAAGACAATGGCTACCAGATTGTGCTGCTTGCAAAGAACAAAAATGGCTACCACAACCTGGCGAAAATGTCGTCAATTGCATATACTTCAGGATTTTATTATGTGCCGCGGATAGATAAAAATGTTATCAAGCAATACAAGGATGATATAATAGTATTATCCGGTAACCTGTATGGGGAGATACCGAATAAAGTGCTGAACATGGGCGAAAACCAGGCAGAAGATGCACTTCTTTGGTGGAAAGACCAGTTTGGCGAAGACCTTTATATCGAAATAATGCGCCACGGTCAGGAAGATGAAAACCGTGTGAATGATACCCTTATAAAACTGGCGCGCAGGTATAATGTAAAGCTTGTTGCTACAAACAATACCTATTACGTAAATAAAGAAGACTCTCACGCGCATGATATTTTATTGTGTGTGAAAGACGGTGAAAAGCTGGCAACCCCAAAAGGAAGGGGCAGGGGGTTCCGTTATGGGCTTCCTAATAATGAATATTACTTTAAGCCTGGGGAAGAGATGAAAAAGCTCTTCGCCGATTTGCCCGAAGCTATTGTTTCAATTCAAGAGATTGTAGATAAGGTAGAGTCTTATTCACTTTACCGCGATGTACTCCTTCCGAAATTTGATATTCCGGAAGAATTTTTGGTTCCTGAAGATGAATTAGATGGGGGTAAACGCGGGGAGAACAAATTCCTTAGGCATCTTACCTATGTTGGCGCTGAAAAGCGTTATGCCGAAATCACAGATGATATACGTGAGCGCCTTGACTTTGAACTGAAAACAATTGAGAATACCGGTTACCCGGGTTACTTCCTTATTGTGCAGGACTTCATTGCAGAGGCACGAAAAATGGGAGTTTCAGTAGGGCCGGGGCGTGGTTCTGCTGCAGGCTCAGCGGTGGCGTACTGCCTTGGTATCACCAATATTGACCCAATTGCATATGACCTGCTTTTTGAACGTTTCCTAAATCCGGATCGTGTATCAATGCCTGATATTGATATTGACTTTGACGATGAGGGCCGTGGCCGGGTTATGGATTACGTTATAAAAAAATACGGCTCAAGCCAGGTAGCGCAAATTATTACCTATGGTACCATGGCAGCCAAATCATCTATCCGTGATACGGCCCGGGTGCTTGACCTTCCGCTATTTGAGGCCGATAAGATTGCTAAGCTTATCCCGAACATGAAGCTGGATAAAATATTCAATCTTGATGCCAATGCGCTGCGTGGGGCACTGCGTTCAGATGAGTTTGACCGTGTGCAGGAACTCATTGCAATGGGTCAGGGTGAAGATCTTACGTCTGAGACAATACAACAAGCAAAGGTGCTTGAAGGTTCACTGCGTAATACAGGTATCCATGCGTGCGGGGTTATCATCACGCCTGATGACATCACGAATTTTGTACCTGTAGCAACGGCAAAGGATTCTGACCTGTATGTTACCCAGTTTGATAACTCGGTGGTTGAAAGCGCCGGACTGCTGAAGATGGACTTCCTTGGGCTGAAGACGCTTACACTTATAAAAGATACGGTTAAGCTGGTGAAATATCGATTCGGCATTGAGCTTGACCCGGATAAATTCCCGATTGACGATACAAAGACATATGAGCTTTTCCAACGCGGTGAGACAGTAGGTATCTTCCAATATGAATCGCCCGGTATGCAGAAGTACATGAAAGACCTGAAGCCGACAGTGTTTGGTGACCTTATTGCCATGAATGCACTGTACCGCCCGGGGCCGCTGGAATATATACCAAGCTTTGTTCGTCGTAAAAATGGGGAAGAAGAAATAAAATATGACCTTGATGCATGTGAAGAATACCTGAAAGAGACTTATGGTATCACAGTTTACCAGGAACAGGTGATGCTGTTGTCACAAAAGCTGGCAGGTTTTACAAAAGGTGAGGCCGACGTGTTGCGAAAAGCAATGGGTAAGAAGCAGAAAGACGTGCTTGACAAGATGAAACCCAAGTTTGTAGAGCAGGCTGCTGCCAAAGGTCATGATGCCGCCATACTTGAAAAAATATGGAAAGACTGGGAAGCATTTGCGAGTTACGCATTCAACAAATCACACTCAACCTGCTATGCCTGGATTGCTTATCAAACAGCGTATCTTAAAGCACACTACCCTGCCGAATATATGGCTGCCGTGCTTTCAAACAACATGAATGATATTAAACAGGTATCATTCTTTATGGAAGAATGTAAACGTATGGGGCTGCAGGTGCTGGGCCCTGACGTGAATGAATCATATTATAAGTTTACTGTAAATGATCAAGGGGCTGTGCGCTTTGGTATGGGTGCTATAAAAGGAGTCGGCGCCGGAGCGGTAGACACAATCGTTGAAGGGCGGAAGTCTGGTAAATACAAATCTATTTTTGACCTTGCCAAGCGTATAGACCTTCGATCGGCCAATAAAAAAGCTTTTGAAAATCTTGCCCTTGCAGGTGGGTTTGATTGTTTCAGTACCACGCACAGGGCGCAGTATTTTCATATGGATGCAAGCGAGAACATTTCTTTCCTTGAAAAAGCTATCAGGTACGGCTCAAAATTCCAGGAAAACGAAAACTCAAGCCAAGTAAGCCTTTTGGTGAAGCCAGTGAGGTGCAGATACCTGAACCGGTTGTGCCGCCATGTGAAGAATGGAGCACAATGGAAAAGCTTGCCAAAGAGCGGGAGGTGGTAGGAATTTATATTTCAGGCCATCCACTTGATGACTATAAGTTCGAGATGAAGTATTTCTGCAATGCAAAACTGGAAGCCCTGAAAAGCCTTGAACAGCATGTCAACAAAAACCTGAGCTTTGGCGGAATCATTTCAAATGTACAGCATAAAGTGGCCAAAAACGGCAAAGGCTGGGCATCATTTGTGCTTGAGGGTTATGATGAAAGCTACGAGTTCAGGATTTATGGTGAGGAATACCTTAAGTTCAGGCATTTCCTTATCAGCAATAACTTTACTTATATAAAAGTAATGGTGCGCGAGGGTTGGGTTAATGCTGAAGGTAAAAAAGGTGAACCGAGGCTGCAGTTTGTAACTATACAGTATTTGCAGGATGTGTTGCCTTCATTTGCCAAAAAGTTGATTATACAGTTTAATGTTGCAGAATTACAGGAAAATCTATTAGAATCTTTACAAAATTTATTTGCCGGAAACAGGGGGGACCATACTATTCAGTTTGAAGTAATGGAACTTGAGAAAGTACGCAAGCAGGTAGAAGTGGCAACTGATATTCCGATAATTCAAGAAAACACTGATGGAGAAGATGTTGAAATGATTTCTGTGCCAGAACCAGTAGTTACTGATGTTGAAGACATTAAAGTTATTACAAAACTGACTATGCCAAGCCGTAAGGTAAAGATCAAGATATCTAACGAGCTTTTACAGGAACTTGAGAAACTTCAGATGAATTTTAAACTGAATTAATTTTCCTAATAAATTTTATTGATAGTGTTATAGGCAATTCTAATATATCTTTAACGCTTTAACGTATAACAATTCTTAAATTTGTAAAGTAAAACATCTTACATAATAAATAAAATTAATTATGGCACAAGCAATCACAGATGCTACTTTTGATGAAGTAGTATTAAAATCAGATAAACCTGTATTAGTAGACTTTTGGGCAGCATGGTGCGGACCTTGCCGTATGGTTGGCCCAATCATTGATGAAATAAGCCAAGAATATGAGGGTAAAGCAGTTGTTGGTAAAGTAGACGTAGATGCTAACCAGGAGTTTGCAGCTAAATATGGCGTACGCAATATCCCTACTGTACTTGTTTTTCAAAATGGTGAAGTAGTTGGCCGTCAGGTAGGTGTTGCTCCAAAGCAAACTTACACACAGGCAATTGATGCGCTACTTTAATCGGGTACATGATAAAAAAAAGCCTTCTGTATTTTCAGAAGGCTTTTTTTATTTATGGAAATATCTTGTAAAGAACCGGTTTTGATGGGCTCGCATCATTATCAAAAGATACAATCTGCAGGTTAAGCAGGTAGCTTCCATCTTCGACATCATCCGGAACAAAAATTAATTCTGTTATAGTTGTATCAAGCCTTGCATCATCATTAAGGTTATTTACATCTTTCACATTCCAGAAAGCCTTATGTGCTGCAAGAGCACCGTCATCTTCTTCACGATCAACGCTGGGGAGGTCTATAAGCAAATGCTTTATTACTGATTCTCGGAGAAACACTGCAGCATCTTCGGCCAGATAAGGCGGATTGGTATAGCTATAATTCTTTGATTTCTTATCATCAATATTTGGCAGCGTTCGGAAAATGACTGCCTGAGGTTTTTTATTGGCTAATGCTTCTTGAACCTGCCTTCGTGTGATTATAAAATCATCACCAATAACTTCCGGATGTACAGATACCAACTCAGCCATAAATAAAAATCTCTTCAGGCAGTCATTTATGCTGTAAAAGTCTTTGGTTATGTGCCCTAAACACTCGGTATGTGTACCGTGTCCATGTGGGTTGAAGGCGATATTATTAAAGTTTGTCGATGCGCCCTCACTTACCTTACCTGTCCAGCCACCCATTTGTACAGGTTCGATTATAGGCTGTTTCAGATACCAAGCCACGGGATTTTTGCCGTCTGCTGTAATTGGTAACGAAATATCTATTGGTTTAGACAAGTCAACTGAAATTTCTCTATTGTCAATAATAATTGTAGCTTTCATCAAAAGAATTTAGTCTTCCAAATTTAGGAAAAAGAGGTCGCCGGCAATCCCGTCAGTCAAAAACTTTCCGGCTGGGGTTGTTTTCAACGTGTCAACATCAAGTTTCAGCAGCCCTCGCGATTTATATTTCTCGGATTCCTGAAGAAGGTAATCAGCATATTGCTTCCCAAAATCGTTATTTATTTTATCAAGTGAAACTCCCCAAACGGTACGTAAGCCTGTCATAATATATTCATTATATCTGTCTGCTACAGAGAGTTTTTCCTTTTCCATTGGTAGTTCTTCAGCCAAAATAGATTTAAGGTAAAGTGTATTATTACTAACGTTCCAGCTTCGGCTACTTCCGTCAAAACTATGGGCTGAGGGGCCAATTCCTATATATTTTTTTCCAAGCCAATATGCAGTGTTGTTTTTGGAGAAGTAGCCTTCTTTTCCAAAATTGGAAAGCTCATAATGAATAAAACCGTTTTCCTGTAATTTTTCGATGAGTAGACTAAAATGTTGCTGTGCCGCATCATCTTGGGGTGCAGCAACAATCCCCGTCTTCACCATTTTATGTAAAGCGGTTTTTTCTTCAACAGTTAGTGCGTATGCAGAGATGTGTGGCACACCAGTATTTAACGCTTTGTTAACATTTTGTAACCATCGCTCATTTGTCATCCCGGGGATGCCATAAATTAGGTCAACTGAAATGTTATCAAAATATGTCGTTGCCACTTCTAAACATTCTTCAGCTTCAGCTGCATTATGTGCCCTGTTCATCATTGTCAGGTCTTCATCAAAAAAAGACTGTATACCTATGCTTAGACGGTTAATTTTACTATGCGACAGCTCAACAATTCGATCAGCAGAAAGATCATCAGGGTTAGCTTCAAGTGTGATTTCAGGATTGGGCGAAACGGAATGACTGTCGTAAACAGCTTCTATTAAAAAATCAATCTGCCCGTTAGTTAATACCGATGGTGTACCGCCCCCAAAATAAATGGTTTCGACTGTTTCACCGTCAAGCTCATCTTTTCGCATAGATATTTCTTTTGCTAAAGCCTCAACCATGGCGTCTTTGTTTTTCATTGATGTCGAAAAATGAAAATCGCAGTAATGGCAGGCCTGCCTGCAAAAAGGGATATGTATATAGATACCGGCCATGGCTATTTTACCCTGTCGGCATTTTGTTTTATGAAAGCATCCCAGCCGGTGTAGCTTTTTCCAACAACTGTTTTACCTGAATTAAAGAAATGGCACACCGCTGCCGCCAGCCCATCGGTACTGTCAAGATTTTTAGGGAGTTCTTTCAGGCCAAGCAGCTGTTGCAGCATTTTGGCCACCTGCTCTTTACTGGCATTACCATTGCCGGTAATAGCCATTTTTATTTTCTTAGGCTCGTATTCGGTGATTGGAATTTGCCGGGATAATCCCGCAGCCATAGCAACACCCTGCGCACGCCCAAGCTTAAGCATAGATTGCACGTTCTTTCCGAAAAAGGGCGCTTCAATGGCAATTTCATCAGGGTGATGCGTGTCTATAAGTTCAATGGTGCGTTCAAAAATTATTTTAAGCTTTACGTAATGGTCATCATATTTGCTTAGCTGCAGTTCATTCAGCTGAAGGAAATGCATATTCTTATTCACAACTTTAATAAGGCCAAAGCCCATAATTGTTGTGCCGGGGTCAATGCCTAATATGATGCGTTCTGTTGACAATGGAAATTATTTGCAGTAAAAGTACGCAATTCTATTGCGCCACGTTGATTATAACCGGCAGAATGAATTGTGTTTTAACAGGTACACCTTCTTTTTGTGCAGGCTCAACTTTTGGGAAGTCGGCAAGGCGGGCCCGCAATAGGCTGTCAATCTTTATCTTGTTGTAAGAGGTGCTGTCTTGCGGAAGCTGTGGTTCAAACTGCAGTGTAGCGTCAGGGAAAATAGTAACTTTTACGTTAATGGTGTCAATCTCAGGATAAAGAATTGCAAGTGTATCTGTATCGAGCTTAGCCTGTATAAGCTGAGTCATAGATGAGAAAAAGCATTCTTTTCTCATTTCTTTATCGGTAAGGGCATCACATTCGGGTAGTGAAGGGTAGGCGCTTACTTCTTTCCAGTTTATTTCATTCAGCCGTTTTTGCAGCAGTTCTTCTTCATCCGGTACAGGTGCATCAAAATACTTGCATGATGTAAGCAGAAGCAAGGCTGCAAGGCTGATAAAGAAATATTTCATTGAGTACTTTTGAAGCATCACCAAAAATAGGAAATACTTTTGTAAACACTATAAAATCAAAATAGCCGTTTTTTGTCAATTTTATTCAAATATCAATCGAATTAATTATTTTAAATTAGAAAAAGTTTTAATATGAGCGAATATAAAAAACTACATCATTCTCAAACTGGTATTGCAGCGGAATTTTACGCAGCGGGTGAACTCGCGCGTATGGGATATAATGTTACATTCACTTTTGGGAACACAAAAAGTATTGATTTATTAGTTGAGAAAGAAAATTCTATAAGGGCAATACAAGTTAAAGAATTCAAAGGAGTAAATCTTTATGCTGGAATCTTAATAAAACAAAAATTGCTGATAATATTATATATATACTTGTTAATCTTCATGCTGATATAATTGATAATAAGCCTGAATTTTTTGTGTTGACAGCACAAGAAGTTAGAGAACTTTTTAGAAATTCTGTGTCATCTGGAGAATTGAGAGCCTATTTAGATTACAGTAAAATTAAAAAGATGGAAATTTACCAAAATCGTTGGGATATACTGTAATTTATACTTTTGGTGACCAAAGCCTATAAAATCAAAAAAGCCCTCCAATTTAATGGAAAGCTTTTCATTGGTCTAACTACTAAACCTACCGCTCGCGCGGCATAAACAACACAACTATCGTTAATGTTTTTCGCGGAAAAAAGCCTCCCGAATCCGAGAGGCTTTCTCTGCTTAAGCGGTCTGGACGGGACTCGAACCCGCGACCCCCTGCGTGACAGGCAGGTATTCTAACCAACTGAACTACCAAACCAGCGCTTAATTGCGAGTGCAAATATACAGCAGGATTTCATTTATCCAAATGTTTTTGCAACAAAAATTAAATTTATTTTTTCAAATTTAGCCAAACTTTTGTTTCTCAACAAGGTAGGTTGTCATAATTTTTTCAAAATTTTCATCAACAGAAACCGGTACATACTTAATCCGGTACTGAATACAGGTGTCTGTTATCTTCTTAAAGTATGCTGATGTAAGTTTTTCATACTCCTGCTTTACATTTTCGGCAAAAAGGTTTACCTGCTCGCCGGTTTCCATATCTATAAACTTGCGCGGCGCATTATCGAAATCAAAGCTAAATTCGGTTTTCCTGTCTATCACATGGAAGAGTATCACCTTATGCTTGTCATGCTTCAGGTGTTGCAACGCCCTGAATAGCTCATCGTCTTCATCGGGCTGCAGCATATCGGTAAATAAAATGATCATAGACCGCCTGTGCATCTTCTGCGCAATCTGGTGCAGGAATGTTACGGTATTAGTTGGTTTGGCTGTGTTGGGTGTTTTAAGCACACCTTCAAGTTTATCAAGCAACATCCTGTGGTGCCTGCCGCTGCCTTTCTCGGGAGCGTAAAACTCATAGTTATCTGAATATACACTAAGGCCCACAGCATCGCGTTGTCGTTTCAGCAAATCCATTAAAACGGCTGATGCCAGAACCGAAAAGCCAATCTTATTTTTAAAAAACTGCTCACCATCTTTCAGTTCGGGGTAATGCATTGATGATGAATTGTCAAGAATGATGTGACAGCGCAGGTTGGTCTCTTCTTCAAAACGCTTGGTGTAAAGCCTGTCGGTTTTAGCAAACAGCTTCCAGTCAATATGGCGTGTGCTTTCGCCTGCATTGTACACTTTATGCTCAGCAAACTCTGATGAAAACCCATGAAACGGACTCTTATGCATGCCCGATATAAAGCCTTCAACAATTTGGTTTGCCAAAAGCTCAAGATGCCCAAAGCCAGATATTTTTTCTAATTGCCCTTTAATTTCCATAATTCCAAATGTACAAACAACAACGCAAACAATTGCAATCTGTTGCAGCTAATGGCAGAACAGTTATTTCTTCAGCTCAATCCATACAGGGCAATGGTCACTGGTCTTTTCCCAGCCGCGAACTTCAAGGTCAACACCTGCGGCCTTAAGCTTTCCTTCAATTTGCGGGCTAAGTAAGAAATGGTCGATACGCAGTCCCGCATTTCTTTGGTAAGCATTTCGGAAATAATCAAAGAAGGTGTAGATAATTTTATCGGGATATAATTTCCTGATGGCATCTGTCCAGCCCTGCGCAATCAGGTTATGGAAGGCAGCGCGCACTTCCGGCCTGAAAAGCGCATCATCAACCCAGCGCTCCGGTTTATATACATCGAGTTCTGTAGGCATTACATTAAAGTCACCTACCAAGATTACAGGTGTATTAAATTCTAAAAGCTTTGCAGCGCGTTGTGTAAGGCGGTCAAACCATTTCAGTTTGTAGTCAAGCTTTGGGCCCGGCGCAGGGTTTCCGTTGGGCAGGTACAGGCAGCAGATAAGTATACCGCCTACCATTGCCTCTATATAACGGCTTTGGGTGTCTTCAGGGTCGCCCGGCAGCCCGCGCCCTACTTCTTCAATTTCAAGGCTGCGGGCAAGTATGGCTACACCATTCCAGCGCTGCTGGCCATGCCATATCGCGTTATAACCGGCAACGTTGATTGCTTCCAGCGGAAATTTCTCAGAAGGCGCTTTTAGTTCCTGCAGGCACACCACGTCAGGCTTTGCTTCATCAAGCCACCGCAGCAGCACCGGCAGCCTTCCGTTCACGCCGTTTACATTATATGTAGCTACTTTCATTTCCTGAAATTTACTTTAAATATAAAAAGTTTGCAGCATCATATAATCCTGTTTAACAAAACTGTAGGCATAGTCACTCTATTAAAAGCGTAATTTTATTAATTACAACTTTATTATGAAAGGAAAGATTTACATAGGTACATCGGGGTGGAGCTATAAACACTGGCGGGGAACCTTTTATCCGGCCGATGTAAAGGTGAAAGACCACTTTTCATATTATCAGAAATTTTTTAAAACCGTCGAACTCAACAATCCGTTTTACCATCTGCCGCCAAAACAAACTTTCATTAACTGGAAAAGCACTGTTGATAATGACTTTGTCTATGCAGTTAAAGCCAGCCGGTTTATCACGCATATGAAAAAATTGAAGGACCCTGCCGAAAGCCTCGCAAATTTTCTTGAAAATGTTTCCGGGCTTGAAGAAAAGCTTGGTGTGATACTTTTCCAGCTCCCGCCGGGGTGGAAGTATAACTCTGAAAGATTCAGCAGCTTTTTAAGGGCACTTCCGCCAGGAAACAGGTATGTGTTTGAATTCAGGAATGACGATTGGTATAATGATGAGGTGTACGATTTACTTGAAAGGTATAATTGCGCCTTCTGCATTTATGAGCTGGCCGGGCACATCTCTCCGCAAAAAGTAACAGCTGATTTTGTTTACATTCGCCTTCATGGCCCAACAGGCAATAAATATCAGGGGAGCTACAGCAAAGAGAGTTTGCAGGGTTGGGCTAAAAAATGCAATGAGTGGAGAACTGACGGAAAAGATGTATTCGTCTATTTTGATAATGATGAGGCGGGTTACGCTGCCTTTAATGCGATTACTCTCCAGCAAATGATTGAAAAATAAAAAATCCCTCAAAACATTTGTCAGAGGGATTCTTTATTGCTGTGTGTTTTTGGTTACGGCCTCCTGCCGGTTGCAAGTCGGTAAAGTATACCAATAATTGCCAATACAAGAAGTATGTGAATAAGGCTGCCAACTGATTCCCTGAACCCGAAGAAACCTACAAGCCATCCTATTACAAGGATCACAACGATTAACCAGATTAAATCTCTCATGATTATATATTTTAAATAGTTAGTGAGTTAAAATTACTTCTTTAAAATCGCACACGTTAATTAATTAAGAATACTTTAATAGTCAAAATTTTCTTAATAAATAGAGAATGACACAAATCACATGTAAAAAAACAGGCGGTCTTTTTTAATTGCCTATTTTTGTGCTGTTTTTAGAATTATTCAAATGCAGACTCCCCAAAAAATAGCAGTTGTAGGGTCAGGGCTCGTGGGTTCACTACTCGCTATTTATTTAAAACGTGCCGGTCATACTGTACATGTTTATGACCGCAGCCCCGATATACGCACCATACAGCTTTCGGGCAGATCTATTAACCTTGCTATGTCTCACCGTGGGTGGAAAGCGCTTGATGATATAGGCTTGGGAGATGAAATACGCGCCATAGCGATACCTATGGATAAGCGGGCTATACATTTGGTAGGCCAACCGCTGGCTTACCAGTACTACGGGAAAGACGGGGAGAGTATCTATTCACTGTCACGCGGATTATTGAACCGCACGATGATAACCCTGGCTGAAAGGGAGGGTGTGGAGTTTTTCTTTAACCAACGGGTGTGGGATGTTTCCCTAGCTGATGCTACTTTACATATAGGTGAGACCGAACGCGGTGCCTGGGATGACCTTAAATATGATAAAGTGTTTGGCGCTGATGGTGCTTTTTCAAGAGTGCGCCACCGCATGCAAAGGCAGAATATGTTCAATTACTCTCAGGAGTTTTTGAAGACTGGCTATAAAGAACTTAATATACCTGCAAACGAAGACGGTACGCACAAACTCGATAAGAATTCCCTGCATATTTGGCCGCGCAATGATTTTATGCTTATTGCCCTGCCAAACCTTGACGGCAGCTTTACTTGTACTTTATTTATGCCGTTTGAAGGTGAGAATTCATTTGAATCACTGAAAGACAAAGAAACATTGGAAGCTTTCTTTGCTAAATATTTTCCATCAACCGTTGATGTTATCCCTAAACTTGTTGAAGATTTCTTTAAAAATCCCACAAGTTCGCTGGTGACCATGAAATGTTTCCCGTGGACATTTAATGATAAAGTAGCTTTGATAGGTGATGCCTGTCATGCTATTGTGCCATTTTACGGCCATGGCATGAATGCGGGTTTTGAAGATATTACGGAACTGAATAAGCTGATGCAGCAATATGGCGACGACTGGCATACCATATTTAAAGAATATGAAACTATCCGCAAGCCGAATGCTGATGCCATTGCCGAATTGTCTTACCGCAATTTTATGGAGATGAGCTCAAAGACGGCTGATGAACGTTTCCTTCTCCTCAAAAAAATTGAAAAGCGCTTTTCAGATAAATATCCAGATAAATGGCTGCCGTTGTACAGCCGTGTTACTTTCAGCCACAGGCCTTACAGCGAAGCACTTGAAATTGGCGACAGGCAGAAGGCGATTATGGATGAGGTGATGCTGACGCCCAATATTGACCAAATATGGGATTCGCCTGAAATTGAGCAGAAGATAATGCAACTGCTGGCAGAAAAAGGTTAATCTTCCCTGTTTACAGTATACGGTGAAAATGCAGGCAGGCAAACCGAAATATATTCACATTCCTCATCAAACGGATTGGAGTAGCGTATACGTACGCCCTTTTCGATTTTAATAGATTGTCCTGCCTTAAGCACCACTATCTCTCCGTCAATCTCAAATTGCTTTTTACCTCTTATAATATATGTATATTCATCAAAGGCGGGTGTCTGGTGAGGCTCAGACCAATGCGGGGGCGCTATCATATGTGCCAGGGACAATTGCCCGCCACCTTCAGAGGCATAGCCGAAGTGTTCCTCAATAAGTTTACCGTCAGTGGTAGGTACAACAAAAGGATTTTTCTGTACTGTAAATTTTTTCATTATTTTCTGAATATAAAATATACTGCAAGCACAAGGAATAAAAACCCTACAGCATGGTTCCACTTGAAGGTTTCGTTTTTGAAAGCTATTAGGGAGAATATCACAAACACTATTAAAGTTATAACCTCCTGAATCACTTTAAGCTGCATTAGTGTAAATGGCCCGCCATTATCTTTGAAGCCTATACGGTTTGCCGGCACCTGGAAAAAATATTCAAACAATGCCAGCCCCCAGCTTATAAATACTATAGCAATTAATCCTGCATTTTCAAACCATTTTAGCTCTTTAAACTTTAAGTGGCCGTACCAGGCAAGTGTCATAAATACATTTGACAGTATTAGCAGGCCAATTGTGATAAATGCTTTCATATACTATTAACTTTCCACCAAAATTAGGTATTTCATCACAACACTTTTATGCTGAAATAAAATTTTATGCTTGCACAATAAATGAAGTTGAATTATGTTATTTATATACAATCTATGTATAAATAGTGTAATTATTAACGTTTGGTGATATCTCGGGACATTTTTTGGTGATTGTGTAAAATAATTGCCGGCATTTCAAATCTGGTGAAGTTTAATTTATTGTTAAGAGGTCAGAAAAAAATTAAAAACGTTTTTTTTTAATTAGCAATAATATAAATTTGCCAATCTTTGAATGCAGGAAATGCATCGTGAAGACTATTATCAAAAATCAGAAAAACTAAATTTTTAAAAAAAATGGCAAACGCATCTATTCAGAAAGTTGAAAACAAAGGTGAATCAAAAGGGTCTAACATATTCGCGGCCTTAACGATTGTGCTATGTATCGTTGTAGGTATATTGGTATGGAAATTTATAATGGGCCACCCGTCAAATTTTGAAGACGGAAATCCTGAAGGCCACCCGCTGCCGGGCAACTACCTTGCAATGGTTTATAAAGGCGGTTATGTGGTGCCAATTCTTATGGGGCTTTTGCTTATGGCTATCGTATTCTCTTTTGAGCGTTTCTTTGTTATCAGCAAAGCTTCAGGTAAAGGTAATGTTGATTCTTTTGTGCGTAAAGTGCAGTCTCAAATTGCTGCAGGTAACATTAACGAAGCAATGGCTGAGTGTGACAAGCAGCAGGGTACTGTAGCTAACGTTGTAAAAGCAGGCCTTGTAAAATATGAAGAGGTAAAAAGGGAAGGTTTTGACAGTGAAAGGGCTGAGGCTGCTATCCAGCAGGAAATTGAGCAGGCTACATCACTTGAAATGCCAATGCTTGAGAAAAACCTTGTTATCATTTCTACGCTTGTATCAATCGGTACGCTTGCAGGTCTTCTTGGTACGGTAACAGGTATGATCAAAGCATTCTCGGCTCTTGGTGCAGGTTCTACGCCAGATTCTTCGCAGCTTGCAAATGGTATCTCTGAAGCGCTTATCAACACTGCTACAGGTATATCAACATCAACAATCGCGATTATATTCTATAACCTGTTTACTTCAAAAATCGACAAGCTTACTTACTCTATAGACGAAGCCGGTTTCACAATCGTGCAGACATACCGTCGTTTCCGTGCTCGTGCTAACCAGGCATAATTAAAGTAAGTATAAACATATTGGCAATGCGGGAGTACAGTCTGTGGCTGTACTCCGTTGGTTGCCGTAGCTAATAATAATAACGAATGGCTAAAGTAAAAGTTTCAAAGAAAAGTACGAGGATAGACATGACCGCTATGTGTGATGTGGCATTCCTTTTGCTGTCTTTCTTTATCATGACCGCTACCGCAAAGCAGCCTGAGCCTAAGCCGGTTGACACGCCGGCCTCTACCGTGCTTGATAAGCTGCCTGAAGAAGGTGTGGCTACTATTACTGTAGGTGATAAGCAAGTGTTTTTTACGATTCCCGGCCCGGAGCTGAGAAGAAAGACTCTTGAAAATATCTCTGCAAAATATAATATTCCGTTTACGGAAGAAGAATATAAGAAGTTTGAAGGACTTGAAGGTTTCGGTGTTCCTGTAAACCAGCTGAAAGGGCTTCTTAAGCTTGAGCCTTCTGAAAGGATTAAGGAAGGCCTGCAAAAAGGTATTCCGTATGATTCTATCAATGACCAGCTTACTGCCTGGATTGATGAAACCCGTAAAGCTAACAGGACGATACTGAATGACAGGCTTACTGCAGGTGAAATACAGCAGGAAGATTATAAAGACCTTGACATTGCCATTAAAGGCGACGCTGAAGAAGAGTATCCTACGGTAAAAAGGGTGATTGATATTCTTCAAAAGCAGAAGAAGAACAGGTTTTTCCTTGTGACCGGGTTAAGGGACGAAAATTTTTAATTTTATAATAAAGATATAAAATGGCAGAATTAAATACCGGCGACGGTGGCGGCAAAAAAGGCGGCAAGGTAAGAAGTAAAAAAAGCAATCCCGGCGTAGACTTAACTGCGATGGTTGACCTGGCGTTTCTTCTTATTACGTTCTTCATGCTTACCACCACATTGTCTAAGCCGCAGTCTATGCCGCTTGCAATGCCGGATAAAACGGAAGATAAAACTGATATTCAGAAAGTTCCTGAAAAAAGGATGATGACTATACTCATCGGGAAAGACAATAAGATCATGTGGTATATGGGACAGTTTGATGCTCCTGTAATGCCCCCGACTGAAGCCGCTTTCGGTAAGGCCGGAATAAGGAAAGATTTGCTGAAGAATGTTCAGTATGGCAAGCAGGTAGCGGCTTCTGAAGGAAAGCCTGATCAGGGCCTTATTGTAAACATAAAGGCGAGTGACAAAGCCAGCTACAAGAACCTGATTGATATTCTTGATGAAATGGCAATTACCCATCCGCAGGTTTACGCTATCGGAGACATGACACCCGGAGAACTTGACTTGTTAACAAAGTCAGGCCTTTACTAAAGGCCTGCTTAAAATATAGAATTATGTCTAAACTGAATATATTCAACCGCTCATGGACTGATATGGTCTTTGAGGGGCGTAACAAAAAATACGGCGCTTACCAGCTTCGTACAGAAAATCCGCGTACTACTACTATCGCCTTTTTCATTGGTACGGCACTTTTTGTTTTTGCTGTTGCCCTGCCAAAGATTACAAGTTATCTTGGTACAGCTTCAACAGAAGAAGAAAGTGATGTTGACAAGATAATAGAGGTAGTTGATATTATGGAGCCACCAGTTGAGGCCCTGCCGCCACCGCCACCACCGGTAGAGCAGAAGCAGGCGCCCAAATCACTTGTGGAAGAAGTGAAATTCAAACCGCTTGAGGCTGCCAAAAAGAGGAAGTGCCTGATGACCCACCGAAAATTGAACAATTCAAGAATGCTGACCCAAGTTCGCGAAACGCAGAGGCCAGCCCTACAGGAGATATCAATATAGGTACTTCAGCAGGTGACCTTGATAAGGGTGTTGAAGCTACAGGCGATGACAACACGATTTATTCAACGGTAGGCCTGGCTGTATTGCCGGAATATCCGGGTGGTATGGCAGCGTTCTATAAGTATGTACAGAGCAACTTCAGGTATCCTGAAGTAGACCGTGACCTTAAGATGAATGTTTATGTTACTTTCGTTGTTGAAAAGGACGGAACCATCACTGATGTAAATGTACCCCGTGATCCCGGCTACGGCCTTAAGAAAGAAGCTGAGCGTCTTATCAAAGCCAATAAGGTAAAATGGTCTCCTGGTATCCAGAATGGAAAGCCTGTGCGTGTACGCTACCAGCTGCCAATTAAGGTTGATATTAAAGCTTAAATTATATAGATGGCTCAACGTAACAGTTATCGAAACAATACACAGAAATCGCCCATACAGCGATTTCTGTTTGTTTTAGGTATGGTGTTCTTTTTACTGTATCTTGCCCTTGGCATTATGATAATATTCTGGGATAAACTTCCTCTGAACATCAGCCGAAACGGGCGTATTGCGTTCGGGATATTGCTTATCGCCTACTCATTTTTCAGGTTTGTGAGGCTAATACAAAAGTCAAGAGAGGAATGAAGAAAATAGTTTTTTATTTTTTTTGCTTAGTCTTGTTTACATCTTGTGGTGAGAAAACTTCCGGTAAGGCGGAGGAGAACCTCACATCAGGCACTGCAACTATGTATGTTGACAATTCTGTATTACCGGTGGTTGAAGATGTGGCAGCGGTATTCCAGAGCCGATATCCGCAAGTTAACCTTAAAACTATAGGCTTTCCTGAAACTGATATCATTCGTTTTATGCTGGCTGATTCTGCACGTATTGTTGTTCTTACCAGAAAACTTACTGCCGATGAGGAGAGTAATTTCCGAAAAAGAAAAATTACAGCTAAAATAAATGAATTTGCCTCTGACGCTGTGGCGCTGGTAGCCCAAAAAAACGGCGATACTGTTATAGATTTGCAGGAAATACTCAAGGTATTTCAGGGTAAGCCATCAAAAGTTAGCAGGATTGTTTTTGACAGTCCTGATTCTGGCACTGTAAAATTCCTGATGGAAAAAGCAGGTGTAAAAACGCTGCCAAAGCAAAATATTTATGCCCTGAAAAATAATGCTCAAGTGCTGGAGTATGTAAAAAATAATAAGGGCGCCATTGGCGCTATCGGCCTTAACCTGTTGCTGCAACCCACAAAAGATGTAGAAAATCTTGTAAGAGAAATTGAAGTTTTGTCAGTGTCAGATGTTAAAAACAAGAAGATAGACAATAAGGCCTATAAACCAAACCAAAGCACTATTGCTGCGGGTTCATATCCATTAATCCGAAAGCTTTATGTGTTAAATTACCAGGGCATACAAGGTTTGGGCATGGGTTTTGCAAATTATGTAACATCGCCCGATGGCCAGCGCATTATATTGAAGTCGGGTTTACTGCCGGTTACCATGCCTACGCGCGAGATTGAGGTGACCAATAATTTATAAAGACTATTAATTGAATAAAGACCATAAACAATGAAAAATCTGAGATTTCTTGGTTTATCGCTTTTAGTTGCAGGTGCTGTATCTGCGCAAAATGTTGAGGAAGCCAAAAAAGCCATTGATGCTGAACAATATCACAAAGCCAAGACTATACTTAAAGGCCTCATATCTTCACAGGCAGATGAAGGGCGCAACTATTTCCTTCTTGGTGATATCTACCTTAAACAGAAAGAGTCTGATTCTGCCGCCATGTATTTTAACAGGGGTAAGGCAGTTAAAAACAACCCTGAATTTAATCAGATAGGCCTTGGGCATATAGATCTGAACAGTGGCAATGCCGCTGCAGCCCAGGCTAAATTTGACGCGGCAAAAAATGCTGCAAAGAAAAAGGAAACTGAGCAGCTTGTTTACATAGGCCGTGCATACATTGACGCAGAAAAGCCTGATTATAAGAAGGCAATAGCTGTACTTAATGAAGCAATAGCAAGAGATCCTAAAGCAGCATTGGCACATTTAGCACTTGGTGATGCACATTACCGTGACCTTAACCAGAATGAGGCTTACCGAGCTTACAGGAACGCTTACACGCTTGACAACTCTTTACTAAGGGCAAATCTTCAGCTTGGTGTAATAACAAAAAATACCAGGGCGGCCTTTCCTGAAGCTATCAAGGCTTTTAACAGTGTTATAGCGGTTAATCCTAACTATGGCCCTGTATATCGTGAACTTGCCGAAACATATTACTTGTGGGGTAAAACAGAACCTGCCAAATATTCAGAATATACTAAAAAGGCCATTGAATATTATGAAAAGTATATGAGCCTGACAGATTATTCGCTACAGTCAAGGATGAGGCGTGCAGACTTCTTGTTACTTGCAGGTGATTATAAAGCTCTTGAGGCAGAGGCACAGAAAATGCAGCAAATGGATAAGGTAAACCCTGTAATACTGCGTTATCTTGCGTATTCTTCCTATGAAAACGGAAATTATGAAGCCAGCCTTAAAGCTATGAAAGAGTTTATGAGTAAGGTTGACGAGAAGCGTGTAATAGCACGAGACCATTTGTACCTTGGCCTTGCCAAACTGGCATCTTCAATGAATAAAGATGAAAAAGGAAACACAGTTGTAAAAGACCAGGTAGTTTTTAATGAGGCTATAAATGATATAAAGAAGGCTGCTGAAAAAGACATTAACATAACCAATGAATTTAATGATATTGGTAAAAAGCTTTTCGGAGCAAAACTGTACGGCCCAGCAAGCGTAGTATTTGAAGTAGCTACAACAAACCCTGATAACAGGAATCTTACTGTTGACAATTTTTACCTGGCTTATTCTGTGTTTTATGACCACGTAAATAAAAGTGACGAAGCCAGAAAACAGAACATAGGGCCAGTTGCAAAAAGCAGATGCAGCTCTGGCAAAGGTAATTGAGGCTAACAATGGCGCTCAGGATGCATATTTGTATAAAGCTAAGATAAACCAGTATATCGGTTCAGATGTTTCTTATGCTGAAATGGCTAAGAACTATGATGAGTATATTCGCATAGTGACGGCAGCCGGCGCTGCTGAAACCAGCAAGCCTGCTGTGAAGAAAAATCTAATAGAAGCATATTCTAATGCCGGTGCATACTACGCGGTGACCAACAAGCCAAAAGCTAAAGAATATTTTAACAAGGCTCTTGAGCTTGACCCGAATGACACATACGCAAAAGCGGAGCTAAAAAAACTCCAGTAATCATAAACTAAACCGGCAGCATCTACTGCCGGTTTTTTATTGGTTTGCACTCAGGCTTTAAAATGCTTATCTTTGCGCCCTATTTTTTGAACAAATGCTGAGGAAAGAAATACAGACGGAAGTTGAAACAGGCATGATGCTGCCACTTATGGAAGAGTTCTACACTATACAGGGGGAGGGCTTTTACACGGGTACTGCTGCTTACTTCATCCGTGTGGGAGGGTGTGATGTAGGTTGCCATTGGTGTGATGTGAAAGAAAGCTGGAATGCTGAACTTCATCCGCCTACTCATATTGATGCAATTGTTGAGAACGCCAAAAAATGGGCTCAAACAGTAGTGATAACCGGAGGTGAACCGCTAACCTGGAACATGCTGCCAATAACTACCAAGTTAAAAGAGCAGGGTCTTAGGGTGCATATTGAAACATCAGGGGCATACCATCTTTCGGGTATATGGGACTGGATATGCCTGTCGCCAAAAAAAACAAAGCTGCCGGTACAGGATGTTTATGATAATGCACATGAATTAAAAATGATTATCCATAATAAGCACGACTTCATTTTTGCAGAGGAACAGGCGGAGAAAGTAAACCCTAATGCTATTCTTTTTTACAGCCGGAGTGGAGTAAAAAAGAGGAGATGACTCCGTTAATTGTTGACTATGTGATGAACAACCCAAAATGGCGGGTGTCATTGCAAACGCATAAATATCTTAATATCCCGTAAACAATAAATTAATCCGCTGCTGAGTGCGGATTTTTATTTCAGTAATGCAAGATTATACGGTCAACCTTGCTAAATAATCATAGTGCTCACCTTCAACCACAAGCTCACAATTAAAGCCGTTGGCATGCGCAGCGTTTTGTAAGGTGTTGTAATCGATGTATAGCCAGTCAAATGGCTGTTCAGTTTCGCCTTTGTATTTCACGGTAAACGTTACTTCGCCATAATAATCAATATCACTCGGTATCCATTTACCGCCGTCATCATCTTCATCAAACATATAAATGATATCGCTTGAGTCGATTAAAATTTGTCCGCCTGGATTGAGCAGCGACTTTAGTTTTTGCAGGGACTTCGATATTCGCTTCAGCTTTCCGAAAATGCCCGTACCATTCATCAAAAGGAGTATTGTATCAAATTTTTCACCGTTTATTTCCATCACATCCTTGATAATGCTGTTTCTTATCCCGCGCAACTTACACGCTTCAATGGCATTGGCCGAAATATCCACGGCAGTAACATCTAATTTACATTCGTTCTGCAGGTAGAGGCTATGGCTGCCGGCGCCACACCCCACATCAAGCACACGGCCTTTTGCAAGCTTCAGCGCTCTTTGTTCAAGCTTTGGCATTTCAGCGTAGCTGCGGAATAGGTAGGCTACGCTCATTTCGTCTTCTTCAGAAATTGAAGTTTCGGTTGTCAGGTTTTCAGGTGCGTTGCCGGTTTGGTAATCAAGTATAGCTTTTCCGAAAAGGTCTTTCATTTTTATTATTTTTGCATGCTGAATGATAATGCATTGCGAGGGATGGACGATTTTTTAAAACAGCTTGGCGGTCTTGCCAAAGATAAGCATAACGAAAACAAAAAGTTTTTTGAGAGGCTGAAAAAGAAAACGCCCAAGAACCTTGATTATGTAATGCAGGACATTCATGATCGCGAGTTTAAGCGCACCGACTGCCTTACTTGTGCCAACTGCTGCAAGACCACCGGGCCGTTGTTTACACTAGCCGATATTGAGCGCATAGCTAAGCACCTGCGTATGAAGCCACAGCAGTTTATAGAGTCCTACTTGCGCATAGATGAAGATAATGATTATGTGCTGCAGAGCGTGCCCTGTACATTCTTAGACGGTGACAACATGTGTTTTATTTATGATGTAAGGCCCAAAGCCTGCCGCGAATTCCCGCATACTGACAGGAAGAAGTTCCAGCAGATTGCAAGCCTTACTATGAAAAACGTTGCCATTTGTCCTGCCGCTTATAATATTGTTGAAGAAATGAAAAAGAGGATTGTATGACAAAAAAATACAGAAGCGCCACCGATATCTGGATGTTGTTATTGATTTTTATTCCATTTGGTTATCCAATCTATGAAGGCATAATCACAAAAGATTTGGTTCTTATATTAACTTTTGTCGGAATCATACTTTTGATATTTTCATTTTTACTGATGATAAGCTATACGATTATAGATGACAGCCTGATTATTAGTTCAGGGCTTTTCGGTAAGCAAAAGATTGCAATATCAGATATTACTTCGATACGTAAAACAAATAATCCGTTAAGTGCACCGGCCATGTCAATAAACCGGCTTGAAATAAAGTACGGACACAAGTTTGACTACGCATTAATTTCACCTGTGCGTCGAGCCGAATTTGTTGAAGAGCTTTCAAAAATTAATCCTGGCATTAAAGTTGAAATTTAATAAGGGCATTAAAAAAAACACCCTCTTAATATGAGGGTGTTTTTTTAAAAGACGAATTGTACAATAACTTTCGGTTAAGCCGCCACTTCCTCCTCAGTATTCATTTTCAGCTCACCAACAAAGCCTTCAATGCTTTGCAGTTTGCCTTCCACATAATCAAGTAAACCCTCAATCTTATCACGCAGGTCTTCAAAGAAGGCAATGATATCTTCAACGTATCCTTTTACTTTGTGTATAAAGTCAAGCACGTATTGAATAAGGCCATCAAGTTTTTCCATTATATTATTCATGGTAGTATGTTTTAAGTGATTAATTCATTTCAATACTTAAAATTACTTAAGCACTTTCACACAAAGAAACACTTTGTGTAAAGTTTAAGATTTGCTATCCCGGGTAAATAATGTACTTCTTGCGCATCGCCTTAAACTTCACCAGCCCCGGCTCCCAGCTCCTGCGTATTTCATCCTCGCTCTTTCCGGCCTCAATCTGTTGCTGCAATGTTTTTGTGCCGGCAAGTTTTGTAAAGAAAGGAATAAAGAAATTCGACTTATCTTTCGTTTCAGCATAAGCCTTCATCAGCCATTTCAGTTCAAGGCGATTTACTTTGGGAGCTTTGCTCAGATCTTCTCCATAACATATAATTCCTTTTAATGGCGGTTCTTTTGCACCTTCATTCGGCATTGGTGTAAAGCTGAAACCCTTGTTTGGCAGGTCGGGCGATCCATATATCTGGAATTGCTTATTGGTACCTCGTCCCAGGCTTACATTCGTCCCTTCAAAAAAGCAGAGGCTGGCGTATAGGTTTATGGCTTGGTCATTCGGAAGGTTGGGCGATGGCTTTACGGGCAGGCTATAAGGCATATCTCTTTCGTAATTCAGGCATGGAATCACTGTCAGGTCACATTGCACGCCATTCTTCAGCCACTTTTCGCCATTGATCATTTTACCATATTCGCCAATTGTCATGCCGTGCAAAACCGGAATTTCGTGCATACCTATAAAACTGGTGTGTTCTTTTTTCCAATGTTGGCCCGTCAACAATATTGCCATTTGGGTTAGGCCTGTCAAGAATTATAAGCGGAATGTTATTTTCGGCACACGCTTCCATAATGTAATGGAGGGATGAAATATAAGTATAAAAGCGCGCGCCTACATCTTGCAGGTCAAACACCAGCACATCGATCCCGGCCAGCTGCTCCGGCTTTGGCTTTTTGTTATTGCCGTAGAGAGATATTATGGGTAAACCGGTCTTAGTATCCTTGCCGTCTTTAATAAGTTCGCCTGCATCAGCCGTCCCGCGGAAGCCATGCTCGGGTGCGTAAATCTTTTTTACGTTGATTTTTGCTCCAATCAGGAAATCGACTAAGTGTAATGTTTTGCGCTTATACGCTTCTTGGTGTGTTCTGTCTTCGCTATCAGGCAGCATATATATCGAGTCATATATTATAATCCCCGTCTGATTAGTCACAATACCTATCTTTTTATCTCTTAATAAAGGAAGATATGCCTGATGATTATCAGCACCTGTTTTTATTTTGGCTTCTGCTTTTGGCTTGTGCCCCGTGGTTTGTGGCTCACTTTTGGCTTGTGCCTTTTGGCTTGTAGCTGCATTTCCACAGCTTACCATCGCCGCCAATAAAAATAAAACAGTATTTTTGAATAACGATTTACATATCATACCCATTGAATTTAGAATATTTCATCGCCCGAAGGCTCTCTGCTGCCAAAAGTAACAAAAACAGCATAAGCGCGCCAATAATAAAAATAGCGATTACTGCAATAGCCATCGGGGTGATGATGATGATAATTTCTGTAGCCACCGGCAAAGGCCTGCAGGACAAGATACGCGAGAAGATATCGGCATTAAACGGTCATATCATCATATCTAACTATGATAATAATGAAAGTGATGTAAGTGTAGAGCCTTTGGCAATACAGCAGCCTTTTTATCCAAAGTTTACATCTGTGGGAGATGTAGCACATATACAAGCCGTGGCCAGCAAGGGCGGTGTTATCCGAACAGCAGAATCCGTTGAAGGTATAATTTTCAAGGGTGTAGGTAAAGATTATCTGTGGGATAATTTAACAGAGTATATTACAGAAGGCCGCATCCCGAACCTTAAGGGTAATCTTAATGAAGAGGTTGTATTGTCACAATATCTTGCTGCGCGACTTAAGCTCAAGGTAGGAGATAAGTTCAATACCTTTTTTATGAAAGATGGCGGCAATGGATTGCCGAATTTAAGGAGGTTTGAGTTGGTGGGTATTTACAATTCAGGGTTTCAGGAATTTGATGCTACGTATATGCTTGGTGATATACGGCACGTGCAGCGTATGAACAAATGGCGTAATGGCGAGGTTGGGGCATTTGAGGTTTTTGCTAAAGATTTTACTAAGATTGCACAAACTGGCACAAAGGTTTATGACGAAGTGCCTTCAACATTAAATGTAACAACTATTGAAGAAAAATACGCCAATATATTTGATTGGGTTAAGCTCTTTGATTTTAATATATTGGTTATTATTATAATTATGGTGCTTGTGGCCACAATCAACATGGTCGTGGCGCTGCTGGTACTTATATTAGAGCGTACCCAGATGGTGGGCATGCTCAAAGCGCTGGGTGCAACAAATTGGAGTGTACGCAAAATATTTCTATATAATGCTGCCCATATCATAGGTCGCGGATTGTTATATGGAAATGTAATCAGCATTTGCCTGCTATTAATTCAGAAGTATTTTGCTGTAATAAAACTTCCGCCTGAAAGCTACTACGTAACAGAAGCTCCGGTTACATTAGATGTTGTTGCAATACTTCTCATTAATGTAGGTACGATTGTTACCTGCCTTATATTATTAATACTACCGTCTTATATCATTACACGTATTTCTCCGGCCAAAGCTTTAAAATTTGATTGAATTTATTTAGAACGAATTATTTCAATCTTTGACGCTACATGGTTTGTTGGTATTAGTAAACCTGCGTTCGCATCTTTGACAGGTATAATATCCTGCCAAATTTTTTAAATTTTTTTTTCATTTCAACCTTCAATGCCTCAATACGTTAAGCAAAAGTTAAGGAAGCAGGTAAAAAATAAACCTCTTTAAAGTTTGGAAAGCTGGAAAATCTCGCTACTTTTGCACCCGCATTGAACAAGTGCAGCGCTCATTGAAAAGACAGGATTAAGGTAAAAGCCACGAGCCACAAGCGAGAGGAAAAACCTTAAAATTTTTAAGAAAAAAGATTTGGATTGAAAGGGAAAGAGATATTATCTTTGCCGTCCGGTTTCGAAAGAAGCCAGCGCAAAATCAAAGCTATTTACTGAGAAATTAGGAATGAGAAAATAAATCAAAAAAAGTTTTCAAAATTCTTGCCTGGTAAAAAATAAGTTGTACTTTTGCACCCGCTTACAACGGCAACGTTGAGGCGAAAAAAAAAGAAAGACACGTTCATAGACATATTGGATTGACAGCATTAAAGAGAGAGTAAGCAAATCGGGTAGGTTTGAAGAAATTAAACAACCTGTAGAAGGACAAGCGTCGTAAAATATTTAAAATATACGATGAAGAGTTTGATCCTGGCTCAGGATGAACGCTAGCGGCAGGCCTAACACATGCAAGTCGAGGGGTAGAAGCTTTCGGGCTTTGAGACCGGCGCACGGGTGCGTAACGCGTATGCAATCTGCCTTACACTAAGGGATAGCCCAGAGAAATTTGGATTAATACCTTATAGTATATTTTTGTGGCATCACAAGATTATTAAAGATTTATCGGTGTAAGATGAGCATGCGTCCCATTAGCTAGTTGGTATGGTAACGGCATACCAAGGCAATGATGGGTAGGGGGTCCTGAGAGGGAGATCCCCCACACTGGTACTGAGACACGGACCCAGACTCCTACGGGAGGCAGCAGTGAGGAATATTGGACAATGGGCGCAAGCCTGATCCAGCCATGCCGCGTGCAGGATGAAGCATCTATGGTGTGTAAACTGCTTTTGTACGGGAAGAAACACCTCTTCGTGAAGAGGCTTGACGGTACCGTAAGAATAAGGATCGGCTAACTCCGTGCCAGCAGCCGCGGTAATACGGAGGATCCAAGCGTTATCCGGAATCATTGGGTTTAAAGGGGTCCGTAGGCGGCTTTATAAGTCAGTGGTGAAATCCGGCAGCTCAACTGTCGAACTGCCATTGATACTGTAGGGCTTGAATTATTGTGAAGTAACTAGAATATGTAGTGTAGCGGTGAAATGCTTAGATATTACATGGAATACCAATTGCGAAGGCAGGTTACTAACAATTGATTGACGCTGATGGACGAAAGCGTGGGGAGCGAACAGGATTAGATACCCTGGTAGTCCACGCCGTAAACGATGGATACTAGCTGTTTGGTCGTAAGACTGAGTGGCTAAGCGAAAGTGATAAGTATCCCACCTGGGGAGTACGAACGCAAGTTTGAAACTCAAAGGAATTGACGGGGGCCCGCACAAGCGGTGGAGCATGTGGTTTAATTCGATGATACGCGAGGAACCTTACCAGGGCTTAAATGTAGAGTGACAGGACTGGAAACAGTTTTTTCTTCGGACACTTTACAAGGTGCTGCATGGTTGTCGTCAGCTCGTGCCGTGAGGTGTCAGGTTAAGTCCTATAACGAGCGCAACCCCTGTTGTTAGTTGCCAGCGAGTCAAGTCGGGAACTCTAACAAGACTGCCGGTGCAAACCGTGAGGAAGGTGGGGATGACGTCAAATCATCACGGCCCTTACGTCCTGGGCTACACACGTGCTACAATGGCCGGTACAGAGAGCAGCCACTGCGCGAGCAGGAGCGAATCTATAAAGCCGGTCACAGTTCGGATCGGAGTCTGCAACTCGACTCCGTGAAGCTGGAATCGCTAGTAATCGGATATCAGCCATGATCCGGTGAATACGTTCCCGGGCCTTGTACACACCGCCCGTCAAGCCATGGAAGCTGGGGGTACCTGAAGTCGGTGACCGCAAGGAGCTGCCTAGGGTAAAACTGGTAACTGGGGCTAAGTCGTAACAAGGTAGCCGTACCGGAAGGTGCGGCTGGAACACCTCCTTTCTAGAGAAATGACGCCCTTATATAGGTTCTTCAGATTGAAAGATGGGTTTACTCTCGCTGTTAGTTCAAAAATATTAAAGAAAAAGAGAGCAGGAATTATTTTAAATTTTGAATTATGAATTTTAAATGAAGGGCAACCGACATTCAACATTTATAATTTAAAATTCAAAATAGAATAAAAATAGTCTCGTAGCTCAGCTGGTTAGAGTACTACACTGATAATGTAGGGGTCGGCAGTTCGAGTCTGCCCGGGACTACAACTTTTGAGTTAGAAAGTTGAAAGTTAGAAAGTTTTAAAGTTTCCGAGCGGAACATTCAAACATTACAACATTCAACATTATAACAAAATAAAAGCTTTTCTGATTCTTAAAGGAAAT